>CBHWED010000008.1:0-35229 GCA_966112795.1 uncultured bacterium
TCGGCTTCCAGCTCCCCGCCGAGAAGCGCCACCCGTACCCGCTCGTGCTGGTCCATGGCGGCGGCGGCCAGGCGACCGACTGGATGGGCACGCCCGACGGCCGCGACGGCTGGCTCGACTACTTCCTCGCTGCGGGGTTCGACGTCTACCTCGTCGACCGCCCCGGCTTCGGCCGCTCGCCCGACACCGGCGGCTATGGCGAGCGCGGCGCGCCGGTGACGACCGAGCAAATCGCCAATGTCTTCACCGCCCGCAGCAAGCAGTACCCGGGCGGGGGCGGCGCGGGCAGCCAGGAGGTGATCAACCGCACCGCCGGAAATTCTCCTGGCCCCACGGCCTCCGACGCCGTGCTCAAGGCGAACCTGGCCGAGCTGCTCGACCGGATCGGCCCGGCCATCGTCGTGACCCATTCCGCCGGCGGGCCTTCGGGCTGGCTGGCGCTCGAGGCGCGGCCGAACCTGGTGAAAGCCGTGCTGGCCATCGAGCCCGTCGGCATCTCCGACAACCTCGCGACCTTGCTGACTTTCAGCCCGGCGCTCGCTGCCGGCGAGAAGCTCGCCACCGAGCAGCGGCCTCCCGAGGGCGCAGGCCTCGCGTCGTGCACGCTGCAGCCGCCCGGCAGCCGGCGCACCGTCCCGGCGTTCGCCGGCAAGAAGATCCTGTTCGTCGGGTCGCCGGAGTCGATCTTCACGCCGACCATTCACTGCGCGGTCGAGCAGTTCGACGAGCTTGGCGCCGACGCCACGCTCGCGCGGCTCACCGACTACGGCCTCGAGGGCAACGGGCACTTCATGAACGAGGAGCGCAACAACGGCGAAATCGCCACCAGGGTGTTCATCCCGTGGCTCGCCGCGATCGAATAGCCGTCAGCTCAGCCGGTCGATCTCGTCTTCGCTGAGCCCGCCGGGGACGATGAACAGCGGGCACGGCAGACCGCCCGCACGCCCCGAGAAGTGGCTCACCAGCGGCCCCGGATTGCCCTCCGCGGCCGCGCCGAGCACCAGCGCCGCGACCTCGGGGTGCTCCTTGAGGTACTCGTCGATCACCGTCTTGCTGTCGCCCATGCGCACGGCGATCTGCGGCATCAGCCCGGATTCGCTCATCAGCTCGCCCGCGGCGCTGTTGGCGATGACCTCGGCGCGGTCGCGCGCCTCTTCCTCGATCGTCGCCTGGACCCCGCCGAACGCGTTGAACGCCTGCTTCGGCACCAGCGCGAGCACGTGCACCGCGCCCTCGGTGTCGGCCGCGCGGCGCGCGGCGAAACGCAGCGCGTTGTGCGCCTCCTCGCTCTCGTCGATGACGACAAGATAGACCCGCATCCGCGCTTCCCCTTCCGCGCGGGATATCCGCTGAAAGCAGGAGCCGTGCAAGAACCTTGCTCCGGCCGGGCAAATTGGCTTTAGGAAGCTCGCGCATTTGTCGCCTGAGAGGAACGTCACCCCGCCATGCCGATCGCCATCAAGATGCCCGCCCTGTCCCCCACGATGGAGGAAGGCACGCTCGCCAAGTGGCTGGTCAAGGTCGGCGACAAGGTCGCCGCCGGCGACATCATGGCCGAGATCGAGACCGACAAGGCGACGATGGAGTTCGAAGCGGTCGACGAAGGCGTGATCGCCGACATCGCGGTCGCCGAAGGCACCGAAGGGGTGAAGGTCGGCACCGTGATCGCGACGCTCGCCGAAGAGGGCGAGGATCCGGCGAGCGCGAAGGCGGCGGGCGGGGCACAGGCGGCTCCTGCCAAGGCCGAAGCGCCGGCACCCGCTCCGGCTGCCGCGCCCGCTCCCGCACCGGCTCCGGCACCTGCCCCGGCTCCGGCACCTGCCCCGGCGATCGCCAAGGCGGCGCCCGCCGGTGATCGCATCGTCGCCTCGCCGCTCGCCAAGCGCATCGCAGCCGACAAGGGCGTCGATCTTGGATCGGTCAAGGGCAGCGGCCCCAACGGCCGCATCGTCAAGGCCGACGTCGAAGCGGCCAGCCCCGGCGCCGCCGCGCCCGTCGCAGCCGCCGCTGCGGCCGCGGCGCATGCCCCGGCAGCACCGCAGGACTTCGGCATCCCGCACGAGGAGGAAAAGCTCAGCGGCATGCGCAAGACGATCGCGCGCCGCCTGACCGAGGCCAAGCAGACGATCCCGCACATCTACCTCACGGTCGACGTGCGCCTCGACGCGCTGCTCAAGCTGCGCGCCGAGCTCAACGCCGCGCTCGAGGCGCGCGGCGTCAAGCTCTCGGTCAACGACTTGCTGATCAAGGCGCTCGCCCGCGCGCTGCTCCAGGTGCCGAGCTGCAACGTGCAGTTCGCCGGCGATTCGCTGCTCAAGTTCGCCCGCGCCGACATCTCGGTCGCGGTCTCGATCCCGGGCGGCCTGATCACCCCGATCGTGGTCGACGCCGGCAACAAGTCGATCAGCACGATCAGCGCCGAGATGAAGGACCTCGCCGAGCGCGCCCGCGAGCACAAGCTGCAGCCGCACGAATACCAGGGCGGCACTGCTTCGATCAGCAACATGGGCATGTACGGGATCAAGCAGTTCGAGGCGATCATCAACCCGCCGCAGGCGATGATCATGGCCATCGGCGCGGGCGAGAAGCGCCCCTACGTGGTCGACGATTCGCTGCAGATCGCCACCGTGATGAGCGCCACCGGCAGCTTCGACCACCGCGCGATCGACGGCGCCGACGGCGCCGAGCTGATGAAGGCGTTCAAGGAGCTGTGCGAGAAGCCGCTGGGCCTCGTCGCCTAAAGTGGAAAGCAGTTCCATTGTAGGATTTGTTCCGTCAATGTTCTCGCCATGCTGATCGACTCGCCGGCCCCGCACTGCGCACTCTTGCCTCCGGCAGAACGGCGGATGGAAAGCGCCATGGTCATTGCGAACATTGGGACCATTCGCCGGAATATCGCCCTATGACCGAGCGCCGCGACCCGGCGATTCGCGTCGTCGCCATGCCGGCCGATGCCAATGCCTATGGCGACATCTTCGGCGGCTGGCTGATGAGCCTGATGGACAACGCCGCCGGCCTCACCGCCGCGCGCCGCGCCAAGGGCCGGGCGGTCACCGTGGCGATGGACGGGATGCAGTTCCACCAGCCGGTCAAGATCGGCGACGAGGTCTCGGTCTACGCCGAGATCGAGCGCGTCGGCCGCACGAGCATGACGATCGCGGTCGACGCCTGGCGCCGCGCGCGCCACAGCGAGGAAGCGATCAAGGTCACCGAGGCCAAGTTCACCTTCGTCGCCGTCGACGAAAGCGGTCATCCGCGGCCGGTGGACGGGTGAGCGACTCATGGAAGACACCGCCCGATTTCCCGACAAATGGTTCCCGTGGATCCTGGCAGTCCATCTGGGCCTGGCGCTCGCCGGTGTCGTGTCGGGACTCTGGTTCGGCCCCTTGCTGTGCAGCTTCACCGCAATCGGCTGGGTCACACTCGGCCTGCTGCTCGTCTGGTTGATCGTCGCGCTGTCGCCGTTGCTCGGGCTCCTGGCGATCATGGAGACGCGCTTTCGCCCTGCTTATGCCTATCTGGCGATCGCGACGCCGGTCTTCTTCGCCATATCCATCTCGTTGCAGCAATTAGGCGTCACCTATTGTGATGGCCCGTAGAAAGAACCCCAATGGCTGAGAATTACGATGTCATCGTCCTCGGATCGGGCCCCGGCGGCTATGTCGCGGCGATCCGCGCGGCGCAGCTCGGACTGAAGACCGCGATCGTCGAACGCGAGCTGCTCGGCGGCATCTGCCTCAACTGGGGGTGCATCCCGACCAAGGCGCTGCTGCGCTCGGCCGAAATCTATCACTACATGCAGCACGCCAAGGATTATGGCTTGGCGGCCAAGGAGATAGAGGCCGACCTTGAGGCAGTTGTGAAGCGCTCGCGCGGCGTGGCCAAGCAGCTCAACCAGGGCGTCACGCACCTGATGAAGAAGAACAAGATCGCCGTGCACATGGGCACGGGGACCTTCAAGAGCGCCAACACGCTCGAGGTCAAAGGCGAGAAGGGCACCGAAACGCTCACCGCCAAGCACATCATCGTGGCGACGGGCGCCCGCGCCCGCGACCTGCCGTTCGCTCCGGCCGACGGCAAGCGCGTGTGGACTTATCGCCACGCGATGACCCCGCCCGAGATGCCGAGCAAGCTGCTGGTCATCGGCTCGGGCGCGATCGGCATCGAATTTGCAAGCTTCTACAACGACATGGGCTCCGAAGTTACCGTCGTCGAGATGCTCGACCGGATCGTCCCGGTTGAGGATGCCGACGTGTCCGCGTTCCTCGAGAAGTCGCTGACCAAGCAGGGCATGACGATCCGCACCGGCGCCGCGCTCGAGGAGCTCAAGGTCGGCGCCAACGGCGTCTCGGCCAGGATCAAGGGCAAGGACGGCAAGGTCGAGCAGGGCGAGTACAGCCACGTCATCGTCGCCATCGGCATCGTCCCCAATACCGAGAACATCGGTTTGGAAAAGCTCGTGGAAATGGATCGCGGCTTCATCAAGATCGACCCCTACGGCCGTACGAAAACCAAGGGTATCTGGGCGATCGGCGATTGCGCGCCGGGCCCGTGGCTCGCGCACAAGGCGAGCCACGAGGGCGTCACCGCGGTCGAGGCGATCGCGCAGGAGCTCGGCAACAAGGAGGTCCATCCGCACCCGCTCGACCGCAACGCGATCCCGGGCTGCACTTACTGCCGTCCGCAAGTCGCCAGCGTCGGGCTGACCGAGGCCAAGGCCAAGGAAGCCGGCTATACCGTGAAGGCGGGCACGTTCCCGTTCATCGGCAACGGCAAGGCGATCGCGCTCGGCGAGCCCGAGGGCTTCATCAAGACCGTGTTCGACGCCAAGACCGGCGAGCTGCTCGGCGCGCACATGATCGGCGCCGAGGTCACCGAGCTGATCCAGGGCTACACCGTCGGCAAGGTGCTCGAGACCACCGAGGCCGAGCTGATGAACACGGTGTTCCCGCATCCGACGCTGAGCGAGATGATGCACGAGAGCGTGCTCGCCGCTTACGGAAGGGCGCTGCACATCTGAGCGAGGGGAGGCCCAGCGATGGCGGATCTGAAGGTTGCCTTCCCCAATCCGTGCAGCGAGCCTTGGGAGGGCATGGCCCCGCTCGGCTGCAACCGCCATTGTGCCGCTTGCGACAAGATCATCCATGACTTGTCGGCCGTGAGGCTGGCCGAAGTCGAAGACCTGCTGGAGAGCGGCGGGCAAGTCTGCGTCCGTGCCCGCGTCGGCAAGGACGGGGTGGTCGAGCTGGCCGATGCGGCGCGCGGCACGCGGCGAATGGTCGCCACGGTGGGCGCCTCGATGGCGCTGGCCACGGCCGCCTGCCAGACCGCGCCGCGCGAGGAACCCCTCAACGGCTTCGAGATCAGCGGAACCCTGCCGATGATCCAGCACGGCAAGCCGGTGGTTCGCTCGGCCGACGGCCAGGCCTGGCACGTCGAGCTGCCCTATCGCAGCAGGGTCTTTCGCGTCCCCGACCTCTATCCGGGGGTCTACAGCATCAGCTACGACGCCACTTGCGGCGAAGAGCGCAAGGTCATGGAAAACATCGTCGTTCGCGATCGCTCGATCGACCTGGGCCTGCTGGAAGGGGACGGAGACTGCATCATAGTCGGCGTCATCGTGCCGGCCGGCCGGGACCTCGCCGGCTGACCGACAGAGCGAGCTCGGCGCCGACGCCGGCAGTTACATAAGTGAACCTCTTCGTCCGGAACGGCACTCGCGCAGCGCCGTTTCCCGGATGAGGAGAGCCAGATGGAATACGAGATCAGCGACGAGGACGTGCTGTTCGACGAAAGCACCAATCCGAGTCTCAAGAGGCGCAACCGGCAGTCGGTGCACTTGCAGCCGCCGGCTCCGCCGCCGCAACGCCGCACGCAGAAGGCCGTGGCAATTCCCGAAGAGGAACACCAGGCCGCCTGATTGCCGGATCGAAGAGAGGTGATACTGGGAAGGCGGGCGTGATCTGACGCAGGCGAAAGCCTGAGGAGGGACCCGGTGGAGCCAGGACCTGGCGCGGCAGCGCGCAAGCCCGTGCTGATCGACCTTGCCCTGCAGGGCGGCGGGTCGCACGGGGCGTTCACCTGGGGCGTGCTCGATCGCCTGCTCGAGGAGCCCTGGCTCAGGATCGAGGGCATTTCCGGCACCTCGGCCGGTGCCATGAACGCCGCGGTGCTCGCGAGCGGTTGGGGCGACGGCGGCGAGGCTGGGGCGCGGGCCGCGCTCGACGCCTATTGGGGCCGCGTCTCTCGCGCTGCAGCGCTGAGCCCGCTCCAGCGCTCGCCGCTCGACCGTATGAAAGGCCGCTGGACCCTCGACGCCTCGCCCGCCTACCTCGCGTTCGACCTCCTGTCGCGGATATTCTCGCCCTACGATCTCAATCCCTTGGCGATCAATCCGCTGCGCCCGATCCTCGCCGAAAGCATCGACTTCGAACTTCTCCGAAGCGTGCCGATCAAGCTCTTCGTCACCGCCACCAACGTGCGAACCGGCCGCGGCCGCGTGTTCCGCAACGCCGAGATCACGCCCGACGTGCTGCTCGCCTCGGCCTGCCTGCCGACGATGTTCCCCGGGGTCGAGATCGACGGCGATCTCTACTGGGACGGCGGCTACGCCGGCAATCCGACGATCACGCCGCTGGTCCGCGAGACCGACGCGCACGATACGATCCTGGTCCAGATCAACCCGCGCGAGCGCGCCGAGGCGCCGCGGTCGGCGGCCGATATCCTCAACCGGCTCAACGAGATCTCGTTCAACTCGCCGCTGATGAAGGAGCTGCGCATGATCGCGCTGCTGCGCCAGGTGGCCGATCCCGGCACCGGCGAAGGCGCGCGCTGGGCCCGCATGCGCGCGCACCGGATCAAGAGCGACCGGCTCGCCGAGTTCGGCGCTTCGTCGAAGCTCAACGCCGAAGCCGGGTTCCTCGCGCTGCTCAAGCAGGAAGGCCGCCGCTGCGCCGATGCGTTCCTCGCCGAGCACGGCAACGACCTCGGCCGGCGCTCGACCGCCGACCTCGACGCGCTCGTCGCCGAATGCTGAGCCGATGACGCTGATCGGCCTCGCCGGCATCCTGGTCGGGCTCGGCCTGCTGATCGCGCTCGCGTTCCGCGGTTGGAGCGTGCTGCTGCTCGCGCCGCTCGCGGCCTTGATCGCCGCGCTGTTCGCCGGCGAGCCGCTGCTCGCGCATTGGACCCAGACCTTCATGGGCAGCGCCGCCGGCTTCCTCGCCAGCTTCTTCCCGCTGTTCCTGCTCGGGGCGCTGTTCGGCAAGCTGATGGAGGACAGCGGCTCGGTCACCGCGATCGCCTCGTTCATGACCGAGCGCCTCGGCCACGAGCGGGCCATGCTCGCGGTCGTGCTCGCCGGAGCGATGGTCACGTACGGCGGCGTCAGCCTGTTCGTCGCCTTCTTCGTGCTCGCGCCGATGGCGCAGGAGCTGTTCCGCGCCGCCCGGATCCCGCGCCGGCTGATTCCAGGCGCGATCGTGCTCGGCACCTCGACCTTCACGATGTCGGCGATGCCCGGCACGCCGTCGATCCAGAACGCGATTCCGATGCCGTTCTTCGGCACGACCCCGTTCGCCGCGCCGGGCCTCGGCCTGATCGCCTCGTTGATCATGCTCGTCTTCGGCCTGTGGTGGCTTGGATGGCAGGAGCGCCGTGCGCGCCGGGCCGGCGAAGGCTTCGGCGGCGGCACGCCGATCGCGGCCGACCATCTCGCGTCCGACGGCACGCTGCGCGAACGCGCGGCCACGGCACGGGAGTTCGATCCGGCCGAGCTCGCGCGCGGGCAGAAGACACGGGTGTCGCCACCGATCACGCTCGCCGCGCTGCCGCTGGTGGTGGTGGTCGCGGTCAACCTTGCGATGACGTTGCTGATCCTGCCGGCGCTGGACACGAGCTACCTCGCCGAGCCGCGCTTCGGCGCGGTCTCGATCGCCGATCTCGGCGGCGTCTGGGCGGTGATCACCGCACTCGCCTGCGCGATCGTCACCGTGATCGCGATCAGCCGAAATCGCCTGCCGACCCTGCGCGCGACGGTCGACGCCGGCGCCAACGCCTCGGTACTGCCGGCGATGAACGTCGCCAGCCTCGTCGGCTTCGGCGCGGTCGTCGCCGCGATGCCGGCCTTCGCGGTGGTCCGCGACGCAGTGCTCGGCATCGACGGCGGCCCGCTGGTCTCGCTCGCCGTCGCCACCAACACGCTCGCGGCGCTGACCGGGTCGGCGTCGGGCGGCCTGACCATCGCACTCGATGCGCTCGGCCCGACCTACCTCGAGCGCGCCAACGCCATCGGCCTCGATCCCGCGCTGCTCCACCGCGTCGCGGTGATCGGCGCAGGCACGCTCGACACGCTGCCGCACAACGGCGCGGTGGTCACCTTGCTGGCGATTTGCGGCGCAACCCACCGCGAGAGCTACCGCGACATCGTCATGGTCGGCATCGTCGGCGCGCTGCTCGCGCTCGGCGCGGTGATCGTGCTCGGTTCGATGTTCGGATCGTTCTGAGTCGAGCGCGTCGACAACCCGGTCGACAGCGCCGCCCAGGCCCGTCACGATACGTGCTCCGAACCTTGTGACGGGAGCACGCTGGTGAGCGCATCCAGTGTTCGATGGTTGGCCATGGCCGTGAGCCTTGGCGTTTTGCCCGCCGCAGCTTCGCCGCAGAGCGAACCGGCTTCGCTACCGAACGCGCTGGAGGACATTTATGTTCTTCGAAGCATTCGCGAAGAGCGGGCGCCCACACCTGGTTGGTGTGCCGCATCCCGCACTGGCTTCGAACCCTTCGAGGCGGACGCGGAGAGGTTTTTCTCCTTCTGGAGCCTCGAGACGCAGGCGGAGGACGGGCGGGTCGTCGACACGCAGCGTGCGCGGGTTGCCGAACTCCGCGCCTGCTTCGGTCCGACCGAAGATCGTGCACGGCAAAACTTCTACGCCGAGATCGAAATGGGCCCGGTGTCGTTCCGGGGACGCGGCGAGTGCCTCGCCTTGATGATCGATTTTCCCCAACCCGGGCTCTTCCCGGTGCGCTGCCACCTGATCCCGAGCGAACTGCCCGCGCCGTTTGCCGGTGGGCTCCTGACGACCAACACGCTGACGAGCTAGGCGCGCTTCGGCGGCGACACGGTGCCCGGGGGCTATACGCAAGCTTCGATCGCCACGATCCGTCTGTGGCGAGCGGCTTCGAGCCGCTGAGGGTCCGGAATGGCGGACAGGGTGGGATTCGAACCCACGGTGGGCTTGCACCCACGGCGGTTTTCAAGACCGCTGCCTTAAACCACTCGGCCACCTGTCCGTGCGGCGTCGGCTAACCGCGATTTCCCGCGCTGTCACCCCGTGACACCGCTGCGGGCTTGCGATAGGTCTGCGGCAAAGGCCGCCAAGGTCGCCCGCGAGGCGGAGGAGAGGGAACCATGCACATGAAATCATTCGTCTTCGGCGCGCTCGGCACGCTCGCCGCGGTGACCGTCGCCACGCCTGCCATGGCCCAGGCGGGCGTCTGCACGCGTGAGCGACTGCAAGTGATGGCCGATCAGTATCGCGCCGCGCAAGCCGCCGGCTCGGTGATCATGAACATGCGGCCGATGGGCGAATGGGTGAACTACAACGAGAACTTCGAGCTCTCGTCGATGACCTTCGGCGGGGTCATCGCCAGCCCGCAGAAGGTCGACTGGGACCGCTCGTTCTACGACACGGTCTCGTGCCAGGTCTATGTCGAGAGCATCATCACCAATCCCGAGCACCCCTACGTGCTCGCAACGATCATCCGCGGCACCGGCTCGCCGGGCTCGCCTCCGGGGACCGTCAGCGGCTTCGACGTGATCGTGTCCGACAAGGACGACTGGCTGTTCGACGCCAGCAAGACGCTTTACTACGCCCAGCGCGAGGATTGGAGCGAGATCCCCGAGGCCCAGCGCGACACGCGACAGGTGCTCCAGGCCGCTGCCGACGCCTACCTCAACCTGTTCAAGGACAAGAGCGTGCAGGTGCCGTGGGGCACGCCCTGCGCGAGGCTCGAAGGCAGCGCCTACACCGGCAAGGGCCAGCCCGACGACAGCTGTGCGGTCGGCGTTCCCGACAACATCGACATGGCGGAGCGGCGCTACGTGATCGATCCGGTGGTCGGTTCGGTCGCGGTGTTCCTGCGCATGGGTCCGAACCGCCGGCCCGACGCGCACGTGTTCCGCATCGAGGGCGGCAAGATCCGCTACGTCCACACCGTGACCAACTGCGGCACCGACGAGAACTGCGGTTTCGGGTCGTTCAAGGACATGCTCGCCCGCAACCCGAATTTCTATCCGAACCTCGACCACGTCGCGGTGGTGACGCGGCCGCAGAAGTAGGCGGCACCGGCTCGGTTCATCGAAAATGACGCGCGGCGGGGATTCCCTCGCCGCGCTTTGCATGCCACAATCGCCCGATGCTGGGTCGTTTCCTTTCAGGACTTTCCGCCGCCGTAGCCCTCGCGCTTGCGGTTCCCGCCTGCGCGCAGGGGGAATCGTTCGATGCCTACATGCAGCAGGTCGCGGCCAAGGCACGCGCGCAAGGGGTCAGCGAGGCGACGATCTCGGGCATGCTCGGCGGGCTCACGCCGAACGACCGGGTGATCGCGCTCGACCGCGACAACGTCTCGGGCGGGACCAGCGCCGGCTTCCCGCCGCTCGCGCCCTACATCGCCGATCACAACACCGCCGCGCGGATCAACGGCGGGCGCCGCGCCTATGCGCAGCTCGGCTCGCTCGCCTCGAGCATCGAGGCGCGCTACGGCGTGCCGGCACCGATCCTGATCGCGATCTGGGGCCACGAGACCAGCTACGGCGCGGTGCGCGGCAACTTCGACCTCGCCCGCTCGCTGGCGACGCTCGCCTGGGAAGGCCGCCGCCGCGAGCTGTTCGAAGCCGAGCTGATCGACCTGCTCAAGATCGCCGACAGCGGCGTGCCGCGCTCGACGCTCGTCGGCAGCTGGGCCGGCGCGTTCGGCAATCCGCAGTTCCTGCCGAGCGTGTACTTGCGCCTGGCGGCCGACGGCGACGGTGACGGCGACCGCGACATCTGGAACAGCGAGGCCGACACGCTCGCCTCGATCGCCAACTACTTCCGCGATGCCGGCTGGCGGCGGGGGCAGCCGTGGGCGGTGCGTGCCTACACCCCGAACAGCGTCAACCGCGCCGCACTCCAGACCGAGGTCGTCGCGCCGGTGTGCCCGCGGGTCCACGTGCGCCACAGCAAGTGGATGACCGTGCGCGAATGGCGCCAGCTCGGGGTGATCCCGCAAGGGGCGATCTCGGACGACACGATGGCTTCGCTGTTCGAGCCCGACGGGCCCTCGGCGCCGAGCTACCTCTTAACCCAGAATTATAGGGTGATCCTCGAATATAACTGCTCGAACTACTACGCGATGAGTGTGGGGTTGCTTGCAGATGAGATTGCCCGCTGACGGTCGCACGGCCCGGTTCGCCACGCTTGCGGCCGCACTGACCTTCGCCCTCGCGCTCGGCGCGGCGCGCCCGGCGCCGCCGGCGCCTCCCGCCAACGGCCCGCAGGCCGACTACCCGGTGGTCGTCGGCGCGCCGTATACCGTCGCCGGTACCGAGTACGTGCCCGAGGACGTCCTCAACTACGACCACGTCGGGTTCGTCGCCGCCGACGAGGCGGGCGGCGGGGCGGTTACCGGCGCGCACCATACGCTGCCGCTGCCGAGCTACGTCGAGGTCACCTCGCTCGAGACCGGTCGCACCGCGCTCGTGCGGCTCGAGCGGCGCGGGCCGATGACCGGCGACGAGCTCGTCGCGCTGTCGCCCGGGGCGCTGGCACAGCTCGAGCTCGCCCCCGGGGCGCCGGTGCGGGTGCGCCGCGTCAACCCGCCCGAGGAGCAGCGCGCTTTGCTCCGCGCCGGCCAGCCGGCGCCGCTGCGGATGGACACGCCGATGTCGCTGGTCGAAGTCCTGCGGCGCAAGCTCCCGGGAGCCACGCCGATACAGGTGGCGATGCCTGCGCAGGCTCCCGTCGCCCTGGCGGCGGCCGAGGCTCCGCCGGTTGCGCAAGCCCCGGCCGGGAGCTCCGCTCCGCGGCCGCTTCCGACCCTCGACCTCCCTCCGTCGACTTCCGCTGCCGCCTCGCCGGTCGCGGCACCGACCCGCTCCACCCCTTCGCGCGCGCAAGCCGGCTTCGTCGTCCAGGCCGCCGCGTTCTCGACCGCCGACCGCGCCACCCGGGTCGCCGGTGTGCTCGGCGGCGAGGTCAGCCGCTCGGGCGCTTACTACCGTGTCCGCACCGGCCCGTTCGCCACGCGCGGCGAGGCCGAGGCCTCGCTCGCCAAGGTCCGGGCCGCGGGTTATAGGGATGCGCGAATCTTCACGAGCGGTTGACCGGGTTCCCCTGAGCCTGTCGAAGGGCTGCCGCTCGCGGCTCGGGAGCGGTCTTGCACTACGTCACCTTAGTTCGAACGGGCCTCGCGCTCGGATTGGCCGCTCTCCCCGCGATGCCGCAGGCGGCTCCGGCCGAGATCGTCGCGCTGCCCTCGGCGGTCGCGCCGCCGGTACCCGAGGAGATCCCGGTTGCGCTGCTGATCGACCTGTCGAGCGGGCAGACGCTGTTCGCGCGCGAGCCCGACCGCCGCTTCGTCCCGGCTTCGGTGACCAAGGTGATGACCGCCTACACGGCGTTCCGCCTGATCGAGCAGGGCAAGATCTCGCCCGAGATGCCGGTGACTATCAGCCCCGAAGTCGCCGAGCTGTGGTCGGGCGAAGGCTCGTCGATGTTCCTCAAGGCCGGCGACCGGGTGACCGTCGGCGAGCTGCTGCTCGGCGTGACCACGGTCTCGGCGAATGACGGGGCGGTCGCGCTGGCGATGGCCGCGGTCGGCTCGCAGCAGGCCTGGCTCGAGCTGATGAACCGGAACGCGGTCGAGCTCGGCATGCGCGACACGCATTTCGGCACGCCCAACGGCTGGCCCGACGAAGGGCGGACCTACACCAGCGCGCGCGACCTCGCGATCCTCGCCGAGACGCTGACCACGCGCCACGCGGAGCTCTACCACCGCTACTTCGGCCACCACGGCATGCAGTACAACGGCATCGCCCAGAACAACCACGACCCGATCACCGGCGTGGTCGACGGCGCCGACGGGATCAAGACCGGCTACACCAAGCAGGCCGGCTACAACTTCCTCGGTTCGGCCGAGCGCAACGGGCGCCGCCTGGTCATGGTCATCGCGGGCGCGCCGACCGCCTCGATCCGCAACACCGCCGCGCGCGACCTGCTGCGCTGGGGCTTCGACGCGTTCCAGAGCCGCGAGATCCTCCCCGCCGCGCTGCCTGTCGGCCATGCGCGGGTACAGAACGGCGCGGCCGACACGGTCGCCTTGCGCACCGAGCGCCCGGTGCTCGCCAGCGTGCCGCCTGAGCGCACCGGCGAGGTCAAGCTCTCGGTCCGCTACCGCGGTCCGGTCGAGGCGCCGGTCGCCGAGGGGCAGCAGGTCGCGTTCCTGCGCGTCGAGGTGCCCGGCCAGTCGCCGCACGACGTGCCGCTCGTCGCCGCCGAGCCGGTCGAGCGCGCCAACCTGCTCGAGCGGCTGCGCAACGGCCTCGTCGGCCTGCTTACGTGACGCGCGGCCGCTTCATCGCCTTCGAGGGCGGCGAGGGCGCGGGCAAGTCGACCCAGGCGCGCCTGCTCGCCGAGGCCCTGCGCGCGCGCGGCATCGCAGTCCTGCTGACCCGCGAGCCTGGCGGCACCCCCGGGGCGGAAGCAATCCGCGGCCTGCTGCTCGATCCGCCCGGCGAGGGCTGGGGGGCGCAAGCCGAAGCCCTGCTGTTCGCCGCGGCGCGTGCCGACCATGTTGCGCGGGCGATCCGCCCGGCGCTTGCCGCGGGGCAGTGGGTGATCAGCGACCGCTACGTCGATTCCTCGCGCGCCTACCAGGGCGGCGGCGGCGGGCTGTCCGACGCGGACGTGCTGGCGCTGCATGGCGTGGGCTCGGACGGGTTGCTGCCCGATCTGACGCTGTTGATCGAGATCCCGCCCGAAGCGGCAGCCGCACGGCTCGCCCGGCGCGACGGCGGGGAAAGCGACGCGATCGGCGGGCGCGACGCGGCCTACCACGCCGAGGTCGCCGCTGCCTTCGCGCGCATCGCCGACGCCGAGCCGCATCGCTTCGCGCGCATCTGCAGCGACGACGGGCCCGAGGACACGCACGCGCTGGTCATGCAGGCGATCGCGCCGCTGCTGGAGGCGCAGTGACTCTCGCCGGCCACGACGAGCCCTGGCGCGAATGGCGCGCGGCGCTGGCCGGCCCGCGGCTGCACCACGGCTGGATCCTCACCGGCAAGCGCGGGGTCGGCAAGGCCGCGTTCGCGCTCGCCGCCGCACGCGAGCTGGTCGCCGAGCCGGGCGTGCCGCAGCCGCATGGCGACCATCCCGACGTGATCGTGCTCGAACCGCTGCCCGCGACCGCCGACGACGAGAAGAAGCGCGACGAGGGCAAGCCCTACCAGCGCAAGCGCAACATCACCGTCGACCAGGTCCGCGCGATGCAACAGCGGCTGATCACGCGGCCGACGCTCGGCAGCCGCCGCGCGATCGTCATCGATCCGGCAGACGATCTCGAGAAGGGCGCGGCCAACGCGCTGCTCAAGAGTCTCGAGGAACCGCCGGCGGGAAGCTATTTCCTGCTCGTCGTGCATCGGCTCGGGCGCCTGCTGCCGACGATCCGCTCGCGCTGCCGCGTGCTGCAGTTTCCCCCGGTCGACGCCGTCGAGATCGATGCGATCCTGCGCCGCGAGGCGCCGCAGGCCGATCCGGCAATGCGCGAGGCGGCGGTGGCCGCGGCGGGCGGTTCGCCCGGCGCCGCGCTCGACTTCGTCGAGCTCGATCTCGGCACGATCCACGGGCTGATGCGCGAGATCGCCGAGCGCGGCGACGCCGACTTTGCCCGCCGCGGCCGGCTCGCCGAAGCGATGGGCGCGCGGCCCGACCGCAAGCGCCAGCTCGCCGCGATCGATCTCGCCCGCGCGGTGGTCGCCGCGCGCATGGCGACCACTCCGGTCGCCGCGATCCCGGCACTGACCCAGGCCCACGCCGATCTCAACCGGCTCGCCGCGCAGGCGCCGACCTACAATTTCGATCCCGGGCTGCTGGTCATGGAAATCGGCACCTTGCTCGCCTCGCTGGCCGCTCCTAGTGAGCGGGCGCATGCCTGATCCCTTCTATCTCACCACCGCGATCCACTATCCGAACGGCCGGCCGCACATCGGCCATGCCTACGAGACGATCGCCGCCGACGTGCTCGCGCGCTTCCAGCGTCTGCGCGGGCGCGAGGTGCGCTTCCAGACCGGCACCGACGAGCACGGGCTCAAGATGGCCCAGAAGGCGCGCGACCTCGGCATTACGCCGCGTGAACTGGCTGACGAGATGTCGGGCTATTTCCGTGCCTTGTTCGACAAGCTTGATATCTCGTACGACCGCTTCATCCGCACCACCGAGGATGTCCACCACCGCGCCAGCCAGGCGATCTGGCGGGCGATGGAAGCCAGTGGCGACTTGTACCTCGACCGCTACGAAGGCTGGTACTCGGTGCGCGACGAGGCCTACTACGACGAGAGCGAGCTCGTCGCCGGGGAGGCCGGGGAGAAGCTCTCGCCGCAGGGCACTCCGGTCGAATGGACCGTCGAGGAAAGCTGGTTCTTCCGCCTGTCGAAATACCAGCAGCCGCTATTGGACCTGTTCCGCGAGCAGCCCGATTTCGTCCGCCCGCAGACGCGGCTCAACGAAGTGCGCAGCTTCGTCGAAGGCGGGTTGCGCGACTTGTCGGTCAGCCGCTCGAGCTTCGACTGGGGCGTGAAGGTCCCGCGCGAGGAAGGCTCGAACGAGCCCGATCACGTGATGTACGTGTGGGTCGACGCGCTGACCAATTACCTGACCGGGCTCGGCTACCCCGACGACACCGCCGACTATCGCAAGTTCTGGCCGGCCGACGTCCACCTGATCGGCAAGGACATCGTCCGCTTCCACGCGGTCTACTGGCCCGCGTTCCTGATGAGCGCCGGCCTGCCGCTCCCCAAGGGCGTGTTCGCGCACGGCTTCCTGCTCAACCGCGGGGTCAAGGAATCGAAGACGCTCGGCAACGTGACCGATCCGGGCGAGCTGGCCGACCGCTACGGCGTCGACACGCTGCGCTACTTCCTGCTGCGCGAGTTCAGCTTCGGGCAGGATGGCAGCTGGTCGCACGAGGCGATCGTCAACCGGGCCAATGCCGAGCTTGCAAACAGCTTCGGCAACCTCGCGCAGCGGGTGATGAGCTTCATCGCCAAGAACTGCGGTGGCGCGATCGCGGCCGAGGCGCCGATCATGGAGGCCGACAGCGCTCTGCGCGACAAGGTCCGCCGGGCCTGCGTCACCGAATTGCCCGAGGCGTTCGACAAGCTCGCGTTTGCCGCCGGGATCGAGGCCTGGATGCAAGCCGTGTTCGCCTGCAACGCCTACATCGACGAACAGGCGCCGTGGGCGCTGCGCAAGACCGACCCGGCGCGGATGGAGCGCGTGCTGGCGACGCTGTGCGGCTGCATCCGCGATCTTGCGGTTGCGATTTCGCCCGTTACGCCAAGGGCTTCGGCCAAGATCCTCGACGCTCTGTGCGTCGCTGCTGAGGACCGGGACTTCGCCGCACTGGGCGCCGAGATCGCCTCCATCCGGGTCGACAACCCCACGCCGGCGTTCCCGCGGCTCGAGCTGCCCGAAGAGGCCGCGTGATGCTGGTCGATAGCCACTGCCACCTCAACTACAAGGGCCTGATCGAGGAGCAGCCGGCCGTGCTGGCGAGGGCGCGCGAGGCCGGGGTGACCGCCTTCCTCAACATCTCGACCCGGCAGAGCGAATGGGCCGACGTGGTCGGCACCGCCGAGCGCGAGCCCGACGTCTGGGCAAGCATCGGCATCCATCCGCACGAGGCGGATCAGCATGCCGACCTCGGCGAGGGCGCATTGCTCGACGCGGCGGCGCATCCGCGAGTGATCGCGATCGGCGAGAGTGGGCTCGACTACTACTACGACAAGTCCGACCGCGCGGTGCAGCGCGACCTGTTCCGCACGCACATCGCCGTCGCGCGGGAAACCGGGCTGCCGCTGATCGTTCATACCCGCGATGCGGAGGACGACACGGTGGCGATCCTGGCCGAAGAGATGGACAAAGGCGCGTTCCCCGCGCTGATCCATTGCTTCACCGCGTCGCCCGCGTTCGGCCGCAAGGTGCTCGATCTCGGCCTGACGATCTCGCTCTCGGGGATAATCACCTTCAAGAACGCACGCGATCTACAGGAATTCGCACCCGAAATCCCCGAGGACCGCCTGCTGGTCGAGACCGACAGCCCGTTCCTCGCGCCGGTGCCGCACCGCGGCAAGACTTGCGAGCCGGCGTTCGTGCGCAACACCGCCGAATTCGTCGCCCAGCTGCGCGGTGAAGCCGTCGAGACGCTCGCGGCGAACACCACCCGCAACTTCTACGCGCTGTTCGGCAAGGCCGTCGCATGAAGCTCGTCATGCTCGGCTGCGGCACTTCGACCGGCGTGCCGCGGATCGGCAACGAATGGGGCGAGTGCGATCCGAACGAGCCGCGCAACCGGCGCACGCGCGTCTCGATCGTGGTCGAAAGCAACGACGGCGCGCGGCTGCTCGTCGACACTTCGACCGATTTGCGCCAGCAGTTGCTGGAAAACGGCATCGACAAGGTCGATGCGGTGTTCTGGACCCACGACCACGCCGATCATTGCCACGGCATCGACGACCTGCGGCCGATGCGCTTCAACCGCAACGCGCCGCTGCCCGGGTTCGCCTCGTCGGAGACCGCCCGCAGCCTGAAGCAGCGTTTCAGCTACGTGTTCTCGGGGCGCTACGGCTACCCGACGATCGTGCATCTCGAAACCCTCGAGCTGGTCAAGATCCACGCGGGGTTCGCCGTGGACTCGATCGAAATGCCCCACGGGCCGACCACGAGCACCGGCTTTCGCTTCGAGGCCGACGGTAAATCAATCGCTTACGCGACGGACTTCAGCGAGGTTACGCCGGGGATGATCGCGCTGTTCAGCGGTGTCGACATCCTCGTTACCGACTGCCTCAGGCGCGAGCCGCATCCGACGCACGCGAGCCTCGCCACCGCGCTCGACCTGCACGAGCGCTGCCGTGCGGGCACCACGGTGCTGACCCATCTCGACATGTCGATGGACTACGCGACCTTGTCGAGCGAAGTGCCGCCCGGGGTCCGGGTCGGTTACGACGGGATGGAACTGGTCGCATGAACGCCGCCGGCTGGGTCTCGCTGATCGCGCTGACCGGCTGGCTCGTCCTCGCGTTGGGCGCCTTTCGCGCGCATCGCATCGGCGCGCGCAAGACCGTGATCCTGACGCTGACCTGGGCGGCGATCTTCCTGCTGATCACCGGAATCTTCGTCGCGATCGGCGGGTGAGGGCGGCGCCTGCGCGCAGGCCCCGGACCTACGTGTTCCGCTTCCTTCTCCCCCGCGCTTCAGCGCATGTGAAAGCCAGACGGTCGCTTTTCGCGCGGCCCGGTCCGGTTTGCGCGAAACGGGGCTCTTCGCGCGTCCGCCGGCGCGGACACGAGGCAAGATCATGTATTTCAAACGAAAATGTGCCCGCCCTCAACGACGTTAATATATTTCGCTTTGAGGAAATACGGCCAGATGCCAGGATTATTTGCTAGAAAATCAGCATCTTCTGTTCGTCGTGCCGCCGAATTGTCGCCGTCACTAAGGTATGTTAGGCGATAGGTCTTCCGATTCGATAGGCAAAACTCAAACTCGGGTGGCGCGATGTTAGGCACGACAAGCGTCGGGCTCGCCCGGGCGGCTGTGTAGTGCGTATCAATGGGAGGCGGCGCGATGACCGCTCTGACGGCCCGAGCGCATTCGGCCGAGCCGAGATCAGGCCTGATAGGCAATAGCGAAGCGATGCGCGACGTCCGCGCGCAGCTCGAGATGTTCAGCGCGTGCGATGCGCCGGTGCTGCTCGAGGGAGAGACGGGCACCGGCAAGGAGCTCGCCGCGCGCGCGCTCCATTACCAGTCGCCGCGCCGCGGCGAGCCGTTCGTGCCGATCAACTGCGCGGCGCTTCCCGAGCAGCTGGTGGTCAACGAGCTGTTCGGCCATTGCCGCGGCGCCTTCACCGGCGCCGAGCGCCACGAGGCAGGGCTGGTCGAGCAGGCGCGCCGTGGCACCATCCTGTTCGACGAGGTCGACACCCTGGCGCTCCCGGCGCAGGCGGTGCTGCTGCGTTTCCTGCAGGACCAGGAGTATCGGCCGCTCGGCAGCGGCGGGGTCAAGACCGCCTCGGTGCGGATCGTCTCGGCCTCGAACGCCGGCATGGCCGG
Organism: uncultured bacterium; assembly: GCA_966112795.1. Taxonomy (GTDB): domain Bacteria; phylum Pseudomonadota; class Alphaproteobacteria; order Sphingomonadales; family Sphingomonadaceae; genus Croceibacterium_A. The sequence continues at coordinate 19,370 of CBHWED010000008.1, forward strand.
CAAGGTCAGGACCGCAAGCTTCCGCCAGGACCTGTTCTACCGCCTCGGCGTGCTCACCCTGCGCCTGCCGCCGTTGCGCGAGCGCCGCGAGGATATCCACCCGCTCGCCCGCTACTTCCTCGCCCGCTTCCAGCAACGCTACGGCGGCCCTCCGCGAGAGTTAAGCGAACGTGCGCTCGCCACGCTCGAAGCGCACGACTGGCCGGGCAACGTCCGCGAGCTCGAGAACCGGCTGCACCGGGCGTTCGTGCTGTCGTTCGACGACGAGGTCGATTGGACCGACCTCGGGTTGGGTCCCGCCGGGCCTTGCGAGCGATCGATCACCGCCCCGAACGGCGCTTTCGGCAGCTTCGCCACGGCGAAGGCACGGGTGGTCGCCGATTTCGAGCAGGATTACCTCAGCCGGCTGATGAGCCTGACCAACGGCAACATCTCCGCCGCGAGCCGCGTCGCCCGCAAGGAACGCCGCACGCTCGCCCGGCTGCTGAAGAAGCACGGGATCGACCGGCGCGAATACGCCGGAGAGCAGCCGGACACCTAGCCGCGCGCGCCAGGAGGCAATGCCCACGCGTACTCAGTCCAAACGATCTCCTGCCGTGCTGACCACGCGCGTCGAGGCCGCCGGGTAGTCGTTCCAGGGCCGCAGCAGATCCCGCGCGCCGATCGACAGGCTGCCAGCCCCGACCGCGGCTTCGGCTTCGTCGGCGTCGCGGAACACGGGCTCGAGGAAATCGAGCAACAGGTAAGGCTCGCCCGCATAGGCTGGCGCCATCGAGTCCCGCAGGTCGGCTTCCGCGGTGAGTGCGATCGGACGGGTCGCGCTCGGCACGAGCCGCTCGAGCGCCACGATGTCCTTCACGCGATAGACACGGCACGATCCGTCCGCTTCGCCGCGGATTAGATGGTCCCCGGGGCGGCATTCGGCGGCCGCCGGGGGAAAGCTGTGGGACAGTGGCGGCATGTCAGGATCGCCTCACCGGCACCGGCCGCAGCTGACCACCTCGCGCATGTTGCTGCGAACCTTGTAGAGCGGTCGGCCGTTGGGGGCATCGCCCGGGTTGTCGTCGCGGTCGAGTGCGCGGTCGCGCGAGGCCGGCCGGAAGCTCGGACCCGTGCCCGGGCCGTGGATCGGACGCGGCCCGTTCTTGCTGTAGACGTTGGGTTCCCCACCGGCGCTGTCCATGCGCCCGCCGACGATGTGGAAGTCCTGCCAGGTCGGATCGACCACGTTGCCCAGGTCGTCCTCCGTCCGGATGTCGTATTGCCACATCCAGAACTTCACTTGCCCGGCGCGGCAGGTTCCGACCGGGCAAGTCAGGCTGTCGAACTCGCGCGCCATCTCGGCATAGACCGCGGAGGGCGGGGAGGTGAAGCGGTAGGTGCGCAGCGCCAGGCCCGAGCAGTTGTATGTCAGCCGGTCGATCGAGGAGTCGTAGCCCGGATATCTGCTGCATGGCGTGCGGCGCAGCTGCGGCGCCAGGCGCGCGTCGGATTGCTGGACCACGTGGGTCAGCTCGTGGGCCAGCAGTCTCTGCCCTGCATTCGAGGTCGGCGCGTATTCGTTCGCACCAAAGAAGATGTGCTCGCCGATGGTGAAGGCCCGGGCGTTGATCTGCTGCGCGAGATCGGCGGCCCCGGCGTCATCGTGGATGTGAACGTTCGAGAAATCCCGCCCGAACGCGCGTCCCATGAAAGCGTGCGTGGCCGGCGGAAGCCCGCGGCTGCCGTTCGTCATCGCGCTTTGCAGCCGGGATGCGTAATGCGGCGTCACGGCCGCGCCCGGCGCGGTCGCACTGCGCTGGATGGGCGTTTCCGCCGCCGGTTCGGCCGCTTCCAGGATCGGCAATGCGCCGCCGAGCCCGGGGAACGCGCTGTCGGGCAGATCCTCGGGGTCGAGCGGCTTGCGGCGCAGCTGCGGCTGTCCAACTGCGAGACCCTCGCCGATCCCGATCGGGCTCGCGCTCATGACCGCGTCGGCCATGCGATCCGCCTCCTGCTCGAAGCGGTCATCGGGTGCTCCGATCGTGAGCGCGCTCTTGGCTTGGCAGCCCGGACAGGCCCCCTCGGTTCCGGGCGCCTCATTGTCCGAACGGTCGTGCAACTTGGTGCGGATGACGTGCGCGCCGGAAGCGTCAGCAAGCTGCTGGCTGGCATGGTCCGGGGGCGAAAGGGCGGGGCCAAAGGGCCGGTCGATCGCCATGGCCTGGAGCGACGGGCCCGGACGCTTGCGGGCGACGAGGGCGCGCTCGGTACGAAGAGCCGTGGTCGGAGGGGCGGTGGTGGCCATACGAAAGTCCCTTCCTCAACTCGACTGCGGTTTCATCGCGCCCGGGTGCCGTCGGGAGCCCGCAGTCACGGGCAGGCGAACCTCAGACGTTCCTCGTGCCTGCTGACGGGGACGGCCCCGTCGCCGGGGGGGTCGGCACCCGAAAGGGTCGTCTCTGTCAGGAGAATCTCGTTCGAGCCCGATTGCGGCCGGTCCATGTCGAGGCATACCAGCGCGAACCATGGGTCGTTCGCTGCCATCGGGCCGGTGAAGCGCGTGATCTCGAAGGTCACGCGCAACCGGCCCGGCGCGCGCTCGACGTCCGTGACCACGAGGCGATCGGGACTGTTCAAACGCGCGGAACGAACCAGCACCGCGACGGCACCCTCGGCCTTGCACGCCGCTTCGGCGGGCGGAGCCGAGAAATATTGCTCGAGCAGGTCGCCGTGGTCGTCGGCAGCGACCACCATGATCCGGGACAGCGTTTCCAGATGCTGGTCGAACGGGACCTTAAGAATGAGCGGATCCGCGTCCATTCTCAGGTGTCGGTGTCTTGGAAGTTGTCGTTGATGACCGCGCCGCCATGCATCGGACGGTTATCGCTGTCGAAGCCGGGTATGGCGTTGCTGCGATTGACCGCGCCGCCGGTCATCGTCACGCGCGCGCCCACGGCCGCAGCCGTGTCGAACTGGCCGCTGACCGAGAAATTCCAGTGCACGTGGCTGAGGTGGCGGAACGCGGCAGCGCCGGTCCCGTCGGGGATGTGGCGAGCGCTCAGGGTCGAGACGAAGCCGAACCCGTAGTTGAACCATCCCCGCGTCCCGCCGCGACCGGCGACCGGGTTGGCCCAAGGGATCGTGGCGGTGGAAGGCGTGTCGCGCATCACCGGCGATCGCACGTCGCCGTCGGCGGCGAAACCCTGGGCCCGGAAATCGGAATACCAGGTGTTCCCGGCCGCGGTCGCGTCGCGCATCGGGAGCCCGCCAGTGATCGTCCGGCGGCGATGCGTCCGATCCGCCCCGGTGCCCCAGAACACGTTGAACCAGAACGATTTTCCGACCTGATGGTGGGCCGTTTCCCAGTCGGTGAACACGTCGGTGGCGTCGCCGTGGATGGTCACGTCCGGCACCCATTCGAAAGTCCCGACCGGTGAGGTCAGGGTAAACCCCGCCGCATCCTCGGTCGCCACGACGTCATGGGGATTGAAGTTGCCTTCGGCGGTCGTGAACGAGATCACCCGCTGCAAGCGGGCGACGCTCAACGGACTCGAGGCGAGCGCCGCGGCCGGATGCTCCACGAGATCGCTGTCGTTGGCGGACAAAACGGCGTCGGCGGCGCGGTGGGCCTGCCGCTCGTGGAAGTCGTTCGGATGGGAAATGGCGAGGTCGCCCTCGGGCGGCAGTGTCGCGCTGCGCTGTTGGATGGTGTGAGCGAGTTCGTGGGCGAGCAGCCGCTGTCCGGCGGAGGTCTCGGGAGCGAATTGGCCGGCTCCGAAGACGATGTGGTTGCCCACGGTATAGGCCAGCGCGTCGACTGCATTTGCGGATCGCGCGGCTTTCGCATCGGTGTGCACCCGCACGCCGCCGAGATCGCAGCCGAAGCGAGGCTCGAAGAACTCGCGGCTCTGGGCGCTCAGCGGTTGGCCGGACGCGGTCAACGTATCGCGCACGAGACCGGTCCCTCCGCCGGCTTCGCAGCTGTCGCATCGCTTGGCCGCGCGCAGACCGACTTGCGGTCCGAATGGTTGCGACGTCGCGTCGCGCGCGGCGTTCGATGAGCGACGCGCCGCGGTCGCCAGCGGATTGTGCCGGTGCGGGACCGGTATCGGTCCCAAGGTCCTAGCCATGGCGCGCTCCTTTCCTAGAGCCGCTCGAGTCCGGCTTTCAGCATACGCCTGAAGTCGCGCGCCTGCTTGCGGTTTTGCAGCTCGAGGTGCTTCTGCAGTTCGGTTTCGACCATGTCGGCCAAAGCCTGCGCGGCCTTGGCGGTTTCCACCTTGGCTTTGGCGAGCAGGGTGGCGAGGGCCTTGGTATCGATCCCGAGCGTCGCGAAGTCGCGATCGGCCGCCATGGCCGAGGCGAGTCGGGTCGAGACGCTTGCCGTCGTCGCACCTCCGACGGCTGCCCGCGCCAGGGCGATCGCCACCGCGGCCCCGGCGGCTACCGTGGTGCCGGGGCCGGGCTTCTGTTCGATGACTCGGCCGTTCTGCGGGCCGGAGACCTCGCCGAGCGTGAGCTGGGCCTTGTCGAGCGCGGCGCGCGCCTCGGTGAGGGTAGTCCCGCGCAGATCGGGCACTTGCGCCCGCGCGACCTCGGCCTTGCGTCCCACAACGAGGTCGACGCTGCTGCCCTTCTCCGCCGGCGAGCCCGCCTGCGGCAGCTGCGCCAGCACGATGCCGACGCGGCGGTCATCGCGAAGCTCGATCCGGCCGCGCGCCAGGCCTGCCTGCTTCAGCAGGCGTTCGGCCTCTTCCAGCGTCGTGCCGACGAGCTGCGGTACGGCGATGCGCTCGTCCGGCTTCTCCACTGCGACCACCAGCGCAATCGCTGTGCCTGGCGCCACTGCTATTCCGGCGGCCGGATCCTGCTTGAGGATCGTGCCGGGCTTGTCGCCCGGTACGGTGGAGACAGCGCCGACTTCCAAACCCGCCTTCTTCAGCGTCGCCGCCGCCTCGTCGCGCGATGCGCCGACGACATCCGGCACGGTGACGGTGTCGGCGGCCTCGGCCACGCCGATGACGAGCGTCACGCTGGTCTTGCCGTCGATCGGTGATCCGGCGGCCGGCTCCTGCGACAGCACGAGGCCGGCGCGTTCGGGATCGCGCTGTGTCAGGCGCTGGCCGAGCGTGAGCCCAAGTCGGCCCAGCGTCGCGATCGCGACCGTCTCGGGCTGGCCGAGCAGGTCGGGCATGGTCGCGCGCTGCGGCGGCTCCTTGCAAGGCGGCTTGCCTGCGGCGCCGAGCTGGATCTGCCGGTAGGTGACACCCTGGTCCACCAGCGGAGCCGCTTCGGAATCCCGGTAAAGAACCGCCTGGTCCGGTCCCGAGACCTGGAGGAACACCGCGCTCGAGCGATCCGGCGTGACCGGCAGGTTGAGCCTGAAGTAGCCTTTGGCGTCGGTGCAGGCATAGCGCTGCGAACGGCCGGTCGCGTCGATCGCGGCCACGGTCACGTCGGTGGAAGGGGTGCCGTCCTCGGCGAACACACGGCCATGGATCACCGCAGTGCCGGCGATGCGGGCGGGCACCTCGATCTCTGCCGCCTGGGCGGCGAGCTGGAAGCTACGCAGCGCCTGCGTCTCGACCGCGACGCGATTTTCGAGCCCGGCGATGGCGGCGTTGTCGTCTGGGCGTCGCGCTTGGACGAGCGCGAGCCGGCGGCTGGTCGCGCCCAGGCGCGCGCCCTGCACCCGCGAAGCGTGGTCAAGCCCGACGAGGCGCAATTGGTCGCTGGCCCTGGGCAGATCGCCCATCTGTTCGGCGAGGCTGTCGGGGTCGGCCGGAATGCAGGTACCCGTCATCGCGAACCTCCTCTCATCCGTTGAACGCCGCGCTGGCGAAGCCGGTACCCGCCGCGACCTGGTCGCGCCGGCCGGTGAACCGCTCGCAGCGCGAAGCGGGCGCCAGGTGGCGGTTGGTATCGAGCGTCGCTGCGGCGCCCGCGGGTACGCCGCTCAGCCGGATCCGCGGCTCGAGCGCACCGAACACGAAGAAGCAGTGCGTGCCCTGGTTGTGGCTCGTGTCGTTGAACAGGCCGATGGTCAGCGCCGACAGGAAAGTGGTCCCGAACGATTCCTTGAGGCGGTTGCCTTGAACCCGGACCGAGAACCCGAGCACGAGCGCGTCGATCAGGACGAGGTCGAGAAACTTGTCGCAGTCGCACTGATTGTCCTGCATCGCGACGTCGTCGAGGCTGACGAGCAGGACCGAGCTCAGCGCCAGCGTGACCGCCGGCGCGAGATTGTCGAGCACCACCTGGTTGTCGTTGAACTGGACATTCCCATTGGCAAGCAACCGCAAATCGTCGCCTTCCGACTGGCGGCCCGGCTGCTCGGGATCGATCTGGCCGAGGCCGGCGAGGCCGAGCAACTGCAGATAGATCTCGTTCGAGACGCCGAGGTTGACGATCGCGACGGCCGCGCCGCCGAGGACGTTGAGAAAGGCGGTCAGCGGGTTGGGCGTGGCGGCGCGTGCGGCGAGGCCGTTCTTGGCCATGCTTGACACGCCCACGCTGTTGGTCGCCACACCGACCGGCGTTTGCCGGAGGCTGTTGCTGCCGTGCGCCGTGAACTGGTTGCCGTGGACCACCATCGGGCCGACGCCGACCACGGTCAGCGCCCGGCCTTCGCGCGCGACCGCGACATTGTCCTCGACGAGCAGCGCCGCCGCGCCGTCCTGGCGCGCGCTGACCCTCTCGCCGAACGGTGCCACGAGATCCGTCCCCGGGCGCACGGTGCCGAGGAATATTGCGCCGATGCGGCCGACCGGAACAGCGCTCTGCTGGTCGGCGATACGGCCGTTGTCGCGAAGCCGGTTGCGCTGGATCGTGACCGCCTCGCCATCGAGCAGGTAGATGCCGACGATCGGCGAGCCGTGGTTCACGCCGACTTCGTTGATCTCGTTGTCACGCGCGGTGATGTCGGCGCCAAGCGCGAGCGCGATGCCGCCGAAGCCGGCGATCTCGGCCAGCTCCGCGGGAAGGGTCGCCAGCGGCAGGCGCATGCACCTGCTGATGAGGTTGCCTTCGATCAGCAGGCGATCGGTGATGATGTTGTCGCCTTCGGTCTCGGGAATGAACCAGTAGGCCACGGTGATGCCGCTCGCCCCCATGTCGAGGATGCGGTTGCGGCGGATGCGGCAGTCTTCGACCGGCCCGTCCGATACCGGGTCGAGCGGATCGGGGTCGTCCGGGTCCCGCGGTGGTTGCGGGTGCGGATCGATCGTCAGGCAGTCGTTGTCGGCGAGGACGAGGCTGCTGAGCACGAACGGGCGTGCCCGCCTGGCGAGATAGTGCGCGCGCAGCCGCACGACGTTGGTCAGCACCGGCCGTGGCTGGAAGTCGACCGAGCCGAGCACGATGCCCGCTCCGTTGCCGCCCTGGATGCGGTTGTCGGCGATCTCGATGTCGATGCTGTCGCCGCCGATCTGCAGCCCGCCCAGCGCACTGAACCGCGCGCGCTGTCCGCGCTGCGCGGTGATGGTGTTGCGCAGCACCTGCAGCTCGCGCCCGGCGAGGAATACGGCGGGTTCCTGTGGCCGGTTGCTGCCGACCGCGGGTTCGGGGAGCACGGCCATGACCACCTGACTGTCGACCAGCGCGACACGCTCGCACGCGGATGCGATCACCGCAGCCCGGTCGCGCGCGGCAAGATCGAGCCGCTCGAGGTGCAGCCCGCGCGTGGTGCGGGCTTCGATCAGCAGGACCTCGGCAGCGGTGATTGCGAGGTCGCGCACCGTGATCTGCGCCGAGCGCTCGATATCGAGCACCGGTGCGGTCTGTCCGATGCCGGCCACCAGGCGGCTGCGCGGCCCGCAGCCCTCGATCACGACATTGCGCCGGCCTGCCAGGCTCGCCGCGGCCACATGGTTGCCCGGCAGCACGCAGATCTTGCCGCCCTCGGGGGGCAGCAGATCGATCGCGGTCTGCAAGTCGTTGACGTCGCCATGGCTCGAGCGCCCGTCGCCCAGATGCACGGTACAACAGCCCTGGATGCTGCACAGTTTGCGGAAACGGTGCCGGCAATCCTGCACAGCGGCCGTGAGCTCGTCGTTCTCGAAACTCCAGCGGACCAGCCCGAGCGGCGCGTAGAACCGGCGCGGACCGAACGGCGGCGCACCTTCGAGCAGCCGCCAGGGGACCACCCGATCGGGCGTGTTCGGCCGGGCGGCAATGACCCAGTAGTCGCCGGCAAGTCCGAAGTCCGCGAAGGTCGCGGACAAACCGGTGCCGGGCAGGGCGACCGCAGTGCCCGGGCTGAACTCATAGTCGAAGTCGGCGCTGCCCTCGGGCGCGGGTTGCCAGAAGCGGGCGTAGAAATAGCGCGGCGGATCGTCGGGGCCGAGCGGGTTGAGGATCGCGTCACGCTCGGGGGAGTTGAGCCATTCCTGCATTTCGAGCGGGACCGCAGGCGCGGCGCGCAGCGTCGCCGAGCCGGGATCGAACGAAGCGGTCACCCGTGCGAGATGGCCGCGGGCGTCGGCCGCCTTCTCGCCATTGGCGAGCAACGCGCCCCACGGGAGGACTTCGATCACCGCGCCTTGGAGCGGGAACAGCACCGGGTCGCGTGGCCGGTCGAGAAACCGCAGTTCGATCGAGCCGTCGGGCCCAGGCGCGGCATCGCTGATCTCGATGCGGTAGAGCGGCTCGGCATTGTCGTAGGCCCAGAGGAAGCGGTTCGCGGCGGTCAGCTCGATGCGGATCGCCTGGTTCTCGGCTCCGAGGTAGCCTTGCGTCACGCGCGGCTTGCAGGGATCGAGCGTCGGATCGTCGCCGGTGAAGCCGACCGTCAACCGCGCCTTGGAGCGTACCTCGCCGAGGGTTGGATCGAATCCATGCGCGATGCCGCTGGTGTCTCCCGGCGCGGGCTGGGTGACATGCTCGCGCAACGCGGCTGCGGCCTCGGTGCAGCCGTCGCCTGCCGCCGGGAGGATGGCGACGCGGCGGATTGCCTTGAGCCGGGTCGAGGTGTCGGGCCCGCCCAGCGCGCGTTCGCGCAGCTCGCGGTCCTCGATCGCGCGGACCGGGTGCTCGAAGGCGTGCAGATAGACGAGATCGACGCGCGCGCCGTCGGGCGGCGGTGGGAGCTCGGCGTTGTCGCGGCCTTCGAGCTGCAGCCAGTCGTCTTGCCGAAGGAATGTTTGCGGGAAGGTGCCGTCGGGCGCGGGTGCAGGCCAGCCGTGCAGATGCCCGCCGAGCAGGAAAGTCCCGCTGCTGAGGCGCACGTCATACGTGGCGCGCGGCACCAGTCCGTTGCCTCCGCTCGGCACGTTGACGGTCGCCGTTTCGGCACCGAGCAGGCGAAAGCCGTCGTTGGTCGAGCCATGTCCGCAGACGAGGTCGGCCAGCAAGCGCAGTTGCTCGTCCGCCGCGATCCGCTCGTTCTCGTTCCAGTCGAGGTCGGTGATGACGCGGCCCTGCTGGAGCCGGACGCTCGTGTAGGCTTGGCGGGAGTCGAACAGATAACCTGTGATGTCGCCGTCCATGGCAGCGTCCTCCGGTCAGGTTTCGAAAATGGGCTGGGGGACCAGCCCGAATGGCAGGAATTCGGTGATCTTGGTTTCGAGGTCGGCGAGGCGGATCGCCAGCAGGCGGCGATTGAACACGCCGATCTCGGCGCGGTTTTCGCCGCCGCGGAGGATCTCGATCGGCGCGGTCGGCGAGAGCTGGGCGAAGCCGGAATCGCCGAAGCGGCGCGAGGTGAACGCGTGGTTGGGGATCGCCGGTGCGATCAGGTGCGATTCGAACTGCGGCGGCAGGCGCCGGTCCGGATGCGCGTCGGCGGCCGAAAAACGGAAACAGCCATGCTGCGTATCGGTGACGCGGACCAAGCCCTGGATCAGCGCCTCGCTGGCGAACAGCCGGTTGACGGTCACGTCGCCGAACACCGTGCACCGGCGCAGCTCGACCGCGGCGATGCGGCTCGACAGCGCGGCCACCGCCGGATCGATGCTTTGCACGATGGAATCGCAGATCACGATGTCACGCACCGAGCAGGCATCACCGGTGTCGGTGGCTTCGAGGATCGGACCCGTGATGCAGCGATCGATGATCAGCTGCTCGACCTCGCCGGCAATCTCGAGCGTGATCGCAGGGATCTGCAGGCTCGACAGCGGCTGCACACGCGCGCGTTCGCCGCCGGGGTCGATCGTGCAATGGCGCAGCACGACGCGACGGAAGTCGCCGTCGAGCACGATCCGCGCGGGGACCACCGGCACCGGATCGTCGGCGTCGGCCAGCGCGACCGCTGCAAGATCGGGCGGCTGCACGCCCAGCCACAAGCCGTCGAAGACCAGATCCGGCGGATCGCCGCCGGAAGCCGCGGTGATGGTGACCGTCGCGTCGGCTGCCGGCGGTTCGAAGCGGAGCAACGGGCGCTCGCCGTTGGCCGCTTCGAGGGTCAGCGGGCCGACGTTCGCCCAAGTCTGGCCGGCGCCGAGATCGGGCACGTAGGTCTTGCTGGTCGGCACGCGATGGACGCCGGTCGTCGGGAGCGTCACCGGGTCGATTGGCCCCGGATCGGTGAAGAAGTCATCGGCATCGGTCGGGCCGGTGGGCAGCGTCCCGGTCACCAGATCGTCGGGCGAGAGCGTCGCCGCCCGATCGAACGGACCCGCGCCGACCGGGTTGGCCAGGCCGAAGTGGTACAGCCGCGCGAACAGCGATTCCCCAGCGCCGATGGCGTCCGTCAGCAGGATTCGCCCACGCGCGGGGTCGACCAGCGCGCGGCGGTCGGCCTGGACCGTGATCCCCGCGCCCCAGTTGGTGAGGTCGGCGCCAAGCGCCTCGTGGCGCAGCAGCGGATCGGCGCCGGCGCTGGGCCCGATGGTCAGCGCGACCGCGGCCGGCCAAAGGTGGAATTTCGGCGACTGCGATGTGAGCGAGGCTTCGAGCAGGTTCGACAAATGAAGGATTTGCTGGGCCGCGCTCAACCGGTCGTCGAGCATCCGGCGAAAACCGCTCTCGTTGCGGTAGACGAGGCCGGCGAAGGCCGCGAGCTCGTCGACGAGGTCCACCGGGACCGGTGCGTCGAGGCTGAATGAGGCTGCGTTGAGACGCCGGCAGGTCAGCGGCGCGGGGACCTCCCACTCGCGCACGGGTCGCCAAGGCTCGCCTTCGTCGGGCCGTTGGCGGGGCTGGAACAGGTCGATGTCGCGACCGCTCGGGTCGAAGGTGAAGCGGCCATCGCCGAGGTCGAACGGGGTCGCCAGACGCACGGCGAAGGCCTGCAGCCGGTAGAGATGGAAGTTGATCTTCGGGATGTTGTAGCGGCCGGCGGGGCCGCGCCGGCGTCGCGGGTCGAGCGTGTGGGCGAGATCGTCGAACGGACCGTCGACGATGTCCGATACGCGCGGCGAGCGAAGGTCGGCAGTGCCGCCGGGCGGGGTGCGGGTGATCGGGCCTTCGAGACCGGGCACTTCCGGATCGAGCCGGTGCCGTGTCCGGCCGAGGCGGCGAAACGCCTCGACGACGGCCCCGTCGAGGTCGGCGATGTCGCGAATCAGCGCCTCGAGCACCGGCAGGGTCCCGGCGCGGCGGCGGTAGAAGATCGTCCGGGCGACCGAGACGCGCTGCCCGCGCCGGTTCTGCTCGCTGACCGGCAAAGTGCCGAGCAGGTCGCCGATGTACGGGACGGCCCAATCGTCGGCGAGAGCGATCTGCTGGTCGTCCCACAGCCGGTCGATATCGCGGCGGATGATGGCGGCCTGATCGGCGATCAGCTCGACCAGCGCGCGCAACGTGCCTTGCGCGGTGCCTTCGGGTTCCCCGTCGAGGTCACGGTAGATCTCGGGAAGCCATTCCCACAGCTTCTCCGCATAATAGCGTTCAAAGCCATCGGCCGCCGGGCGGGTCGGGGGTGCGATTGGAAGGCTCATCGCGGCATCACCCTCCTCCCGCCACGGTGATGTCGAGGTAGTGGCCCTCGTCGACATCGAGCGCGAACGGGGCGGTGGCGCCGTCGAGGAGCAGCCCGCGCACCTCGTCCACGCCTTCAACGGCCCGCACCGCTGCCAGGATGTCGGCTCGGAACAGCGGTGCCCCGATCGGCACGCGGTGCCGCACCAGAAGCCCCGTCTCGGCATCGCCGAGCACGCTGAAAGCCTCTGCCTCGACGACGGCCGGATCGTGATCGGGCAGAACCGTGAAATCGACGGCCAAGGTCGCCGGCACCGGCAAGGCGAGACCGACCGCGATCGGCGTGCCGGGCGCGGCGATCGCGACCAGGTTCGCCTCGAGATCCGCACGCAGCTGCTCGCCCTGGTCGTCGGTAGGCGGAATGAACCACAACTTCATCGCCGCGCGTTGCTCGCGGGTGTCCCACGACCAGGTCGCGACGGCGTTGAGGATGCCGCGATAGCCTTTCGCGATCGCCTCGAAGTCGAACAGCGAAACCGCGCGCCCGAGCGAGAGCGCCGAATTGGGCGCGGCGGTGCGGATGTCCTCGGGCTTGTCGCCATCGTCGCCGCCAAAGGCCGCGAGCGGGTTGATCACGCGCCGGATGCCCTTGATCGGCCGGGAGACCTGGCGGAGCGCACCGGCCGGCGGGCTCGCGGCGCCGCCGCCGAAGCGATAGATGGCGCGAACGTTGTCCACTCCGCTGGGAAGTGGCTGGCCAAAGCCACCGCCGCCGAACGTGATCTCGGTTTCGCCGTCGACGGTCTGGCGCACGGTGTAGACCCGGTCCTCGGGCCCGGCGAGGAACAGGCTGCGGACCTCGCGCCAGCGCACGGCGTCGACCCAGACCTGTAGCGTGCTCGCGCGGCCGGCTTCGGTGCCGGGCGCGGCGAGCCAAGTCAGCGGCTTTTTCTTGAGCCGGAAGGTCTGGAAGCGCTGCGTGGCATCGCCGCTGCCGAGCACCTCCGCGGCGCTTTCGCCACGCGTGGCGGCAACGAGGTTGCCGTAGGCCGAAACCGGCGTACGCAGCGGTGTCGCGAGCGTGGCCGTGCCGAGCGGGAGCAGGTTGCCGTTGCCGGCACCGTCATCAGTGGCATTGGCCGCCAGATCCGCGCCGAGCTCGAGTGCGTCCTCGAGCAGCACGCGCGAGGAGGTCGGGAGCTGCAACGGCGGGACCGGGCCGGTGAGCGGCGCAGACGGGCGCAAGTCGTCGATCCCGATCTCTGCCTTGGCTTGGCGCACGACGGTGCCGGCGAGGATCGGATTGAAGTGCAGCTGGAGCGCGGCGGGATCGCTGCTGCCGATCCATGAGGGGCCAGCGCCGTCTAGCACCACGCGGGTGAATGGCGCCACCGGCGCCGGCCCGGTGTCTACGTCGATCTCGGCGGCGGACAGGCTGAACGGGCTTCCCGAGCTGCCGGACGCCAGCAGCGAGACATCGCGGTTCGCGAGTTGCTCGAAGCGCGAGCTGCCGCCTCCTGGCTCGAGCGCGACGGTTTTCAACGACACCGAGGTGATCGTGGCAGCGTGCAGCCTCCCGCCGGCAACATCCTCGAGAACGACCGCGGCGCCCGCGCGGATCTGCGGATAGATCGCGTCGAGCGTCAGCGTCACGCTGGAGGAGGACTGGCTGACCGGACTGCCAAGGAACGCGTTCATCGCGGCCTGCTGCGCGGGCCGGCGCACCCGTATCGCGGCCACCGGCTGGCTCGGTGGGATCGCGGGCGGCGGATCGAAGGTGGGGGCGACATAAGTCTCGCCGTCGAGCAACCGCTGCTTCGCCACGCTGGCGACTCTTGCCGCATGGCGCACGCTGCTCCATTCGAGCAGGACCAGCTGGCCCTCGCTGATGCTCGCGCTGCGCGTGTCGAGCAGCAGCGGGCCGCTGTCGAAGGTTGCCGGGTGGATCGGAGCAATCGTCCACTCGTTCAGGCTGGCGTCGATCCGGGTATCGGTGCTCGCCTCGAAGATCTGCGGTGGCTCGCCGTCGAAGGCGTCGGAGCGGAACGCGGTTCCGGCCGGCACGAGCAGCGGCTGGCCGGGCTCGGCGAACAGGGCGAGCGTCGCCGAGGCGGCCAATGGCGGCGCGGGGCCATAGCCGATCAGCCCCGTCAGCCGGCGGAGCGAGGCTTCGCGCACGGCCGTACGCAAGTAGAGCTCGCCCGCGATCTCGTCGGTATAGAAGGCGAGGATGTCGAGCACGTAGGCCCACCACTCGAGGATCATCAGCCCGAAGTCGTCGCCTTCGCGCGCGCGCCAGCCGTCGAGCGCGGGCTTGCGCGCGATGCCGCCGAGCAAAGCTTGCCGGAAATCCGGAAACCCGCCGATCTGGCGCGGCAGCTGCTCGAGCCCCGCTGGGATGTCGAGGATCGGCGGGAAGCTCCGGGCGTCGCAGGGGCAAGTGGCCATGGCGCTTCCTCAGGCGGTCGCCGGCACGTGCAGCTGCACGCGCAGGCTGCCTTGCTCGGGTTTGCGGGGATCGTTGGCGAGGCGCAGGATGCGGTCGTTGCCGACCTCGAGCGCGGCCTCGGCGAACGGGCTGAAGTCGGCCGCGCCGCGGCGGCGCAGGCGGATTTCCTCGACCGCGAGCACGCCGGGCACGGTGGCGATGGCCGCCTCGAGCTCTGCGCGGAAGAGCGGGTCGCCGAAGCTGAAATTGTCGGGATCGAAGAAGGGCCGCGCCGTGCCATGGCAGGCGGGGCCGGTCAGCGCGCGGATCACGCGCTCCTGCACCTGGCCGAAATAGGCGCTCGGTTCGATGCAGATGGCGATTTCGAGGTCGACGTCGAGGAACACCGGATCGGCAACATGGACTTCGTGCCCGGCCTGGCGGACGCGGTCCATCAACTGTTCGAGCTCGGTCCGGCGATCCTCCGACAAGGTCGTGCTGCCGAGCGGGTCGGGCGTCACGAACGTCGTCAGCCAGCTCCCGGTCCAGCGCGTGACGGCGCCCGCGCGTTGCACCCAGGGCAACCGTTCGGCGATATCGCGGTAGTCTTCGTCGAGGACGGCGCGCCAGACGAGCGCGCGGAACGCTTCGGGCATGATGCGGCGGGCGAGCTCGATGTCCTCGGGATCGCGGCCGCCGGTGACCGGGAGCGGGTTGCGCACACTGGTCAGGCCGACGGGGGAGGGGGCCATCGTTCCCTGCGGCGCACCGGTGGGAGGCGAGAGCAGAGTAATGCTGTCGGCCGGCACGTTGGCGCGGCTACCGGGTCCGGTGCGATAGGTGATCCGGAACAGCGTGTCGTCCGGCGGGCGCACGCCGAAGGTGCCGTCGCCGAAGCGCAGCGTCGCGCCACCATCGGCGGCATAGTCGGCATGGGTGATACGCTCGCCGTTGCGGTCGAAGCCGATCACCTCGCGCCAGACGCCGGGTTCGACGGTGAACACGCGGTCGGCCTCGTCGGCCAGCAGGATCTCGCGCTGGAACTGCCACAGGTCGCCGGCGACGAACGTGTCGACCGGCCCGGCGTTGGCCTGCACTTCCTCGACCAGGATCTCCGGGACCGGGAAGGCGCCAAGCGGCGGCGGATTCTCGCCATAGAGCCAGCCGAGCCCGAGCGTGTCGGCCAGCGGCAGGCTGCGGCGATGGATGATCTCGCGACTGCGCGTCTCGTCACTCAGTGGACCTACGCGCTCGATCGTCGTCGGAATGTCGCCGTGCGGCGGACCGGGTGGGCTGTCGATCGCAACGTGGTCGCGCAATGTCAGCCCGGCCGTCGCGGGGACGAGGTTGGCGCTGACGAAGCAGTCCGTCAGGTCGAGCTCGAACGGCAAGGCGTCCTCGGCCCGCCAGTGGATCCGCGTCGCGGTGATCGGGTTGCCGCCGCTGTCGAGCAGCAGCGGATCCTGCACCACCTCGACCGGCTCATCGATCTCGACGAGCGTGCGCCGTACCGGCGCGTCGCGTTCGACCGGCCGCGTCTCGATCAGGACCTTGCGCCCGATCCAGAAACCGGCCACCGCCGAGGGATCGGGCG
>CBHWED010000009.1:0-32442 GCA_966112795.1 uncultured bacterium
GACGGCCAGTATGCCGAGCGGGGCCTTCCGCCCTTGGCACGGCGATCGAGCCTCGCGCAGCCTTTCGAAAACGACTACCAGCTGGGCGCGCTGACCCTGCGCAAACGGATGCGCTCGCTCGAGCTGATATCGACCACGAGCCTGGTTCGCCACGACCTCGAGACCCAGTTCGATGCGACCGAGCCGGTGGCCGGTGCCTCTCCACGGCTGTTCGCGGAGAATATCGGGCTCACGCTCTTCACCAACGAGACGCGGCTCTCGCGGCCGAATTCGGATGGCGCAGGCTGGGTGCTGGGCTTCGCCCTGCTGTACAACAAGGGCGACGTCCACCGGCGGATCGGCCCACCGGCGGCGATGCTGCCGATCGCCGATGCCCGCAGCGAATCGGCGGAGGCGGCCGTGTTTGGCGAGGCGAGCATCCCGATCAACGAGCGGCTCACCGCCACCTTGGGCGGGCGTCTCTCGATCGCGCGTTCCGACGGACAGGTGCTCGCCACCGACGAGGCCGACGAGCCGGCGCGCACCGATTTCCAGGCCTCGCCCACCGCCGCGCTGAGCTGGCGCGCCGGCGCCGACGTGCTGTTGTACACCCGCTACCAGAAGGGCTACCGCGTCGGCGGGCTGGCGGTCTTTGCGACTGAGTCCGGCACCGCGGCCGAACGGTATGAGTCGGACAGCCTGACCTCGATCGAGGCCGGTATCCGCCTTGGCAAATCCGGAACCAGCCCGGTCACGCTCAACGCGGCCCTGTCCTATGGCTGGTGGCACGACATCCAGGCCGACCTGATCGACGAGCGCGGATTGCCCTACACCACCAATCTCGGCGACGGTGGCATTTCCGGGATCGAGCTCGAAGCGTCCTGGCAGGTGACGCCGAGACTGCGGCTGGATGCAGCTGCCTTTCTCAACGGGAGCTCGTTGACCGACCCCGCACCGGCCTTTGTCACCGCCGACGAAACGGACTTGCCCAACATTGCCGCCGCCGGTGGACGCATCGGCGCCAATTTCCGCGCCGAGCTCGCACCAGGCGCTGAGCTGTCGGTCGATGGCGCGATCAACTATGTCGGCTCGTCGCAGCTCGGTATCGGCGCGCCGCTCGACGTCCGACAGGGGGACTATTTCGACAGCCAGCTCGGCGCGCGGATAGGCCTGGGAAGACTGGGCATATCCGTGGACGTCGACAATCTCTTCGATGTGCGCGGCAACCGCTTCGCCTTCGGCAATCCGTTCGGCCTGGAAACGCGCAGCCAGATAACCCCGCTTCGCCCGCGCACCGCTCGCGTCGGCGTCGACATCACGTTCTGAGAGCTCGAAATAGCGGGCCGTACCCGCGCCGCTGGCGCAGAGCCTGAGCGATCGCGAATCTTCGCCACTTGCCTCCTGCGCTCGAGTCAGGGGCGCGCGGCGTAGAGCGCGTGGTGCGTGAGGATGAACAAGGTCCGCCGATCCGCCCCTCCGAACAGGATCTGCAACGGCCGTTCCGGCACGTCGATGCGGCCCGCTGGCTGGCCGTCGCTGCCATAGACGAACACCTGGCCGTTCGCGATATAGACCCGCCCGCGGTCGTCGACCGCAACGCTTTCGCCGCCGCGATTGGCGAAGGGCTTGAGGTCGGTCAGCGTGCCTCCGGGGCCAACCATGCCGCTGTACGTCGTGTTCTCCGAACCGTTGGTGACGAAGAGCCGCTCGCCCTGCCGGGCGCCGACCAAGCCGTTGGCGTTGAGGCCGTTCGACCAGCGCCAGCCGACATGGTCGGTCGGCCCCTGTTGCCAGACGCGGAATGCCGGCAGTGCCACGCTGCCGTCGGGCGAGAGGTATTCGAGTGCCTTCGGCGTTCCGACCTCGCGCGCGAACATCTCGGCGAGCATGGTAAACTCGTATGTCGCGTGATCGAGTTGGTCGCGGAATTCGCCGTTGTTCCACCAGTTGACCGGCAGCAGCGTCCGCGCCCCGCCGTCGCTGCGCATGGGCGTCGGCTCGATCACGGTCAGCGCGTCCGGCGGGCCCGCGGGATCGAACGAATAGACCGCGCCCTTCGGCCCGAGCGACGAGAGCACCAGCAAGTGCCCCGAGGCATCGACGGCGAGGTTGACCGCGTCGAGCGGCTGGTCGCGGACCACCTCGAGCCCCTTGGCGTCACTCCACCGGTGGATGCGCTGGAAATGCCGGTCGATGAAATAGAGCGCGCCTTGCGCATCGACCGTGGCGCCTGAGATCGACCAGAATCCCTCGGCCAGCTTGTCGACCGGCGCGAGGCTCGCTGCAGGAGCGGCGATCGGCCGATCCGCCGCGCCGAGATCGAGCCGCGCAAACTCGCGTTCGCGCACCACCTGGCCGCGCGAAACGTCCTCGATCGCGTTGTCGAACGGATACTTGCTCGCACGCAGGAACGTGCCGCACCCTTCGTCGTCGCAGCTCGCGTAGCCGCTCTCGGCGTTCACATGGACGTTGCGGAAACGGATGTCCCCAGAGTTGAACAGCCGCACCGCGCTGCGTGCCGGGTGGTAGCTGCGCGTCACGCGATAGCCGTGGTAGTTGGCGAACAGCAGGTTGCGCGAATTGCGGATCTCGAGCGAGACCGCGTCGGGCCCGTCGCCGACTTCCTGCTCGGTTTGCGGCGCGAGGAATTCCCAGTTCTCGACCCCGTCGAGCACGAACTCGTTGCGTGCGTGATGCTCGACCGAGACCTGGTAGACGTGCCCGGGCGTGCGCGTGTTGGTGATGTGGAAGCCCGACTGCGCGAACGTGTTCGGACTCCACACGTCGGCGAACGTGCCGCCGCCGCCGTCGGTCACCCAGATGCTCGGATATTGCGCGTCCATGCGGCCGTCGGCCACTGGGTCGCCGCTGCTCGCACGGAGCGCGCCGAGCGGCTTGCCGTCCGCGGTCGGCGTTCCGCCGCCGCCCATGATCTTGACGTCCTCGACGAGACTGTGCTCGCCCGAGCGCCACAGCAATGCAGCGGCGCGCGGGTTCACCCGCCCGGTGAACAGGCCGAGCCCTGACAGCAGGTTGTCGCCGCCCGCCGGCGTCTCGAGGATCGGCACCACCGGCCCCAGCCCGGCGTGGCCTGGATTGTTGTCCGGGATGTAGAGCTGGGTGATCGCCGGGTGCAGGCCGATCAGCACCGTGTCGGGGCGCAGCGTGAGCCGGTTTGTGACCTTGTAGAAGCCGACCGGGAAGTAGAGCACGCGATGCCCGTCGATCGCGCGCTGGAGCGCGGCGGTGTCGTCAGTCTCGCCGTCGCCGGCGACGCCGAGGCTGCGCACGTCGACCCACTCGGCCATGTCCGGAAGCGCACGGATCGCGGGCCCACGCGGCAACGGCATCGCGGGCGAGGGCTCGATCTCGGCCTCAGTGGCGTAGTCGCCCATCTGCCCCAGCTCGGGCACCTTCAGCCCGTATGAAAAAGACGCCACCCGATAAGCCTCGCCGCGCCCGTCGATCGTCCGCCCGCTATCACGGAACCGCGCGAAGACCGGGCTGTCGAGGGCCAGCGCGTTCTCGAAGCCGACCTGGGTGAACACGCTGTTCTCGTTCGAGATGACCACGCCGGCATTGCTCACGCGCTCGAAGCGCACGTCCTTGCCCCACAGCGAGTCGCTGTATCCGCGGTCGATCTCGATCCCGACCGGTGTATCGCTGATGGCGACGTTGACCAGCGTCAGGTCGACCTCGTGCTCGCGGATCGCGGCATCGCGCTGCCCCGTGAAGCTGGAGTCGACGAGCGTGAATTGCCACGCGGGCGAAGTCTTCTCGGTGACGATGCCGTAGCGCCCGCCGACGAAATGGACGTTCTCCATGAAGTTGCCGGCCTGATACACGCCGGCGAACCCCGAGCCGATGCGGAACTCCATGTGGCTCAGGAAGGCATGCTGGGCCATGCGGAAGCGCACCGCGGCGGCGGCCGGATTGCCAGGGCCGATCTCGATGTCGACGTTGCTCATCGACGAATAGAAGCTGCCCGAATTGGCGTCGCGCACCACCTTGTCGCGCGGCACGATCGTCGGCACCGGCACGGGCACCTCGCCGACATTGTACTGGTCGCCGCCGGCGAAGACGATCATCGTCGAGACGCCTTGCTGGAAACCGGGCGTGTCGGCGCCGAGCCGGATCACCGGCCGCGTCGGTCCGACCCCGTAGATCCGCACGCCCGTCGGCACGATCAGCGTGCGCGTGATCCGGTAGCTGCCCGACGGCAGGAAGACGAGGCCGTGGTGCGTCGCGTCGACTGCCTGGTCGAGGGCTCGCTGCAAGGCGTCGGTGTCGTCGGCAACACCGTCGCCCTTCGCTTCGACGGTCACCGCCCGCGGCTCGGCGGGCGCTCTCGTAAGGACAGATGGGCTCTGGGCGAACGCCGGTGCCGTCAGCGCGGACGCCGCGAGAATGGCCATCAATACGCCGCGCATCGTCATTCGGACCTCCCCCTGGTGAACCGATCCTGCCCGCTAACCTGGCGTCCCGCCAGAGGCGTCTTCCGGACCGCGTTTTGTGCTGGCTCAAGGACAACCGCTTTCGCTAGGCTATGTTCGGGGCGATCGGCTGAGGAGCACCCGCATGAGCCAGACCTTCAAGCACGCGATCATCGCCTGCCACCCCGAGGAGCATAGCTTCACGCTGTCGATGGCGAAGCGCTACGCCGAGGCGGTCGAGGCCCATGGTCACGAGACCGTGCTGCGCGACCTCTACCGCATGAAGTTCGATCCCGTGCTCGGCGCCGACGAACGCACGGGGATCCCGGCGGCGGACGTCGAGCAGGAATGGGCGGCGCTCGGCAAGGTCGACGTCTACGTGCTCGTCTACCCGATCTGGTTCGGCACCCCGCCCGCGCTGCTCAAGGGCTATATCGACCGCGTGTTCGGCGCCGGCCGCAACCGCGGGCAGGACGACGACGGCGGCCCCGGCGAGCTGCTCGCGGGCAAGCGGCTGGTCTCGCTGACCTCGTCGGGCAGCCTCAAGGCGTGGCTGTCCGAAAAGGGCGTGCTCGGCTCGCTGCGGACGATCTACGACCGCTATTTCGCCGACGTGTTCGGGTTCGGCGAGACGCACCGCTACCATTTCGACGGCGTCGTCGAGGACCTGCCCGAGCGCGACGTCTCGATGCATCTCCACGCCGTCGAGCAGGCCGCGCGCGAGGTCATGAGCCGGATGATGCTCATGCCGCCCGAGCGGCATCCCTACCCCCCGCGCTAGCTGCGCCAAGGGCCTTGTGCGGCGCGCCGCTTCGCGCCAAGTGCCGGAAAACGGGAGAGCATCTTCATGGCATCGGGCGGAACGCCGCTGTCGCCGGCGCGCAGCTGGTGGGCGATCTTCATCTTCATGATCGCGCTGATGTTCAACTACCTCGACCGGCAGTTGATGACGCTGCTGATCACCCCGATCAAGAAGGACTTCGGCCTCTCCGACACCCAGATCGGCTGGCTGATCGGCTTCGCCTTCACGGTGTTCTACGTGCTCGCCGGGATCCCGATGGCGCAGTTCATCGACCGCGGCCCGCGCAAGTGGATCGTCGCGGCGGCGATCGCCTTCTGGAGCGCGATGACGGTGGCCTGCGGGCTCGCGCGCAACTTCACCCAGTTGGTGCTCGCGCGCATGCTCGTCGGCGTCGGCGAGAGCTGCAACGCGCCCGGCACCTATTCGATGACCAGCGACATGTTCCCGCGCGACAAGCTGGCGACGCCGATCTCGGTGATCGGCATCGGCCAGACGGTGGGCAGCGGGATGGCATTGCTCGTCGGCGGGCTGCTGGTCGCCTACCTGACCGAGATCGGCCCGCAGGACTTCCCGGTCGTCGGCACGCTCAAGCCGTGGCAGATGACCTTCGTCATCGTCGGCCTGCCCGGCGTGTTCTGGGCGCTGCTGCTGCTCGCCACGGTTCCCGAGCCGCCGCGCCGCGCGGCCGCCGGCGCCACCGCACCGGGGTTCGGCGAAACCCTCGGCCACTTGTGGAGCCGCAAGGACGCCTTCGCGCCGATGTTCCTCGCCAACGGCATCAAGGCCATGCTCAGCCTCGGCCTGACGGTCTGGGCACCGGTCTTCTTCGAGCGCAAGTTCGGTTACGCGCCGGGCGAGCCGGGGCCGATCCTCGGCATGATGGCGCTGGTCCTGACCCCGCTCGGGCTCGTGCTCGGCGGCTGGTGGGCCGGACGCCTGACTGCGGCCGGCCGCAAGGACGCCAACATGCTCGTGGTCACCCTGGTCACGATACCGCTGATCCCGGTGGCCGTGCTGCTGCCGCTGGTCGGCCAGGTCGAGCTGGCGTTCGCGCTGGTCGGCCTGTCGCTGTTCCTCGGCTCGTTCGGCTCGGGCCCGGCCAACGCGGCGATCCAGGCGGTCACCCCCGGGCGCATGCGCGGCAAGACCACGGCGATCTACATCGCGATCTACAACATGATCGGCTACGGCCTCGGCCCGCTCGGGGTGGGCTGGCTCAACGACCATGTGTTCGGCGAGCAGGGCATCGCCAGCTCGATGGTCGTGCTCGCGCTCGTCGCCGGGCCGCTCGGCCTGTTCTGCGCCTGGCTCTCGCTCAAGCCCTACGCGCGCGAGATCGAAGCCGCCGAGGCCCGCGGCGACTAGCGCAATGAGCGCGTAAGCTCATGAGAAGCGGCGTGATTTGATCGAAGGGGGTTGCCACTTACCGGCCTGCTAGCATAGCTTCCGCGCCAGCCAGGCCGCCGTCGAACTCGCAGGAGGATCCATGCCGCAGGTGCTCGCTCTCGAATCCGAAGTCCTCGTCAATCCGGTCACCGCCGGCGACCAGCAACTGCTCGTGCTCGACACCAATCCCTCGGGCGCGGTGCTGGTGAGCTGGTACAACTATCCGGCGGGGAGTGGCCCGGAGATCCAGGCGCGCGTGGTGCAGGCCGACGGCACGCCGCTCGGCAATGTGTTCGCCTTGCCGGACGACGCCGAAGCCACCTTGTTCGACGACGGAAGCGTCGGAGCGGTGTACCTGAACAGCGGCGTCAAGTTCCAGCACTACGACATCAACGGCAATGCGCTCGGCGCGCCGGTCAGCGTCGCCGCGCAAGGCGATGTCGCCCATGTCGAGGCGCTCGCCGGCGGCGGCGCGGTCGTCGTGTACCACAGCTACAACGGCGGCGCCGCCGACGATATCTTCGCGCAGGTTCTCGACTCCGCTTACGCCCCGGTCGGGAGCGCCATCGTCGTCGACCATCCCTTCGCCGCGCGCGAGATCAACGTCACGCCCCTGGCAGGCGGCGAATTCCTCGTCAGTTGGGTCGAAGTCTTCGACACCTATCCGACCTTGACGTTCGACGTCCACAGCCAGGCTTACCGGCAGGATGGCAGTCCGCTTGGGCCGGATGTGATTCACGGCGGGAACGCCCTGCCCCCGATCGAGGCTCTCCCGGACGGCGGGTATGCGGTGATCGACCTCGGCGTGTTCAAGGTCTTCGATGCCGACGGGACCGAGCGTCATCCGAATGCCCACGTCAACGTGATGAACGGGTCGATGGTCTCGCTCGGCAACGGACTGGTGCTCATTTCCGGAACCACGTCCGCACAGCTCGTGCACATCGATGGGTTGCCGGTCGGTGAAGCGTTCGCTCTGCCCGCCAACGGCGCGGACCCGACGGGGTATCAGATCCTCGAAGAAATTGCCCCCGGCGCGTTCGTGCGGCTGGTCGAGCATGCCGAAGGCGCAGGCGGCAATACCGCTCCGGATGATGTCGGCCTGCAATTCTGGAGCCTGACCGACAACGTCGTCGTCGGTACGCCGAATGCCGACGATCTGTCGGGACTCGGCGGCGACAAAGTGCTGGTCGGCCTCGGCGGCAACGACCGGTACACCGTCGACGGCAATGGCGATTACGTCGGCGAGGCGATCGGCGGAGGGACCGACAGCGTCTTCGCGACCGCCAACTACAACCTCACCCCGAGCGCCGAAGTCGAGGAGCTCGCCACGACCGACGACGCCGGCACCGCGGCGATCTACCTCGTCGGCAACAACTACGCGCAGACGATCCGCGGCAACAACGGCGTCAACTCGCTGATCGGCAACGGCGCCGGTGCCGGGGGCCACGATACGCTGATCGGCCTCGGCGGGGACGACCTGATCTATCTCGGAACCGCCAACGACGTCGTCGTCGAGGCAGTCGGGGGCGGCTACGATCGCGTCTACGCAAGCTTCACTTACGTGCTCACCGCGGGTGCGGAGGTCGAGATCCTCGCGGCGACGGACATGAACGCGACGACCGTGATCAACCTCACCGGCAACGCGTTCGCGCAGTACATCTACGGCACCCAGGGCCAGAACGTGCTCGAAGGCGGCGGTGGCGGCGACGTCCTGGTCGGCCTCGGCGGGGCCGACACCTACATCATCCGCGACAGCCGCGACAGCGTGCGCGAGGCGGCCGGCGGCAGCATCGGCGACCGCGTGCTCGCCGCGACCGACTTCACGCTCCTCGCCGGCCAGCACGTCGAGATCATCGGCACGATCGACGCAGCCGCGACCACCCCGCTGCGCCTCACCGGCAACGAGATCGCCCAGGAGATCTCCGGCAACGCGGGCGCCAACGTGCTGACCGGCGGCGGCGGGGCCGACGTGCTCCTCGGCTACGCCGGGGACGACTGGTACTTCGTCTCCGACAGCCGCACCGTGATCGGCGGCGAGAACGGCGTCGGCGGCAACGACCGGGTGTTCTCGAGCGTGAGCTACACGCTCAGCAGCTCGGCCGCGATCGAGATGCTCACCACCGCCGACAACCTCGGTACCCAGGCGATCGATCTGACCGGCAACGCCCTCGCCGGGCAGCTGATCTACGGCAACCAGGGCAGCAACCGGCTCAATGGCGGCGGCGGCGGAGATACGCTGATCGGGTTCGGCGGCAACGACTTCTACGTCGTCGGCCACGCGGCCGACCAGATCAACGAGAGCGCCGGCGGCGGCAGCGATCGCCTCTACGCCTCGCTCGACTATCGGCTCAACGGCGGCGCCGAAGTCGAGATCATGACCACCAACGACAATCTCGCGACCACGGGAATCGACCTCACCGGCAACGAGTTCGACCAGTACCTCTACGGCAACGCCGGCAGCAACGTGCTCGACGGCGGCCGCGGGCGCGACACGCTGGTCGGCATGGGTGGGGCCGACTACTTCCTGTTCACCACCGGCCTCAACACCGAGTTCGTCTCGAACTTCTTCGCGGTCGCGCCGGGCGGCAACGTCGACCGCATCTACGACTTCGGGGTCGACGACAAGATCCTGCTCGACGGCGACCTGTTCGGGTTCACCCCGGGCGCGCTGCCCGCCGGCGCATTCAACACCGGCAGCGTGGCGACCGAGGCCGACGATCGCATCCTGTTCGACCAGGCCTCGCGCGCGCTGCTCTATGACGCCGACGGCGCCGGCGGCAGCGCCGCGCTGCTGATCGCGTTCATCGACAACCCGTTCAACCTCGACGCGAGCTACATCGCCGTGGTCTGACGGGCGCGCGCGGACCCGCACGACACGCCGCGCGTTGCGCTTGGCAGCGCGCGCGCTATGGCCGCACGCGGCAGCTGAAAGGACCCCGCCATGGCCCGCATCCTCGTGCTCTACTATTCCTCCTACGGTCACCTCGCGAAGATGGCCGATGCCGTCGCCGAAGGCGTGCGCCAGGCCGGGCACGAGTGCGACGTGCGCCGCGTGCCCGAGACCGCTCCGCCCGAAGTCGCCGCGGCCGCCGGCTTCGTTGCCGACGAGAGCCACGAGCTGATCGCCGGCATCAACGCGCTCGCCGAATACGACGGCCTCGTCATCGGTGCGCCGACGCGTTTCGGCCGCATGCCGAGCCAGATGGGCGCGTTCCTCGATCAGGCTGGAGGGCTGTGGTACACCGACGCGCTCGTCGGCAAGGCAGCGGGCGCGTTCACTTCGACCGCGGCGCAGCACGGCGGGCAGGAAACCACGCTGTTCTCGATCATCACCAACCTGCTGCACTTCGGCTGCACGGTGGTCGGGCTCGACTACGGCTTCAAGGCGCAGAACGGCGTCGACGTGGTCCGCGGCGGATCGCCGTACGGCGCGACGACGATCGCCAACAACGACGGCTCGCGCCTGCCGAGCGACGTCGAGCTCGACGGCGCACGGTACCTCGGCAAGCGCGTGGCGGACACCGCGGCCAAGCTGATCGCGTAACCTCCCCCACAGGGGGAGGGGGACCACCCGCAGGGTGGTGGAGGGGCACAGGCAGGATTTCCTGACCTCGAAGGTCAGGATTCTCCGAGAGTGCTCCTCCCCACCTTCGGTGGGTCCCCTCCCCGTTCCGGGGAGCTAGAACTCGAAGCGGATCGTGCCGCCCCAGGTCCGCGGATCGCCGGGGTTGCCGGCGATCAGGCCGGTGTTGCTCGGCCCGAAGTTGAGCTGCTCGAAGTACTCGACGTCGAACGCGTTGCGCACCCAGGCGTAGACGTTGAGCCCGTTGTCGGCGCGGAAGCCGGCACGGAAGCTGGTCAGCGCATAACCGTCGATCCAGGTGTAGATCGAGGGCGACGGGTTCGACGAGAACTCCGAGCGGTAGTTGCCGTCGACGCCGAAATAGACCTCGCCGTCCTCGCCGAACAGCTTGGCCGGCAGGTTCGCCTCGGCGCCGTACGAGAACGCCCACTCCGACACGCCCGGCAACCGCTGGCCCGAGATGTCGCAGTTCGCGGGGCTGTACGACGGGCTGCCCGGCACGCCCGGCCGCCCCGGGGCGCTCGGCGGATTCGCATCACTGGCCGCATTGCCGCCGGCGAGCTCCGGCGGACACGGCGCATCGACGAAGCGCACATACTTCGCGTCGGTATAGGCGCCGTTGATATAGGCGGTGAAGCGCTGGCTCGGGCGAACCGAGAAATCGACCTCGACACCCTTGGTGCGGACGCGATCGGCGTTGGCGAGGTAGCCGCGCAGCACGCCGTACTGGCCGTTGCTGACGTTGGCCTGGAAGTCGTCGATCGTGGTGTGGAACAGCGCCACGTTGAGCGTCGCGCGGCGATCCCAGAACTGGGTCTTCGCGCCGAGCTCGAAGTGCTGGACCGACTCCGGCAGGATCGAGCCCGCTTCGAGGATCGGGTTGCCCTGCGCGTCGGCCGGCACGCCGTTCTGGTTGATGCCGCCCGTCTTGAAGGTCTTCGCGTAAGTGCCGTAGAGCAGCACGTCGTCCATCAGCGCGTAACTGACGGTCAGATCGTAGCTGAAGTTCCAGTCGCTGAACTCGGGCTCGATCAGCTGCGGCGCGTAGATCCCGCGCTGCGCGACCTGGTCGGGCGTACCGCCGCTCGCCGGGATCAGATTGCCCTGCGCGTCGGTCACCACGCGCTCGTAATGGCCCTGCTTCTTGTCGTAGTTGAGCCGCGCGCCCGGCTGGATCCTGAGGCCGGGAGCGACTTCCCACTCGATCTGGCCGAACAGCGCGAGGCTGGTCGCCTTGAGCCACTGCGTGTTGTTCGCGGTCAGGCCATTGAGGATGTCGCGGTTGATCTGATCCTGGTTGGTCAGGTTCCACTGGCTCGCCGCGGCGCCCTGGGACTCAAGCCCTTGCGTATCGATCCGCTGTTTGAAGGCGAACGCGCCAATCACCGCATTGATCGTGTCGCTGCTGTAGTTGTAGCGGAATTCCTGGCTGTACTGGTCCTGCTGCGACGGGTTGTTCGAGCTCGCGACGATCGGCAGGCCGGTGTAGTCGCGGTCGTTCTCCGGCCGCCAGTCCCAGAAGCGCCAGGCGGTGATCGAGGTGAAGCTGCTGGTGTCGTTGATGTCCCACACTGCCCTGAGCGAGACGCCGCCGGTGTCGTTGCCGGCGTTGAGCGGCGAGTCGAGATCGGTGACGCGGTCGAACGGATCGGTGCTCGCCGGCGCATAGTTCTGCGCCGCGGCAAGCGCGGGGAACTGCCGCGAGATCAGGCGCTGCGTCGGTCCGTAGCCGACGAAGACCGTACCGCAGCATTCGGGGTTCTGCGTGTTGAAGTCGCCGGCCAGCGTGATGTCGATATCGTCGTTGGGCCGCCACAGCAGCTGCCCACGCAGGCCGAGGTTGTCCTGCTCCTGGATCCAGTTGCCGGTGGTGACATTACGGATCGTCCCGCGCCGGTCGGTCGCCGAGACGGCGATGCGCGCCGCGATGGTGTCCGACAGCGGGCCCGAGACGGCCGCCTTGGCCTGCTTGAAGTCGTAGTTGCCGAGGCTGACCTCGGCGCTGCCCTCGAAGTCGAAGGTCGGCTGGTTGGTGCGGATGTTGATCGCGCCGGCGGTGGTGTTCTTGCCGTAGAGCGTGCCCTGCGGACCGCGCAGCACTTCGACCTGGGCAACATCGAGGAAGTCGAACACGGCCGAGGCGGGGCGCGAGTAGTAGACGTCGTCGACGTAGATGCCGACGCCCTGCTCGAACCCGTCGTTGGTCAGGCCGAACGGCACGCCGATGCCGCGGATGTTGACCGCGGTGTTGCGCGGGTTCGACGAGTAGACCTGCAGGCTCGGCGCGAGCGACTGGATCTTCTGCACGCTGAACGCGCCGGTCTCGTTGATCGTGCGACCGTCGAGCGTGGCGATCGCCAGCGGCACGTCCTGCGATTCCTCCGCGCGGCGGCGCGCGGTGATGATGATCACGTTTTCGGGGACGCTCGAGACGCTCGCCGCCGGCGGCGGGGCATCGGCCGAGACCGTCACGGGATCGTCCTGGGCGAAGGCTGGCGTCGAGGCGAGAGCGCCCACGGCGATCCCGCTCAGAAGAGCGATTCTTGTTTTCATTTCGGTTCCCTCAAGATGGCTAGGCCCGCACCAGCGAGAGAGAACTTGTGAGGATCTCGCCCACGCAGGCTGGAGACGCATCCGGAGGTCCGGTCTGCAGGATTTACGCGGTTAAATGGGGACAGGGGCGTCGACGCCCCCGCGAAAAGTTCAGGTAAAGCGGCGGCGCTCGGTGACGTCGACCTGCATCAGCTTGCCGTCATGCACGGTCAGCTGGATCACCCCGAAGCGCAGCCGGTCGAGCGCCTCGGCGACGACGCGCAAGTGCTCGGGCAGTTCGGCGTGGTTTACCGCGGACTGAAGTCGTTCGATCGTGGCACCCATGGGGCGTTGCTCCGGCTTCGTGACGGCGGGATGCCGTTGCAGGCCGATCTATTCTCAACTCATTTAGTTGACAATAGCGATGCGACGATCCGACCGAAATTTAACCCTGACCGGTGCCAAGCTCAGCTTCTTCGAAATATTCTTGCGCCGGCTCGAGCACGATCGGATCCGACAGCCGGATCGAATCGAGCAGCTCGGCGGTGCGGTCGCGCACCTGCAGCATCAGCGAGCGCGTGCGGCAGTCGCCCTCCTCGAGGCAGTTCTTGCACTTCTCGTGCGCGAAGCGGCTCGCGCACGGCACCAAGGCGAGGCTGCCGCGCATGACGCGGATCAGGTCGCCGTAAGTGATGTCGACCGGCGACAGCGCCAGCCAATAGCCGCCGTCCTTGCCGCGCTGCGAATCGACGATGCCGAAACGGCCGAGCTCGCTGAGGATCGTGGTCAGGAAGTTCGCCGGGATCTTCTGCGCTTCGGCGATCTCCGCGAGCCGCACCGGCCCCTGCCCATACCTGTCGGCCAGGTGCTGCATGGCGCGGATCGCGTAACGGGTCTTCTGCGAGAGCATTGGCTCATCAATGCCTAGCCCGGCGCAGATGAACAAGCGGTGGAAGAGAAAAAGGCGCCCCTCATCCAACTGCGGCTAGGCAGCAAGCTGCCAAGCCTCCGTATCCTTCTCCCGCCAGCGGGAGAAGAAGCGACGCTGCGGCCGAACCTTTCTTCTCCCACTGGTGGGAGAAGGATAGCGCAGCTTACCGCCGCGGGCGGTTAGCGGAGCTTGGATAAGGGCTCCCTACCCCTCAAAACGCCTGGCTCAGCCCGAACCGCGCGGTGAACCCGAGCGGGCTCGCCGTGAACGGATCGAAGTTCTGGTCGAGCCGCGCGAACGGCGGGTCGGTGTCGAACAGGTTGTTGAGCGCGAGCGACATCGTCGTCCGGTCGAACACCTGCCAGCGCCAGATCAGGTCGACCGTGGTCATGCTGCCGATCTCCTTGCCCGCGGTCACGCTCGCGCCCGCGAGCGCCGTCGGGTTCGGCCCGAACTCCGCCGTGCGCTGGTCGGTGTAGCCGTCGACATGGTTGACCTGCACGCGCACGAGGTGGTCGCCCAGCGTCCCCTGGACCCACGCCTGCCCCTTGAGCTGCGGCAGCGGATAGGCCGTGGTCTGGTAATTGAGCAGCCCCGCAGCGTCGAACGCCGGCTGCACCGTGATCCCTTCGACCACCACGTCGTCGACCTGGTACTCGAGCACGTAGCTGCCGGCGAAGCCCGCCTGCATCTGCACTCCGCCGGCGTCGAAATCGTAGCTCGCCTGGACGTCGAACCCGCTGGTCGAG
Source organism: uncultured bacterium (assembly GCA_966112795.1). Classification (GTDB taxonomy): domain Bacteria; phylum Pseudomonadota; class Alphaproteobacteria; order Sphingomonadales; family Sphingomonadaceae; genus Croceibacterium_A. The sequence goes on from CBHWED010000009.1 coordinate 14,396, forward strand.
ACGTCGGCCGCGTTGAAGTTGTAGGTCGCCACGCGCTGGACGTTCGACACGCCGCAGGTTCCGCCCGAGAAGGTGAACCGCGCCTGCAGCCCGGCATAGGCCGGATTGCCGCAGTTCGCCGTCCCGCTCGCGCCGAACATCGCCGAGACCATGCCGCTGACCGGTTCGGCCTCGATCGGCCCGTCGAAGTCGTAGCGCCAGTAGTCGGCGCTCGCCTGGAACCCGCCGCTGTCGACGATGACCCCGGCGTTGTAGGTTGTCGCGCTCTCGGGCTCGAGCTCGCGATCGCCGAGCACGTCGACCGCGCGGAACGCGCCGCCGATGAAGGTCAGGATGACGAGGTCCGAATAGAGGTTCTGCGGCGGCGGCCCGCGGAACGTCGTTCCCACCCCGCCACGCAGCGCGAGCCAGTCGGTCAGCTCGATGCGCACGCGCGCCTGCGGATCGAACGTCGCGCCGACGGTGCCGCCGTAGTCTTCGTAGCGCGCCGAAAGCTGCGCCTGGATCCGCTCGGTGATCGGAATCTGCAGCTCGGCGAACAGCGCCCAGACGTCCTCGTTGACGTCGACGTCGCGGTTCGAGCCGAGGAAACCGATCGGCCCGGTCTCGGGGCTGCAGGTCGCGGCCGGATTGAGCATCGATCCCGCGCACGGATAGACGTCGAGATTGTTGGTCGCACCGTAAGTCCGCGCATAGCTGTCGGCGCGGTACTGCGCGCCGAGCGCGAAGCCGACATCGCCGCCCGAAAGCTCGATCCCGGTCGAGCCCGACAGCACCAGGTCGCCGACCCACTGGCTGGTGTTGGCCTTGCGCTGGATCACGGTGAAGAAGTCGTCGACCGTCGACGCGTCGTTGATCAGCCCCGCCCCCGGCGCCAGGCTGAACCCGAGCGGGTTGCTGGTCCCGGCGAAGTTCGGGTTCGCCTGCCCGGTGATGGCATTGCTCGCGATCCCGCTCGAGAACGGATTGAAGTAGTGGCAGCCGTTGGTCCCGGCGACCGCCGCGAGCTGCGCCGCGGTCATTCCCGCGCGCGACTGCGGCGTGGCATAGGCGCAGCTCTCGCCGCCGAACCCGGCGAGCGCGTTCTGCAGCAGGTCGACGAAGCTGTCGCCGCCCTCGAAATAGCGGTCGTATTCCGAATAGGTCAGCCCGGCGACGAGATCGAGCGAAGCGCCGAGCTCGACGTCGAGCTCGCCGGTGAACTGGTACATGTCCGAGCTGCGCGGCAGCACCGCGGTCTGGCGGTCGTTGCCGAACAAGGGGTTGCCGCCGGTCAGCACCGGCCGGAAGCGCACCGGATAGGCCAGCGCCGACTGCGCCGGGTTGCCGCCCGCGTCGAGCGCGCAGCCCGCCGCCGCGCCGTAGCGCGCGCAGTAGTCGATCAGCGCCGGGGCATACGCCGGGATCACGAACAGCCCCCCTCCGCCGAACGCGGCATTGGCGGATGGCGGGATCGTCGGCAGGTAGCTCGGGCTCGTCGTCAGCACCGTCTCGGTGCGCCCGTAGAGCCCGGTCATGCGCAGTTCGATGCGGTCCGACAGCTCGACTTCGGCATCGGCGAACAGCTGGAAGCGGTCCTCGGGCTCGACCAGGTTGGTGAAGCCGAGGTACTGCACCTGGCACAAGTCCGCGGTCGAGCCGGGCAGCGAGCGGAACCCGCCGACCGCGGCGCAACCCGCATCGGAATCGAAGCGCACGCCGTTCGGCGCCCCGCTGAAGTCGAAGTTGCCCGGCGCGCCGCCGCCGGTCCAGCCGCCTTGCGGGTTCTCGGGATAGCTGAGCAGCGAGAAGCCGCGGTCGAGCGTGGTCAGCTCGCCGCGGTGCTGGTAGCCGCCCGAGACGAACAGCCGCGCCGGTCCGACCTCGCCGCCCCACGACAACGCCCCGTTCCAGTCGCCCTCCGAGCCGTCGACCCAGCGATAGTCGCCCGCGGCGAGGAAGCCGTCCTGGTCGGTGCGGGTGATGAAGTTGACCACACCGGCGATCGCATCCGAGCCGTAAGTCGAGGCCGCGCCGTCCTTGAGCACCTCGATCCGCGAGATGGCCGCGCTCGGCAGCAGGTTCACGTCGACCAGCGGCAGGTTGCCCGAGCCGGTCGCGACCACGCGCTTGCCGTTCAGCAGCACCAGCGTCCGCTGCGGCCCGAGACCGCGCAAGTTGACCGATGCGGTGCCTTCGTTGAACTGGCTGCGCGTGTCGAACTGGCTCGCGTCGCCGATCACCCCGGCCGAGACCGCGAGCCGCTTGGTCAGCTCGAGCATCGTCGGCGAGCCCTGCGCGGCGAGCTCTTCGGCGTCGATCACCTCGACCGGCGCCGGAGCGTCCTCGCGCGAGCCCTTGATCAATGTCCCGGTGACGACGATCGAGGTGTCGCCCTCGACGACCTCCTCCGCTGCCGCCGGCGTGCCCGCCAGCGCGACAGCCGCCATCGCCAGGGCCGAAACGGCGCAGCGCGCGCGGACCTTGCTCATTAACCACGACCCCCTGTTTTCCCGCCCCGTTAGCGCCCCTGCCCCCCCACCGCAATTGCGTTAACCCGCGCTGCCGTGTATAGCGCGCCGCGCGCCCCGGCCCGAACGAAGCGGCTCGCTTCGTCTGCCGGGGCTCTCTTTTTCCACTCAGTCAAGGGTTTGCCATGTCCCGCCGCCGCCAGCTTTACGAAGGCAAGGCCAAGATCCTCTACGAGGGCCCCGAACCGGGCACGATCATCCAGTATTTCAAGGACGATGCGACTGCGTTCAACGCGCAGAAGAAGGGCACGATCAACGGCAAGGGGGTGATCAACAACCGCATCTCCGAGCACGTCTTCCTGCGCCTCGCGCACATCGGCATCCCGACGCATTTCATCCGCCGGCTCAACATGCGCGAGCAGCTCGTCCGCCAGGTCGAGATCATCCCGCTCGAGGTCGTCGTGCGCAACGTCGCTGCGGGCTCGCTCGCCAAGCGCCTCGGCATGGAGGAAGGCGAGCCGCTGCCGCACACGCTGATCGAGTACTACCTCAAGAGCGACGAGCTGCAGGACCCGCTGGTCGCCGAAGAGCACATCGCCTGCTTCGGCTGGGCCTCCAACGAGGAGATGCAGGACATCTCGTCGATGGCGATCCGCGTGAACGACTTCATGTGCGGGATGTTCGCCGCGATCGACATCCGCCTGATCGACTTCAAGCTCGAGTTCGGCCGCATCTGGGACCAGGACAACTACAGCCGGGTGATCCTCGCCGACGAGATCAGCCCCGACAACTGCCGTCTGTGGGACATGACCAGCGGCGAGAAGCTCGACAAGGACCGCTTCCGCCGCGACCTCGGCGGCGAGGAAGAGGCCTACCAGGAAGTCGCCCGCCGCCTCGGTCTGCTCAACGAGGACAACAGCCCGGGCGAGGTCTTCGACCTGACCGCGCACCGCTCCAAGCTGCGGACTTCGCCCAAGCCGAAGAAATAGCACGCAAAAGATCGGGCGGTGCTTGCGAGTGCCGCCCGTCTGCGCCACACACGCCGTCCGACAACCCGGAGACGAGCGTGAACCAGATCGAGCCGACCAACGCCGAGCACCGCACCCCGTGGGCGCGGCCCGAATTGCTGCGCATCGACGCCGAATCGGCACGCGGCGGCGGCGCGGCCGGCACGGACTTCGCATCGGAAGTTTCCTGATCCGGAGCGGGTCGGACGGCCACGCTTCTTCGAGCATGCGCTGACCATCCCGCTGTCCGCCCAAGGCGGGAAACAGCACGACCGCCGGCCATTGCCCGTTAAGCCAATGTCGGCCACACAGCGGTCAATGATCCGCCGCATCCTGCTTGCCACTCTCCTCGTCACCGTCGCGCTGCCAGCCCAGGCCCAGGAAGCCCCGGCGCAGACCGTTGCGGTGCAGCCGCAGCACGAATGGCCGTTCGCGACCAGCGACCTGCCGCCCGATCCGGCCTACCGCTTCGGCCGGCTCGATAACGGCATGCGCTACGTGATCCGCCCCAACGCCACGCCCAAGGGCACGGCGCTGGTGCAGTTCTGGGTCGATGCGGGCTCGCTCGCCGAGACTCCCGAGGAGCTCGGCTACGCCCACTTCATCGAGCACATGGCCTTCAACGGCTCGACCCACGTGCCCGAAGGCGACATGATCAAGCTGCTCGAGCGCGAGGGTCTCGCGTTCGGCGCCGACACCAACGCCACGACCAACTACGACTACACGCTCTACAAGCTCGACCTGCCGCGCAACGATCCGGCGCTGCTCGACACCGCGCTGATGCTGATGCGCGAGACCGCGAGCGAGCTCAGCTTCAATCCCGAGGCGATCGAGCGCGAGAAGGGCGTGGTGCTGTCCGAGAAGCGCGTGCGCGATACCTACGAGCTGCGCAACTACGTCGACGGCATGCAGTTCTTCTACCCCGGTTCGCGCTTCGTCGACCGGCTGCCGATCGGCACCGTGGCGACGCTCGAGGGCGCGACCAGCGACAAGCTGCGCGCGCTCTACCAGCGCATCTACCGCCCCGAGAACACCGCCGTGATCGTCGTCGGCGACTTCGATCCCGACGTCGTCGAAGCGGCGATCAAGGCCCATTTCGCGAGCTGGGCGCCGGCCCCGGTCGAGCCCGCGGTCGATGCCGGGCCGATCCCGGTCGACCGCAAGGGCGAGACCGACGTGTTCGTCGATCCCGCGCTCGCCGAGCAGGTCACCGTCTCGCGCCACGGCCCGTGGATCGACCACACCGACACGCTCGCCTTCCGCCAGAAGAACGTCCGCCGCCAGCTCGGCTACGGGATCATCAACCGCCGCTTCCAGCGCATCGCCCGGCAGGAGAACCCGCCGTTCCGCAGCGCCGCGCTCGATACCGACGACCTGTTCGAGGCCGGCCGCACGACCAACCTCGTGGTCCTCGCCGGCGACGGCGAGTGGCAGCGCGCGCTCGCCGCGGCCGAGGCCGAATACCGCCGCGCGCTTGAGTTCGGCTTCACCGAGGCCGAAGTCGCCGAGCAGGTCGCCAACTTGCGCACCGCGCTCGAGAACAACGCCGCCGGCGCCGAGACCCGCTCGAACGCCAGCTTCATCACCGGCGCGATCACCCTGCTCGACGAAGGCCAGGTCCCGACCACGCCCGACAGCGCATTGCAGCGCTTCAAGGACCACTTGCCCGAGATCACGCCGCAAAGCGTGATGGAAGCGCTGCGCGAGGAGCTGGTCCCGCTCGACGATCCGCTGATCCGCTTCGAGGGCCGCACTGCGCCCGTCGGCGGCGCCGCGGCGCTGCGCGCCGCGTGGGACGCGGGCATGGCCGAGACGCTCACCGCCAACGCCGGCGGCACGCTCGCCAAGTGGGCCTACACCGATTTCGGCACCCCCGGCACGGTCGTTTCCGACACCCACGAGCCCTTGCTCGGCGTGCGCCTGCTGACGTTCTCCAACGGCCTCAAGCTCAGCCTCAAGCAGACCGCGCTGCAGCGCGACCGGATTTCGGTCGAGCTCAACATCGACGGCGGCGAGATGCTCAACACGCGCGACGACCCGCTGGCGACGGCGATGGACAATGCGCTCCCGGTCGGCGGTCTCGGCAAGCACTCGATCGACGACCTGCAGACGATCCTCGCCGGCAGCGCGGTCGGCTTCACGTTCAATTCCGACGCCGAGACTTTCGTCTTCGCCTCGCAGACCACCCCGCGCGATCTGCCGCTGCAGCTGCAGCTCGTCACCGCGGCGGTCAGCGATCCGGGCTTCCGTCCCGAGGGCGAGGCGCAGTACCGCCGCAGCATCGAGAACTTCTTCGCCAGCCGCGACGCGACCGCCGAGAGCGCGCTCGGCAACGCCGCCGGCGGGATCCTCTCGGACGACGACCCGCGCTTCACGCTGCAGCCGAAGGATGCCTATCTCAGCCGCACATTCGCCCAGCTCAAGAGCGAGATCTCCGACCGCCTCGCGCACGGCGCGCTCGAGCTCGCCCTGGTCGGCGACTTCGACGAGCAGGCCGCGATCGACCTCGTCGCCCGCACGCTCGGCGCACTGCCTGCTCGCGAGGACCAGTTCCGCCCCTACACCGACAACCGCGTGCGCAGCTTCACCGCCGACCGCAGCCGGCGCACCGTGTACCACGACGGCGGCGCCAACCAGGCGATCGTGCGCATGAGCTGGCCGACGACCGACGACGCCGACTTCGACGAGGAGCTCAAGCTCGAGCTGCTCGAGCGGGTCATGCGGCTCGAGCTGCTCGAAACGCTGCGCGAGAAGCTCGGCCAGACTTATTCGCCCGGCGTCACCGCGACCCAGTCCGACGTCTACCCGAACTACGGCGTGTTCACGATCACCGCCGCGGTCGACACCGGCCAGGTCGAGGCCACTCGCAAGGCCATGCTCGAGACCGTCGCCCGCCTCGCCGCCGAGCCGGTCGGCGACGACGAGCTGCTGCGCGCGCGCCAGCCGATGCTCGAAGCCTACGACAACGCGCTCAAGACCAATTCGGGCTGGATGAACCTCGTCGAGCGCGCCCAGCGCAAGCCCGAGCGTATCGGCCGCTTCATGAGCGGCAAGCAGCGTCTCGCCGCGCTGACCGCCGAAGACGTCCGCGCGGCGGCGGCACAATACCTCGCGCCCGACAAAGCCCTCGAGATCGACGCACTCCCCCGGCCGGCTGCGGGCGGGAGCTAGACCTAAGGCTGAATCGGCGGGGTGCTCGGGACAAACCCCAGTGCCCGCTCAAGGTTGCCTGCGCCACGATGGCTCATCCTCGCCGGGAGAGCCACCATGCCCCGCCCCTTCCAAGGCAAGATCGACCTCGACGTCCGCACCTCGCAGCCCGACTGGGGCGCGTTCCTCGATGCCAAGGCGCCCGAAGGCGCGCCCAACGTGCTCGTCATCCTCTACGACGACACCGGCCAGGCCGCCTGGTCGCCCTACGGCGGACGCATCCAGATGCCGACGCTCGACCGGCTGGCGAAGAACGGCCTGACCTACACCCAGTGGCACACCACCGCGGTCTGCTCGCCGACGCGCTCGTGCTTCCTCACCGGGCGCAACCACCACGCCAACGGCTACGGCACGATCTCCGAGGTCGCCACCGGCTTCCCCGGCTACAGCGGCCACATCCCGCTCGAGAACGGCACCATCGCGCATATCCTGCGCAATGCCGGGTACAGCACCTTCTGGATCGGCAAGAACCACAACGTCCCCGTCGATGCGTTCGACCCGGGCGCCTCACGCAAGGCCTGGCCGCTCGGCCTCGGTTACGACCGGTTCTACGGCTTCATCGGCGGCGAGACCAACCAGTGGTACCCCGAGCTGATCGAGGACAACCGCATCGTCGACCAGCCCTACCCGCCCGAACAGGGCTACCACCTGTCGAAGGACCTCGCCGACAAGGCCATCTCGTTCATCCGCGACTCCAAGCAGTCGCGCCCCGAGAAGCCGTGGTACATGTGGTACTGCCCGGGCGCGAACCACGCCCCGCACCACTGCCCGCAGGACTACGTCGACAAGTACCGGGGCATGTTCGACGACGGCTACGAGGCCTATCGCGAATGGGTCCTGCCACGGATGATCGAGCGCGGCGTGCTCCCCGCAGGCACCGAGCTGACTCCGCTCAACCCGCTCCCCGAAGGCGTGCTGCCCGAGCTCGACGCCGTGCGCCCGTGGGACACGCTGACCGGCGACGAGAAGCGCCTCTTCAGCCGCATGGCCGAAGTCTACGCCGGCTTCTCCGAATACACCGACGTCCAGATCGGCCGGGTCATCGACTACCTCGAGGAATCGGGCCAGCTCGACAACACGCTGGTGTTCTACTGCGCCGACAACGGCGCCTCGGGCGAAGGCTCGCCCAACGGCTCGGTCAACGAGTACCGCTTCTTCAACACCTGGCCCGACACGATCGAGGAGAACCTCGCGCTGATCGACAAGCTCGGCTCGCCCGACACCTACAACCACTACCCGACGGGCTGGGCGGTCGCGTTCTCGACCCCCTACCGGATGTTCAAGCGCTACGCCTCCTACGCCGGCGGCACTTGCGACCCGCTGGTGATCCACTGGCCCAAGGGCATCAAGGCGAAGGGCGAGATGCGCCAGCAGTACCACCACTGCACCGACATCGTCCCGACGATCCTCGAAGCCTGCGGCGTGCCGATGCCCGAGACGATCGACGGGGTCAGGCAGTCCCCGCTCGCCGGCGTGTCGATGGCCTACAGCTTCGACCAGGCCGACGCGCCGACCACCAAGCAGACCCAGTACTACGAGATGTGCGGCACCCGCGGCATCTGGCACCAGGGCTGGAAGGCTGCCACGCTGCACGGCCCGATGCCGTCGAACCAGGGCCATTTCGAGGACGACGTCTGGCAGCTGTTCAACACCGACGCGGACCGCGCCGAAGCGCGCGACCTCGCGGCCGAGCATCCCGACAAGCTGCAGCAGTTGCAAGCCCTGTGGCTGGCGGAGGCCAAGGCCAACAACGTCCTCCCGCTGATCGACATCGACGCCGCCTCGATCCACGCGATGGAGTACAAGGCCGCGCCGCCCGCCGGCGGCCGCTACACCTACTACCCCGGCACCACCGAGATCCCCGAAGCCGCCGCCGCGCGCACGCTCGGCGTCTCGTTCAAGGCGCTCGCCGAGGTCGAGTTCACCGAGGCCAGCGAAGGGGTGATCTTCGCCCAGGGCTCGCGCTTCGGCGGCTACTCGCTGTTCGTGAAGTCCGGCCGGCTCACCTTTACCTACAACTTCCTCGGCATCGCCCCCGAGCAGCAGCTCGCCTGCGACGCGCCCAAGGAAGGCCGCCACATCGTCGGCGTCGCGTTCGACAAGTCCGGCCATGGCGCATGCAACGAAGCCCAGGGCACGATGACGCTCTACGTCGACGACCACGCCGAGGCCGACGGCCAGTTCCGCACCCAGTCGGGCCACTACGCGCTCGCCGGCGAGGGCCTGTGCATCGGCTACGACAGCGGCGACGTGGTCAGCAGCGCCTACGCCTCGGCCTTCGCCTTCACCGGCGGCACGATCGACAAGGTGATCTTCGACGTCGCCGACGACCTCTACCTCGACCTCGAGCAACGCATGGCCGCGGCGCTGGCGCGCGATTGAGGAGAGCCTCGATGCCCGACACCCGTGAGGTCCCGCCCGCCGAGCGCAACACGATCACCGAGGCCTACGCCCGCATGCTCGCGCGCCAGATCTACTTCTGGGCCTGGCCGATGGCCAATATCTACAACCGCCGCCTCATCTTCGACCAGGCGCCCGAGCCGGGGCTGATGAACGGCGTGCTCCCGCTCGCGCCGCTCAACACGCTGTCGATGCTGCACGACTACATCGAGCCCGGGCAGCGCTGGGTCGCCTGCCCCAACCAGGACGTGGTCTACGGCGCCGGCATCCTCGCGCTCGAGCGCTCGCCGGTGGTCGTCCAGGTGCCCGACTTCGGCGATCGCTTCTGGGTCTATCAGGCGGTCGACCTGAGGACCGATAGCTACATGCAGCTCGGCGCGATGTACGGCTCGCAGCCCGGGTTCTACCTGATCGCCGGCCCCGACTGGCATGGCGAGGCGCCGACCGGGCTCGCCGGCGTGATCCGCTGCCCTTCGCGCACCTCGCTCGTCGCCCCGCGCCTGTTCCTCGACGACACCGCCGAGGATCGCGCGGCCGTGCAGGAGGTCATCTCGGGCATCGACCTCTACGCGCTCGAGCACTTCGACGGCACCATGAAGCGCCGCGACTGGACCCGCATCCCCGCCTTCGCGCCCCCGCCCGACAACAGCGGCTCGGGCGAGACCCGCTGGGTCTTTCCCGAAACCTTCTTCGACCAGCTGCCGATCCTGCTCGAGGACGCGCCCGCGCGCCCCGGCGAGGAGGCGTTCTACGACCAGGCGCTCTCACTCGTCGCCGCGGCCGAAACCGATCCCGCGCTGAAGGCTGCGATGATCGACGAGGCGCGGCGGACCGACGCCGAGGTGATCGACCCCCTGCTGCAGTTCCGCGACTGGGGCATCCGCCTCGCGCACCACTGGAGCAAAGTCGCCGACGGCGCCGCCTTCGGCACCGACTACTTCGCCCGCACCGCCGTCGCCCGCTCGAACATCCTCGTCAACGCGCCGCAGGAGACGCAGTACCTCTACCAGGACCTCGACGCCGATGGCGCGCGCCTCAACGGCGGCCATCGCTACGAGGTGACCTTCGCCACCGGCCAGACCCCGCCTGTGCAGGGCTTCTGGTCGCTCACGCTCTACGACGCGCACCACTTCTTCGTGCCCAACCCGATCGGGCGCTACTCGCTCGGGACGAAGAACAAGTCGCTGCAGACCGGCCCCGACGGCGCGCTGACACTCTACGTGCAGGCGACCTCGCCCGGCCCCGACCGCGAAAGCAACTGGCTGCCCGCCCCGCCTGGCGCCGACTTCTCGCTGTTCATTCGCGCCTACTGGCCGGGCCAGGCGGTGATCGACGACAGCTGGACGCCGCCGGCTGTGCGGCGGGTCGGGTAAGTCACCATAGGGCCCCCTCCGCCTCAATAATTAAACCGCGCCGCCACCCCAAACGTCCGCGGGTCGTTGACGAACGCGGTGTTGTTGTTGAAGTCGATCCCGCCCTTGACGTTGTCCTCGTCGGTCAGGTTGCGCACGAACGCCGCGAGCTCCCACATCCCGTCGAGCGTCGCGTAGCCGATCTCGAGCCCGCCCTCGAACTGCCCGTCGGTGTTGAACTCCTCGGATTCGTAGAGGAACAGGTTGGTTTTCCCCTGGTAGGCCCAGTCGGTGTAGACATAGACCTCGCCGTTGCTGTCGACCTCGTGGCCCCAGCGCGCGGTCACGTTGGCGATCCACTCGGGCGCGTTGGGAAACGGGTTGCCGTCGACCAGCGCGCGCGTCGTCCCGCTCAGCACCACGGTCGGGTCGGTCACCGTGCACTGCGCGCAGATGCCGACCGCGAGGTTCTCGTCCTTGATCTGGGTGTCGTTGTAGCTGAGCCCCGCGGTCACCACGAAGTCGCGCGTCACCTGGAACGCGCTGTCGAGCTCGAAGCCCCACGCCTCGCCCTTGTTGGCGTTCAGGAGCTGCACGAGGTTGCCCGCGCCACCGATCGCGGTGAACTGCGGATCGTCGACCGTGTAGTAGAACACCGCCCCGTTGAGCCGCACGTGGTTGTCGGCAAGCTCGCTCTTGAAGCCCGCCTCGTAGCTCATGATCTTCTCCGAGGTCGCCACCGACGGCGGGCTGAAGAAGGCCACGTCGCGTCCCTGGATCGTCGGCGCGCGGAAGCCGCTGGCGACGCGCGCGTAGACATTCGCGTCCTCGCTCAGGTCGAACATTGCCGAGACGTCCCAGCTCAGCCGGTCGTCCTCGACATGGCGGTCGTCGGCCGGGCTGCCGCCGATCACCTCGAAGTCCTTCGCGTCGTCGGTGTAGCGCAGCCCGCCGGTGAGCTTGATTCCGTCGGTCACCTGGTAGCTGCCCTGGCCGAACACGGCCCAGCTCTCGTTCTGGTGGCGCACCAGCGTCGGCGGCGGGAAGTCGAAGCCCTGGGTCAGCACGGTGAAGTCGCTGTCGAAGTAGAACCCGCCGACCTGCCAGCTGAACGCGCCGCTCCCGTCCGAGGCCAGCCGCACTTCCTGCGTGGTCTGCTTGAGGTCGATCGAATCCTGCGTGTCCGACGGGAACGGGATGAACCCCGGGCCGGTGACCAGGTTGCCGCCGTCGATGTCGCCGCGGCTGTGGCCCTCGCTCTCGTCGTGCGCGGTGATCGAGGTCAGCGTCAGCCCGCCGAAGTCGTAGTCGACCTTGAGCCGCGCGCCCCACAAGTCGTACTGCGCCTCGTTGCCGCCGCCGGCATCGTAGTAGACCGTGTCGCGGTCGTAGTTGTCGTTGAGCTCGTTGTTGCCCGGCCCGAGGATGTTGGCGCGGAACAGCGTCGACTGCCCGTCGAGGCTGCGGATCTGCCCCATCGCCAGCACCGTGAGCTTGTCGTTCGGGGTGAACAGCAGCTGCGCCCGCCCGGCGAGGTCGGTGAACCCGCCGTAGACGTCCTCGCGCCCGGTGAAGCCGTTGTCGACATAGTTGTCGCGCCGCTGCGCGAGCAGCGAGAAGCGCATCGCCAGCACGTCGTCGACGATCGGCGCGCCGACCCCGGCGTCGATCGCCACCGTGCCGTGGCTGCCGAAGCTGACCGAGCCGTTGGCCGAGATCTCGTTGGTCGGCCGCCGGGTGTCGATCTTGACGATCCCCGCGGGCGTGTTGCGCCCGAACAGCGTCCCCTGCGGCCCGCGCAGCACTTCGACCCGCGCCACGTCGAACAGCGGGAACGACTTCAGCGTGACGTTCTCCATCACCACGTCGTCCATCACCACCGAGACCGGCTGCGAGGCGGCGAGGTCGAAGTCGGTGTTGCCGAGCCCGCGGATGTAGAACCGCGGCGCCGCGCGCCCGTTCGAGCTCTCGACGAACAGCCCCGGCACCCGCGCCGCGAGCGCGGTGATCTCGGCCCCGGTCGAGAACACCCGCGCGAGCTCCTCGGTCGGCAGCGTCGCCACCGAGACCGCGACGTCCTGGATGTTCTCCTCGCGCCGGTTGGGCGTCACGAGGATGATGTCGAGGCCCTCGTCGCCTTCGACCGCGTCCCCCGCTGCCCGGGCCGCCGCTTGTGCGGTCGCCTCGTCGACAATTTCGCCGTCCTGCGCCAGCGCGGGCGCGGCGGAACCGGCAAGAACGAGAGCCGCAAGGCTGGCGCCCAGCCAGCGGTGGCGGCGGGTGTGATCGCGCATGGGCGAGTCCTTCCGTTGCAGGTGATACGATCCCCGCGGGTGGTGCACCGCGACGGCGGGCAGCGCGACTCCAAACGTGTCCGTGACGACAGCCGGCGACGCGATTCTGCCGCATTGTTGCATCGCGGCGACAATCGTCCGCCGCGCCTTGCCCCTCACTCGGCTGCGACGGCCTCCGGCGGCTCGTCGACCAGCTTGAGCCCGCCGCCGGGAAACACGAACGGCACCACGAGGTCGATCGGCTTGCCCTTCTTCTTGCCGAGCCTGACCCCGCGATAGGTCAGCTCGGCCTCGGGCACGAGGCGCCCGGCCTGGACCGCCGCCAGCCGCCCGCCGCGGACCACGAGGTCGGCGCTGTCGATCGCCCCGCTCAGCGCGAGATCGAACGTCAGCTCGAGCTCGAGCGGCTCGCACACGAGCGTCACCACCGGGTGCATCAGCTGCGACAGCGAATGGCTGTGCAGCGAGATGACCTTCTCCGCGGTGTCGTCGCCGAGCGTGTCTCTCGCCGCGGCCTTGAGCTCTTGCGACAGCGTCCAGCCCTTGGCCAGCCAGGTGAACCAGTCCGCCCCCTTGAGCCCCTCGCCGAGCTTGCGGCAGGCCGTATCGCGCACCGTGTCCCAGCCGACCGCGCCGACGAGGTCGCGCGTCTCGCCCGCCTTGCGCTCGATCGTCTGCTGGATCTCGGCGCTCCGTTCGCGGAACACCTCCGGGTCGGGCAGGTCGTCGATGCGGAAATCGAGCACGTCAGACATCGGCTGTCTCCCCCAGCGGCAACGGATCCGGCCCGGCGCCCGTGCCGGCAACCGTGCGGAAGCGGACCGCCAGCGCCGGCCCGCGCAGCTCGGGCTCGCCGTACGGCAGCGCGGACTCGCCCCAGCGGACCTCGTAGTCGGTGCGCAATTCGGCAGGCGGCGTCGGCGCGGCCTTCTTGTCCAAGGCATCGCGCAGCGCGCGGATCAGGCGCGGTGCCGCGAGGCCCACCAGCGCGAGCACGAACACCAGCAGCAGCCAGTTGGCGCGGGCGAGTTCGACGAGCGAAACCCGCGGCGTGGGGCCGCCGCCCGGGTCCGTCGCGGCATCGGTACCCGCATCGGCGAGCGTTCCGGTCGCAACTCCGGTGCCGGTGGCGCCGGGCGTCGGCCCGGTCGCCTCGTCCGTAGCGGCGTCGGTCGGCAGCGGCGGCGCTTCATTGACCACCACCTGCGCCCGCGCGGTCGCCAGGCTCGCCGCCGCCCCGGTCGGCTGCAGCACGACCGTCAGCCGGTGCGGCCCGTCGCCGGCCGGATCGGCGACCGTCTCGACCACGCGCCGCCAGCCGCTCTCGCCGTTGCGCACCACGGCCGTCGCCGGCGCGTCGCGGACCAGCCCGGCCGGGCTGTAGGTCAGGCTGAAACCATGGTCGCGCCCGTCCGAGGTCGCCCGGACGATCTCGATCGGAATGCCCCCGCCGGCCTGGACCTCGCCCGGCACCCGCAGCAAAAACCGCGCGGGCACCGGTTCGGTAACGCGCAGTTCCACCGAGCGCGGCACACCGAGCCGCGCCCCGCCGTCACCCGCGACCAGCGTGACGCGCAACGGATGGCTCCCGTCCCCCGGCGGGTCCGGTACGGTGACGAGGCGGACCGTGCCGTTGCGCCCGTCGGGCACGGTCACCGTGCCCGGCGCGTTGGCCACCAGTCCCTGGGGCTCGAACGCGAGCCGGAAATCGTAGGCCCGCCCGTCGCTGCGGTCGCGCGCAATCGTGACCGAGAACGCCTCCCCGGCCTCGACCGTGTCCGGCCCCTGCAGCGTGAAGCGCGCCCGCGGCGGTTCGTTGACGGTAACGCTGGCGATACCGTCGGCGATGTCCGGCCGGCTCGACCCGGGCCGCAGGAACACGCGCAATGTATGCGGCCCGTCGCCGGCCGGATCGCCGCGCGTGGCCACACGCACGGTACTGCTCGCCTGGTTGTCGGGCAGCCTGAGCCCGACCGGCGGGTTGTCGACCAGCCCCGCGGGCTCGAACGCGAGCCGGAAATCGTGCGCCCGCCCGTCGCGGCTCGCGCGCGCCACGGTCACCGCGAACGCCTGCCCGGCCTGCACCGAACCCGGCGCCTGGAGCGAGAAGCGCGCCGTCGGCCGCGGCGGTTCGCTGATCGTCACGGTGACCGCGCTGACCTCGAGGTTCCGCGCGCGCGATGCGCCGGGGATCAGCGGAACCAGCGTCGCGCGCAGCGTGTGCGGCCCGTCGCCCGGCGGGTCCGCCCGCGTCGCCACGCTGACCCGGCCGTTCTCCAGATTGTAGGGTACGGTCACCATGCCCGGCGGGTTGTCGACCAGCCCCGCGGGCTCGAACTCGAGCGCGAAATCGTGCGCCTGGCCGTCGTGTCCCTGGCGCGCGATCGTCAGCGAGAAGCGCTGCCCGGCCTCGACGCTGCGGTCGGGCGCCTGCAGCGTGAACCGCGCGGGCGGCGGCGCAGGCGGCGGAGCCGGCTGCAGCACCTCCACTTCATCGGGCCGGAAGGTCGCCGTCACCGGCGGCCGCTGGACGACCTGCCCCTGCCGCACGGCTGCGCTGGTCTGCGCCGGCCGCGGTGCCGAGCCCGCCTGCTGACCCACGGCCGCCGGCCCGGCGAGCAGAGCCACGCCCGTCGCCAGCAAGAGAGCCGTACCCGACGCCCGTCGCATGTCCCGCCCTCCGCGGCTGGTGAAACCCATGCGATCCCGAAGGTGGTCTAACTTATATTACCCGCCCGGCCCGTCGCGACGCAAGGGCCGCGGGTTCCCGGGGTCGCCGCACCGCCTCAAGCCGCCAGCAACCCGCCGAGCTGCACCGGAATCCGCAAGTACCGGACCCCGTTGTCCTCCGCCGGCGGGAAATGCCCCGCGCGGATGTTGACCTGGATCGACGGCAGCAGCAGCCGCGGCGCGGCGAGCCCGGCGTCGCGCGCATCGCGCATCGCGGCGAATGCATCCTCGCCCACTCCGTCGTGGACGTGGATCGAGCGGTCGCGCTGCTCGCCGACGGTGGTCTCCCACGCGTAGTCGTCGCGCCCCGGCGCCTTGTAGTCGTGGCACAGGAACAGCCGCGTCTCGCGCGGCAGCGCGAGCAGCTTGCGGATCGAGCGGTAGAGCTGGCGCGCGTCGCCGCCGGGAAAGTCGGCGCGCGCGGTGCCGTAATCGGGCATGAACAGCGTATCGCCGGTGAACACCGCGTCGCCCACGCGATAGCTGACGTCGGCCGGGGTGTGCCCCGGCGTGTGCATGACCTCGATGGTCATCTCCCCGACCTGCACCGTCTCGCCGTCGGCCAGCAGCCGGTCGAAGTCCGAGCCGTCGGTCCTGAGGTCGGTCGCGTTGAACACCGGCCGGAAGATCTTCTGCACCTCGCGGATATGCTCGCCGATGCCGATCTCGGCCCCGGTCTTCGCCTTGATGTACGGCGCCGCGCTCAGGTGGTCGGCGTGGGCATGCGTCTCGAGCACCAGCACGATCCGCCAGCCGCCCGCCTCGACCGCATCGAGCACGCGCTGCGCCGAACGCGCGTCGGCTTTGCCCGAAGCCGGGTCGAAGTCGAGCACGGGGTCGATCACCACCGCCTGCCC
Organism: uncultured bacterium; assembly: GCA_966112795.1. Classification (GTDB taxonomy): domain Bacteria; phylum Pseudomonadota; class Alphaproteobacteria; order Sphingomonadales; family Sphingomonadaceae; genus Croceibacterium_A. The sequence continues at coordinate 30,696 of CBHWED010000009.1, forward strand.
GGTCGCCGGATCGCCGACCAGATAGCTCACGGTGAACGTGGGTTCGTCGAAGAAAGCCTCGATGTGGGGCTGCATGGGGGTCACTCCTTTCACCCTTGACAATATATTAGCATCTCCTAATTTAGCAACACCTAATGGAAGGAAAGTCCGCAGCGATGATGACGGCCCCGCTCGATCTGGCCGAGTTCGCGACCCGCGCCGGCGAGGTCGCCGACGTGCTCAAGGCGCTCGCCAGCCGCCCGCGCCTGATGGTGCTGTGCAAGCTGGCCGAGCGCGGCGAGATGCGCGTCGGCGAGCTCGCCGGGGCGGTCGACCTGTCGCAGTCGGCGCTGTCGCAGCACCTCGCGAAGATGCGCGAGGAAGGCCTCGTCGCGTTCCGGCGCGAGGGCCAGCAGCTGTTCTACCGCATCGACGATCCGCGCTGCGAGGCGCTGCTCGTCACGCTTCACCGCCTCTATTGCTCCCAGGAGACCTGAGTTGCCCACGACGATTACCCCCGAGGACGCCCGGCGCCGGATCGAATCCGGCGCGATCCTCATCGATATCCGCACCCCCGACGAATACGCCCGCGCGCATATCCCGTGTGCCCGCAACCTGCCGCTCGCCCTGATCGGCGGCATCGACGACCTCGACAGGGGCGCGCCCGAAGTGATCTTCCACTGCAAGTCCGGCATGCGCACCGCGGCCAACGCCGCGCAGCTCGCCGCCGCGACCGACGTGCCGGTCTACCTGCTCGAGGGCGGGCTCGACGGCTGGCGCAGGGCCGGGCTCGACTGCGCGGTCGACCGCGGGCAGCCGCTCGAGCTCATGCGCCAGGTGCAGATCGTCGCCGGCCTGATGATCCTCGCCGGCGTGCTGCTCGGCTTCGCCCTCGACCCGCTGTTCTTCGGCCTCGCCGGCTTCGTGGGCGCGGGCCTGCTGCTCGCCGGGACCACCGGCTGGTGCGGCATGGCGCGGCTGCTCGCGATCATGCCGTGGAACCAGCGGACGGCGTGACGTCATGATCGGCCCGTCGTTCGTCCTCGCCGCGCTCGTCGCCGGCGCGGCGATCGGGCTGGTGCTCGCGCTGGTCGGCGGCGGTGGCTCGATCATCGCCGTCCCGCTGCTGGTGTTCCTCGTCGGGGTCGAATCGCCGCATGCGGCGATCGGCACCGCAGCGGTCGCGGTCGCCCTCAACGCCGCGGTCGGCCTCGCTGGCCACGCGCGCGCGGGCACCGTCAAATGGCCCTGCGCGGTCGCCTTCGCCCTCGCCGGAATCGTCGGGGCCGCGCTCGGCGCCGAGGCCGGCAAGGCGATGGACGGGCAGGCCCTGCTCGCGCTGTTCGGCCTGATGATGGTCGTGATCGGCGTGACGATGCTGCGCCCGCGGCGCTCGGCCGGCGATCCCGAGGTCCGCCTCCGGCGCGAGACCGCCGGTCACCTGCTGCCGCGGCTGGTCCCCGCCGGGCTCGGTGTCGGCCTGCTCGCCGGCTTCTTCGGCATCGGCGGCGGCTTCCTCATAGTCCCCGCGCTGATCCTCGCCACCGGCATGCCGATGCGCAACGCGATCGGCACCTCGCTCGTCGCAGTCACCGCGCTCGGCCTGACCACGGCCGGATCCTATGCGCTGTCAGGCTTCGTCGACTGGCCGCTGGTCGCCCTGCTCGTCGCCGGCGGCGTGGCGGGCGCGGTTGTGGGCATGCTCGCCGGCAAAGCCCTCGCCGCGCGCCGCCGCTTGCTCGAGATCGGCTTCGCGCTGCTGGTGGTG
>CBHWED010000010.1:0-31813 GCA_966112795.1 uncultured bacterium
TCCCTCCCCCTTGAGGGGGAGGGTAGGGTGGGGGTGTTCGGCGCCAGCGTCGACGCGCGGGCGACGGGCCACGCGGGGGCCCCCCCCCCCCCCCCCCCCCCCCCCGGGGGGGGGGCGCCCCCCCGGGCGGGGGGGGGTGGGGGGGGGGGCCGCGGCGCCAGCGTCGACGCGCGGCTTCGCCGCGCTCCCCCACCCCCTACCCCCTCCCCGCCGGGGAGGGGAGGCTCGCGCATGCGACTGCGGATTGAGAACGGACCCTGGCCGCCTGTCGCCTCAACCCACCGCCATATTATCGATCAGCCGCGTCCCACCGATCCGCGCGGCGACGAACAGCCGCGCGGGCCGCTTGCCGAGCTCGTCGAGCGGCTCCAGCGTGTCTGCGTCGGCCAGCGCGACATAGTCGACACTCCCGAACCCCCCGGCGAGCAGCGCCGCCTTCGCCGTCTGCAGCACCACCGGAACCGGTGCACCCGCCTCGATCGCCGCAATCGCCTTGCGCATCGCGGTCGGCAGCACGGCAGCGCGGGCCCGGTCTTCCACCGAGAGATAACGATTGCGGCTCGACATCGCGAGCCCATCGGCCTCGCGCACCGTCGGCACGCCGATGATCCGCTCGACCGGCGGCTGCGTCAGGTCGAGGTCGCGCGCCATGCGCCGGATCACCGCGAGCTGCTGCCAGTCCTTCTCGCCGAACAGCGCGAGGTCCGGGCGGACCTGGTTGAACAGCTTCACGACCACGGTTGCCACGCCGTCGAAGTGTCCCGGCCGGCTCGCGCCCTCGAGCGTGGCACTGACGCTGGCGACCGAAACGGTGGTGGCGAAGCCGTCGGGGTAGACTTCGTCGACCGGGGGCGCCCACAGCAGGTCGACGCCTTCGGCCTCGAGCAGGCGCGAATCCTCGGCCAGCTGTCGCGGATAGGCCGCGAGATCCTCGTTGGGGCCGAACTGGGTCGGGTTGACGAAGATCGATACCGCCACCGCCGGCGCGCGCTTGCGTGCCTCGCGCACCAGCGTCAGGTGCCCGTCGTGCAGCGCGCCCATCGTCGGCACCAGCGCGACCGCCCCGAGCGCGCGCAAGCTGTCCACAGCCGAGCGCAGGTCGGCGAGCCGGTTGACGGTTTGCATGGACGCGGGCCTCCGATAAGAGCCGGGAAGGGGGGTGCGATAGCCTCCTGTCCGCAGCAGAGGAAGTCTTCGCCATTACCGCCGCACATCGCATCGTCTTCGCCAACGAAAAGGGCGGCACCGGCAAGTCGACCACGGCCGTGCACGTGGCCGTGGCGCTGGCCTACCAGGGCGCGAAAGTCGCCGCGATCGACCTCGATCCGCGCCAGCGCACGCTCTACCGCTACTTCGAGAACCGCACCGAGACCGAGCAGCGCCGCGGGATCGAGCTGCCCGGGGCCAAGTTCGCGGTGTTCGTCGGCGAGGGCGTCGAGCAGCTCGAGGCCGAAGTCGCGGCGATCGGCGAAGGCGCGGACTTCATCGTCTTCGACACCCCCGGCCGCGACGATCCCTACGCGCGCCACGCCGCCACCCAGGCCGACACGCTGGTCACCCCGATGAACGACAGCTTCGTCGACTTCGACCTGATCGGCCAGGTCGACGCCGAGACCTTCAAGGTCCGCCGGCTGAGCTTCTACGCCGAGCTGATCTGGGAAGCGCGCAAGAGCCGTGCCTTGAAGCAACTGCGCGAGGCGCGCCGCGAGATGGACTGGGTGGTCGTGCGCAACCGCGTCCAGCATACCGACGCGCGCAACCAGCGGCGCATCGACCAGGCGCTGACCGAGCTGTCGAAGCGCGTCGGCTTCCGCGTCTCGCACGGTCTCAGCGAACGCGTGATCTATCGCGAGCTGTTCCCGTCGGGCCTGACGCTGCTCGACAAGGGCCAGCTCGGCGAGCTCGGCACGAGCCACCTGGTCGCGCGGCAGGAGCTGCGCGCACTGGTCGGCAGCCTGAACCTGCCCATGCCCGGGCGCACCAGCTCCAGGACCAGCGAGGCCGCCTGACCATGATCCGCCTGCTGATCCTCGCCGCGGTGCTGGTTTACGGCTTCAAGCTGTTCACCGGCCGCTGGCCATGGGAACCGAAAGTCTCGACGCGCGCTCAGGCAGTGTTCCGCGCACGCAAGCTCCTGGGCGTGTCTGCGGTCGCCTCGCGGGAGGATATCCTCACGGCGCACAAGCGCCTGGTGACGATCGTCCACCCCGATCGCGGCGGCAGCAACTCCCAGGTGCACGAGGCGAACGCGGCGCGCGATCTGCTACTGGACGAGATTCCCTACCAATCGGAGCGTTGATGACCCACAAGTTCGACCCCACCGTCCTGCGCGAATACGACATCCGCGGGATCATCGGTCAGACGCTCGGCGCGGACGACGCGCGCGCCATCGGGCGCGGCTTCGGCACGCTGCTGCGCCGCGCCGGGGGCAAGCTGGTGGCGGTCGGCTACGACGGACGCGTGAGCTCGCCGATGCTCGAGCACGCGCTGGTCGAAGGGCTCACCGCGAGCGGTTGCGATGTGCGCCGGATCGGCATGGGGCCGACGCCGATGCTGTACTACGCCGAAGCGTCGGACGACGCGGTCGACGGCGGCATCCAGATCACCGGCAGCCACAACCCGGCCAATTACAACGGCTTCAAGATGGTCTTCCAGGGCCGGCCGTTCTTCGGCGAGGACATCCAGCGGATCGGCCACATGGCGGCCGAGGGCGAATGGGACGACGGCACCGGCAGCGTCGAGCAGCTCGAGGTGATGGACGCCTATATCGCCCGCCTCGTCACGGCGCTCGATGGAATCTATCCGTACCTGCTCGAGAGCCTCAAGGTCGGCTGGGACGCGGGCAACGGCGCCGCCGGCCCGGCGCTCGAGAAGCTCGTTGCCGCGCTCCCGGGCGAGCACCACACGCTCTACACCGAGGTCGACGGCAACTTCCCCAACCACCACCCCGACCCGACGGTCCCCGAGAATCTCGAGGATCTGCGCAAGCTCGTCGCCGACAAGGGCCTCGACTTCGGCGTGGCCTTCGACGGCGACGGTGATCGCATCGGCGCGGTCGACGGCGAGGGGCGGATCATCTGGGGCGACCAGCTGCTGATGATCTTCGCCGAGGACCTGCTCAATCGCCAGCCCGGCGCCACGATCATCGCCGACGTCAAGGCCAGCCGCGCGCTGTTCGACCGCGTCGCCGAACTCGGCGGCAAGCCGCTGATGTGGAAGACCGGGCACAGCCTGATCAAGTCGAAGATGAAGGAAACCAAGGCCCCGCTCGCCGGCGAGATGAGCGGCCACATCTTCTTCGCCGACGAATACTACGGCTACGACGACGCGCTTTACGGCGCGGTGCGCCTGATCGCGGCTTCGGCCAGGCTCGGCAAGTCGGTCACCGAGCTGCGCAGCGCGATGCCCGAGATGCGCAACACCCCCGAGCTGCGCTTCCAGGTCGACGAAAGCCGCAAGTTCGCCGCGATCGACGAGGTCAAGGCGCGTCTCGCCGGCGCCACCGGCGACATCAAGGTCGACGACACCGACGGCGTGCGCGTCACCACCCCCGACGGCTGGTGGCTGCTGCGGGCCTCGAACACCCAGGACGTGCTCGTCGCCCGCGCCGAAAGCTACACCGACGAGGGCCTCGCCCGCCTGCTCGAGCAGATCGACGCGCAGCTCGAAGCCTCGGGCCTCGAGCGCGGTCCCCAGGCGGCCCACTGACCCCGCATCTCGCGGCCTACCTCGCGCGGCTCGGCCTCGCCGCGCCGCCCGCTGCCGACGCAGCGGGCCTCGAAGCCGTGCAGCGCGCGCACCGCGAGGCGATCCCGTTCGAGAACCTCGACATCCGCCTCGGCCGGCCACCCGCGATCGACGGCGACGGGGTGTTCGCCAAGCTCGTCGCCGCGCGCCGCGGCGGCTATTGCTTCGAGCACAACCGCCTGTTCGGCGACATGCTCGCCGAGCTCGGCATTCCCACGCGCCCGCTGCTCGCCCGCGTCCGGCTGATGCAGCCCCAAGGCACGCATCCGCCGCGCACCCACGTGCTGCTCCTCGCCGACCTTCCGGAGGGCCCGTGGCTCGCCGACGCCGGCTTCGGCGGCAGCCACGTGCCGGTGCTCCGGCTCGCCGACGGCACCGAGGCCGAGGCCCCCGACGGCGCCCGCTACCGCCTGCGCCGCACCGGCGATCCCGGCGCGCTCGCCGGCGAATGGCTGCTCGAGCGTACCCCCCCGCACGGCGAGTGGCAGCCGCAATACAGCTTCGATCTCGCCGAAGTCGCCCCGGCCGACCTCGAGCAGGCCAACCACTGGACCGCCACCGCGCCCGCCTCGCGCTTCACCCAGCTGCACATCGCCACCCGCACGCTGCCCGACGGCCTCGCCAGCCTTGTCGACCGTACCCTGACCGTGACCCGCGGCGGCGAGAGCGACGTGCGCGAGATCCCCGACCGGCAAGCTTACGGCAAGGTTCTCGCCGACATGTTCGGCCTGGCGCTCGCGCCGGCCGATCTCGCCCGCCTGCCGCTGTTCTAGACGGGAACCGCGGGGCAGGGCATGGGACGGCCCAGACTGGAGACTTTCATGCTGCGTTTGCTTGCGATTTCGGCCCTGGCGTTCGGTGCCCTGGCGCTCACCGGCTGCAACACCGTCAAGGGCTTCGGCCGCGACGTCGAATCGGTCGGCCAGGCCGGGGATGACGCCCTCTAGCCTGCAACATCCCGGGCCCCTCCGCGGGCCCGGGCTCGACCGCCGGCGCATGCTCGGCGGCCTCGCCGCCATGGGCGGCCTCGGCCTCGCCGGCTGCACCAGCACGGCGGTCGCCCCGCTCCCGCTCGTTACCGGCCGCGGCGACCCCGGCCTCGCGCTCGCCCCGCTGCGCGCCTCGCCCGAGCGGATCTTCGACATCTCGGTCTGCATCCGCCCGTTCCGCCCGGCCGGCCCGCGGCTCGACACCGAGACGATCGGCGACGCGCTCGTGGTGCACAACTACGGCCACGGCGGCAGCGGCTGGTCGCTGTCGTGGGGCTCGAGCGCGATCGCCGTGCACAAGGCGCTCGCCAATTCCCCGCGCGATATCGCGGTCATCGGCAGCGGCCCGCTCGGGCTGACCTCGGCGCTGCTCGCGCAGTCCGCCGGTGCGCAAGTGACGATCTACGCGCGCGAGATCGTCCCCGAGATGCCCTCGCTGCGCGCGACCGGCTCGTTCACCCCCGATTCGCGCATCGCGCTCGCCGACGCGGTCGACCCGGGCTTCCCCGACCAGTGGGAGCAGATGGCCCGCACCGCCTTCCGCCGCTACAACGAGCTGCTCGGCCTGCCCGGCGACCCGGTGCGCTGGATCGACCGCTACATCGTCTCGGAACCCGGCCCGCCGCCACCGCGCGAGGCGATCCCCGGCGAGCTCGCCTTCGCCGCCTACGGCGCCCGCCTCGACGACCTGTTCCCGCGCGGCGAGCCGATGCCCGCAAGCACGACCCCGTTCCACGGCTTCGCGGTCCGCCGCCAGGCCAACCTGATGTTCAACCTCGCGGCCTATGCCGACCTGCTCGTCAGCCAGTTCCGCCAGGCCGGCGGCCGCATCGAACGCCGCGCGTTCCACGCCCCCGGCGAGTTCGCCGAGCTGCCGCAGAAGGTCGTGATCAACTGCACCGGCTACGGCGCCCGCGCGCTGCTCGGCGACACGACGATGGTTCCGGTCCGCGGCCAGATCGCCTGGCTGATCCCGCAGCGCGAGTTCGACTACGGCGTGGCGTACCACGGCGTGAACGTGGTCCCGCGCACCGACGGCATCGCGGTGCAGGCGGTCTCGGGCGGCGACATGCGCGGCTACGGCGACGACACCACCGCGCCCGATCGCGCCGAGGCCGACGAGGCCGTCAGGACGCTGGCGCAGCTCTACGCGCGCTTCGGGCGGCCGGCCTAGCCGGCCCCCCCCCGCCGCTACCGCCCGGCAGGTTCCGCGATAAACGCAAGGATCGCGCCCATCGTCGCCTCGGGCTGCTCTTCCATCAGCCAGTGGCCCGAATCGCGGATCTCGAGCGCGCGGACATCGCTCGCGGCGAAGCCGATCTCGTTGGCGAAGCCCTGGCCGAACGACTTCTCGCCGCCGATCGCCAGCACCGGCATCGCCAGCTTGCCCTCGGCGAGGAATGCCTGGTTGTCCACGGCGTCCTGGCGGAAGGCCGCGAACTGGGCGAACGCGTCGTGGATCGCGAGCGGGCGCGCATAGAGCGCGGCGTAATGCGCCCGCGTCTCCTCGTCGATGTGCTTCGGGTCGGCCGACAGCTCGTTGTAGAACCGATCGAGGTAAATCCGCTCGCGGCCGGCCACGAGCCGCTCCTCGTCGGGGCCGAAGAAGTCGAAGTGCCAGGTGCGCTGGTCCTTGACCACGGTGTCCCAGTTGCCGAGCCCGGGCAGCGGCGCGTCCATCACCACCCAGCGGGTCACCCGCGCGCGGTTCTGCGCGGCGAACGCATAGCCGACCATGTTGCCGATATCGTGCGTGACCAGCGCCAGCGGCCCGTCGAGCCCGAGCGCGTGCAGCACCGCCGCGATGTCCCGGGCTTCGCTCTTCTTGTCGTAGCCGGTCTCGGGATGCGACGAGAGGCCCATCCCGCGCAGGTCCGGCACGACGACCGTGTGATCGGCCGCCAGCCGCGCGGCGAGCGGCGCCCACATGTCCCCGGTATCGCCGAACCCGTGCAGCAGCACGACCACCGGACCATGCCCGCCGATCCGCGTGTGGATCGTCGCGCCGTCGACGGGAATGTCGCGCGTCGTGAAGCTCGCGGGAAAGGCCTCGACGCGGGCCAGTGCCGGCGCGGCGACGAAAAGTCCGGCGACGAATAGTGCAAGCCAGCGAGCATGACGGTTCATATGGGTCCCCCTGTCGATGCGTTGCCCTAGCAGTTGGCCCGTCGCCCGTCACGACGCGTGCTCGCATGACGCGCAGGGGTCGTCGTTCGCTTTCAACCCCTTGTGCGCCGTCGGGAATGAGAACGGCCGAGACGATCCCGCAAAAAAGGGGCCCGCCGAAGCGGGCCCCTTCCGGCAGAGAGGACTCCTCTGCGCTAGGTGGAGCTGGTGGTCTTGTTGGCGGTGCTGCCCGTGGTCGTGCCGCTGTTGTTGCGGTCCCAGGCGCTGCCTTCGTCGACGCGCAGGTTGTTCTGCACGTGCTTCACGCCCGAGAGGTCCTCGACGAGGTCCTCGGCGCGGCGCTTCTGGTCGCGGGTGCGCACGGTGCCGTCGAGCGTGATCTCGCCGCCGCTGACCTTGACCTCGATGTTGCGCGCGTCGACGCTCCAGTCGTCGGTCAGGCGCTCGGAGGCGTCCTCGCGGATGCGCTCGTCGGTGCGCGTGTAGTTCGACGGGCCGTGGCCGCGATAGTTCTCGCGGCGGCGGCCGTAGTCGCTGCCGTCGTCGTCGCCGAACCACCGGGCGACCGCATCGCCGGCGCGCTCGAAGAAGCCGCGATCGTCGCCGCCGCGCGCATACTGGCGGTCGCGCGCATAGCCGCGGCCCTGGGCGAAGTCGCGGTCGCGCCATTCACCGTGGTTGGCGCCGAGCCAGCTGCCCGCGCCGTAGCTTCCGGCGCCCCACTCGCCGCCGCCGTACGACGAACGGCCGTAGCCCGACGCGCCGGTGCGCTCATGTCCGTAAGTCCCGGTTCCGCCGGAGAAGTCGGCGCCGCCGTAATCGTTGCCGGTGAAGCTCGCGAACGAGCGGCCGCCGCCGGGCGTGTAGCGCTTGGCGCCGTAGCCGCCCGAGGAGTAGCCTTCCTGCCCGGTCGAGTAGGTTTCGTAGCGCGCACGGTCGTTGTCGCGCTCGCGGTAGGACTGGCCGCCGCGCTCGAACTGGCTGTCGGACTGGCCGTACTCGTCGCGCTCGCGGAAATCGCCCATCTGCCGGCGATCGTCGTCGCGCCAGCTCGAATCCTCGAATTGCTCCTGCTGGCGGCTGTAGCGATCGCGATCGGATCGACGGGGGTAGCGGTTGGCGTCGTTGCCCATGGGAATGCTCCAGGTTCATCGCTGCTGCCGAAAGGGTCCGGCACCCGCAGCGGGCCGACAGCGAAGCCCGCATGGCGCCGCCTCGCGCGCGGCGAGGGATGCCGGGAAAACGGTCGGGGCGAGGCTGCGGTTGCCGCCGCTCGGCGCACCTGAGCGGCGGTTCGGCGCAGGCAACACGTTGAATTGCGGCGGCTTTCAGGCGCGCAGATGAACGACCGGACGGCTCGGGCCTTCTCCCGCCACGCCCCGGTTCGCTCCCCTTGCAGCCTAAGTAGGGGCGGGGGGTTCAATCGGTGCCGAACAGGCCCTAGGTCTTGCACATGCCATCGGTCCCACCCGAGATCGACGCCTGGTTCGCCGGTCGCGGCTGGCGCGTCCGCCGGCACCAGGCGGAGATGCTCGAGGCGAGCGACGCCGGGCGCCATGCGCTGCTCGTCGCCGATACCGGCGCCGGCAAGACCCTCGCCGGGTTCCTGCCGACGCTCGCCGCGTTCTGCCCGAGCCGCGGCGAGCTGCCCGACGACGGCCTGCACACGCTCTATGTCTCGCCGCTCAAGGCGCTGGCGCACGACGTGCAGCGCAACCTCGTCACGCCGGTCGAGGAGATGGGCCTCCCGATCCGCATCGAGACCCGCAGCGGGGACACGCCGTCGGATCGCAAGAAGCGCCAGCGCACGCGTCCGCCGCACGTCCTGCTGACCACGCCCGAGAGCCTGTCGCTGCTGCTCAGCTATCCCGACAGCTTCGAGCTCTTCGCCGGGCTCAGGCGCGTCGTCGTCGACGAGGTCCATGCCTTCGCCACCGGCAAGCGCGGCGACCTGCTCGCGCTCGCGCTCGCACGGTTGCAGGCGATCGCGCCGCACATGCAGCGCGCGGCGCTGTCGGCCACGGTGGCCGATCCCGAGGGCTTCCGCGGCTGGCTCGCGCCGTGGGGCGAGATCGATTCGGTCGCGCTGGTCGCAGGCGAGAAAGGCGCCCCGCCCGAGGTCGAGATCCTCCTGCCCGAGGAAGCCAGCGTGCCGTGGGGCGGCCACGCGGCGATCTGGGCGATCCCCCAGCTCTACGAGCTGATCAAGCGCAACCGCACCACGCTGGTGTTCACCAATACCCGCTTCCTCGCCGAGTTCATCTTCCAGGAGCTGTGGGACGCCAACGACGACAATCTGCCGATCGCGATCCACCACGGCTCCTTGTCGAAGGAGGCGCGGCGCAAGGTCGAAGGCGCAATGGCCCGCGGCGAGCTGCGCGCGCTCGTCTGCACCGCCAGCCTCGACCTCGGCGTCGACTGGGGCGACATCGACTGCGTGGTGCAGATGGGCGCGCCCAAGGGCTCGTCGCGCCTGCTCCAGCGCATCGGCCGCGCCAACCACCGGCTCGACACGCCGAGCCGGGCGATCCTCGTCCCCGGCAACCGCTTCGAGTTCCTCGAGGCGCAGGCGGCCAAGGACGCGGTCGACCAGGGCAAGCGCGACGGCGAGGACTTCCGTCCGGGCGGCCTCGACGTGCTCGCGCAGCACGTCATGGCCTGCGCCTGCGCGGCGCCGTTCCGCGAGGACGCGCTGCTCGCCGAGGTCCGCTCGTCGCTGGCCTATGCCTGGGTCGACGAGACCATCTGGCAGCGCGTGCTGACGTTTGTCGCCACCGGCGGCTACGCGCTCCGCGCTTACGACAAGTTCAAGCGGATCGTCCGCGATCCCGACGGGACCTGGCGCCTCACGCATCCCGAGCATGCCCAGCGGCACCGGATGAATGCCGGGATCATCGTCGATTCGGAGATGATCGAGATCCGCTTCCGCAACGGCCGCTCGCTCGGCAAGGTCGAGGAGCAGTTCGCCGCCTCGCTCAAGGCCGGCGATACTTTCCGCTTCGCCGGCATGGACCTCGAGGTCGAATCGTTCCGCGACCTCGACCTGATCGTGCGCGCCGCCCGGCGCGCGGCGGTGATCCCGAGCTACATGGGCCTGCGCCTGCCGCTGACCACGCACCTCGCGGATCGCGTCCGCGCCTTGCTGGTCGACCGGGCCGGGTGGGCGCGCTTTCCCGACGACGTGCGCGAATGGCTCGAGGTGCAGGACTGGCGCTCGCAGCTTCCCGGGCCCGACAACCTGCTGGTCGAAAGCTTCCCGCACGGCGGGCGCCACTACACCGCCTACTATACGTTCGCCGGGTGGAACGCGAACCAGGCGCTCGGCATGCTGATCACCAAGCGCATGGAAGAGCGCGGGCTGCTCCCCGGCGGCTTCGTCGCCAACGACTATTCGCTCGCCGTCTGGGGGTTGAAGCCGGTCGCCGATCCGGCGCCGCTGCTGTCGCCCGACATCCTGACCCACGAGTTCGTCGAATGGGTCACCGAATCGCACTTGCTGCGTCGCGCGTTCCGCGAGGTCGCGGTGATCGCCGGGCTCGTCGAGCGCCAGCACCCGGGCAAGCGCAAGTCGGGCAAGCAGGTCACCTTCTCGACCGACCTGATCTACGACGTGCTGCGCAAGTACGAGCCCGACCATCTCTTGATCGAGGCCGCCTGGGCCGACGCGCGCGCGCGCATGACCGACATCGGCCGGCTCGGCGACCTGCTAGACACGGCCGCCGAGCGCATGGTTCACGTCGAGCTCGAGCGGGTCAGCCCCTTGGCGGTGCCGGTCATGGTCATGATCGGCCGCGAGAGCCTGCCGCAGGGCGCGGTCGACGAGGAGCTGCTGCTCGAGGCCGAGACCCTCGCCGGCGCAGCGATGCGCACCGACGAGGCGGAAGCGCTCGAAGGCGATTGACGGGCCGCGCTAGAGGATAGGTGGGGGCGGCTCCGGGCGGCAGGTCACGGGTCCCCGGCCATCGGCCTCGGCGGGCTCCTCGTAGCGGCGATGCCGCTCGAGACCCGCGAAGCAGAACGAATGGGCGGTCATCCCGGCGAGGCGGATCCGGTTGAGCGTCTCGGCCACTGTGCCGTAGCCGGCCTGGCCGTCGGCCTCGAAGATCAGCGCATGCGCGCGCGTGTCGTACCGCGTCGCCCGCATCCGTGCGCTGAGTTCGGCCGGGGTCACGCGCACGCCGTTCCAGCCGATCAGGCCATCGCGCGACACCGTGATCCGGTCGGTCGGTCCGGCGCTCGCGGACCACGGCGAGGGAGGGGGCAGGTTGACCAGCACCACGTGGTCGACCCGCCCCGCGGTCGCGAGGATCAGCATGGCGACGATCAGCAGCATGCCAATGATCGGCGCGGTCGGGAGCAGCGCTATCGGCCGGCCATGGTCGAACGCGCGCCGCGTGGAGAGGCGCGGCCGGATCCTAGCGTGCGGCACCGAAGGTCCGGTAGCGCTCGTTGCCGAGGAAGCCGAAGTTGCTGATGCGCGACTGCTTGACGATCAGCAGCACGTGCGCCGAACGCTCGTAGCTCGCGTCGGCCGCGGGCCGGAACTGCACTTGCGGCTCGGGGGTCATCGCCCGCACTTCGGCGAGTTGCCCGGCAAGCGCGGTGTCGCTCAGCGGACGGCCGTTCCAGCGCAGGCTGCCGTCGGTCTCGATCGTCAGCAGATTGCGCACGGGATCGGGGTGGAACGGCGCCGGCGGCGCCTCGCCCGGCAGCACGACTTCGAGCGAGTGGGTCGCCAGCGGAACGGCCATGACCAGCACGATCAGCAGCACCAGCAGCACGTCGATCAGCGGCGTGGTGTTGATCGCGCTCAGCGGTTCGCGGTCGGGGGAAGCGATTGCAAAGGCCATCGGCACGCTCCTTCTTTGCTGTAACAGTATAACATCACAGAAACGCGCCCAGATCAACCGCCGCCGTATGAGTTAAGCCAACAAAGAAAAAAGGGGCGGATCGCTCCGCCCCTTTCCCCGTCCTAATCGCGTGAGCCTTGGCGCTAGGCGCCCTTGCTGAAGACCCGATACTTCTCGTTGCCGACGAAGCCGAACTTGGTCACGCCCGACTGCTTGATGATGTTGAGCACCTTGGCCGAGAGATCGTAGCTCGCGAGAGCCTCGGGCTCGAACTGCAGCTCGGGCTCGACCGCGTAGGTCAGCGAGGTCTGCAGGTTCGCCACCAGCGTGTTGTCGGTGATCGGCGTGCCGTTCCAGAGAATCTCGTTGTTCGTCGTGAGCACGATCTTGTTCTTGACCGGATCCACCATGTCCTGCGGCGGATTCGGGTCCGGCACCGGCAGATCGATTGCCACCGCGTGGGTCGCGATCGGGATGGACATGATGAACACGATGAGGAGCACGAGCAGGACGTCGATCAACGGCGTCATGTTCATTTCCATCATCGGGCTGCCATCGTCCCGGCCACCTGACATTGCCATGGGAAACTACTCCTTAGAATACCTGGCCCGGATCAACCCCCGTTGGGGTCGACCGGGTTGGAAATGAAGCCGACGGTCGGATAGGCGGCCAGCTGGACGTTGTAGATCGCGCCCGCGACACAGCGCCACGGCGTGTTCACGTCCGCGCGGATGAGCACCTGCGGGATCAGGTCCGGATCGGCCCGGATCGCCTCGACACCACCCGCACGCTGCACGATTGCATCAAGCCGCTTGAACGCCTGGTCATACAGCTCGGTCGAATCGACGGGGGTCGTGTTGTTGAAGTAGACCCGGCATTCGCCGCCGCGGTCAGCACCTTCGTACGCCGTATCAGTGAAGCCGGGCTCGCGTCCGGCCGCATCGGTCGTGCTCACCGTCAGGAGCAGGTTCTCGACCTTGTTGTCCGATTCGGTCGACTTGAAGACCGGGATCTCGAGATCCTCGATCGTCTGCAGGGCGACCGGCACCGCAATGATGAAGATGATCAGCATCACCAGCATCACGTCCACGAGGGGCGTGGTGTTGATGTCGGACATCGGCGTATCGCCACCGCCGCCTGTCGAAATTGCCATCGCTATCGTCCTATTTCGCTTCGGTCCGAGGGGTGGGAGGCCCGCATGCCGTTACCCACCCCTCGAACGTGTGTGCTCGTTCGTTGCCGCTCAGGCCTTCGGCGCCGTCGTGGTCGCAGCAGCGGCCGGACGAGCAGCAGCGGCCGGAGCCGTCGCCACCGCAGGCTTCACCGCGCCGCGCGAGGTGATGTTGGCCAGCACGTCGGTCGAGAAGCCGCTGAGCAGCTCCGCGATGCGGCGGTTGCGGCTCTGCAGCCAGTTGTAGGCGAGCACCGCCGGCACCGCGACGAGCAGGCCGATGGCGGTCATGATCAGCGCTTCACCGACCGGACCCGCGACCTTGTCGATCTGGGCCGAACCGGCGATCGCGATGCCGATCATCGCGCGATAGATGCCGATAACGGTGCCGAGCAGGCCGACGAACGGCGCGGTCGCGCCGACGGTGGCGAGGAACGGCAGGCCGCCGGCGAGGCGGGCGTTGATCGAGGCTTCCGAACGCGCGAGCGAGCCGTGCATCCAGTCATGCGCCTCGAGGGTGTCGGTCATCTTCGAGTGCTGGACCTCGGCGGCGAGGCCGTCGTCGACCAGCTGGCGCCAGGCGCTGTTCTTCTCGAGCTTCGAAGCGCCTTCGCTGAGCGAGTTGGCCTTCCAGAAGGCACCGCCCCGGATCGACTTGTACTGGCTCAGGATCTTGTTCTGCTCGAGCAGCTTGGTGATCAGGATGTAGAACGAACCAACGGACATGATCACCAGGACCGCAAGGATGAACCAGGCGATCACGCCGCCCTGCTTCATGGCCTGGGTGAAGCCGAACTGGCTCTCGGGGGCCGCGCTGCCCGCGGCGGCAAGAATTTCAATAAGCATGCGGGTAGTCCTCTCTTGGGAAATATCGAAAAACCAAAAGGTTATCTGCCGAGGGTGTAGACGATCGTCGTAGCCCAGTTGCCGGTAGTCGGATTGCCGGCGTCATCGAGCGCCGGGCTGAAGCGGCCGTAGCGGGTGATGTCCGCGCACGCTGCTTCGTCGAGAATGCCCGATCCGCTGGGGGACGACACCGAGCAGCCGGTGACGCGACCGTTCGGACCGACCGTGACGCGGACGCCGACGCGGCCTTCGATCTCGTCGCGGATGGCCCGCGCCGGATAGTTGTCCATGATCCGCTGTTGCCAGCTGCGCTGGTTCTCCGGCTGCGCGCCACGGGCCTTGGACGGCGCGGGCGGAGGGGGAGGCGGCGCCGGCGGGGCGGCGCGGACGACCACCGGAGCCGGCGGCGGCGGTGTATCGACCACTGTGATCGGCGGCGGGGCCGGGTTGATGTTGATCGGCGGCGGCGGGGCCACGATCGGCGGCGGCTGCACCTGGTCCGGCGGCGGCGGCGGCGGTTCTTCCTCCGGCGGCGGCGGCTCCTCGATATCCACGGTGGTTACGCGTTCGACCGCCTTTTTGAACGCCGAATAGGCAAGGCCGGTTACGAGCGCGTAGCCGAGAGCAACGTGGATCAGGGCAACGATGATAATCGCGACAATGCGACTACCGCTCATTTGTTGGTCAGCGTAAGCCATCCAGTCCCTTCACTCCGTTCAAAGTATCGCCGGGCAGGGGCCCGGCACCGAATGAGGGCTGCCGGTTGGGATTCCGACAGCCCCCCGAAACTTGTTCCGCCCTGAGGCCCAGCCCGGCAGCGACGTGCCGATCCGGAAGACCTCCGGCAGAGCCCACGGTCCCCGTTTTCTTATGGTGTGGGGGCCCGTTGGGCGCGAGCCTTAACCGCGAAGTAGGACTTGGGCAAACGCTTTGTCGGTTCAGCGGCGATTCACGGGTTTAGCGCTGGAACACGGCTTGCGAGTGGCGGCGGAGCCGCCGATCATGCGTGGATCCAAAGCAGGAGTTTGAGTGATGCCCGAATCGAGCCGTGATCGCGTTGCCCGGCGCACCCGCGCGCTGGCCGCCGCGATTCTCCTCGTCGGCCTCGCCACTCCCGGCGGAGCGCAGAATCGTCCCGCCGCCGTTGCCCCTCCCGCCGCGACATACGCGGACCTCGCCGACCTCGCCGAGGATGCGGCGCTCGTGGTGCTCGTCGAGGTGCGCGACCAGGCCGAGGTCGAGCCCGCGCGCGCACCGGGCCTCGCCCCGGGCCATGCGAGGCTCTACGTCGAGGCCCGCACGCAGGCCCTGCTCGCC
Organism: uncultured bacterium; assembly: GCA_966112795.1. Classification (GTDB taxonomy): domain Bacteria; phylum Pseudomonadota; class Alphaproteobacteria; order Sphingomonadales; family Sphingomonadaceae; genus Croceibacterium_A. The sequence goes on from CBHWED010000010.1 coordinate 15,048, forward strand.
GGGCGCTCGGCGCTCGGCGAATCGCTCGAGTATCTTGCCGACGTGCCGCTCGACGCCAAGGGCAAGGCGCCCAAGCTGAAGAAGCAGCGTTTCCTCGTCTTCGCCGATCCCGTGGCGGGGCGCCCTGGCGCGCTGCAGCTCGTCGATCCGTCGGCGCAGCTTCCGGCGACACCCGAGAACGAGCAGCTCGCGCGGACCGTCATTGCCGCGCTGGCCGCACCCGACGCGCCGCCAGCGGTGACCGGAATTCGCGACGTCATGTCGGTGCCGGGGAATCTCGCGGGCGAATCGGAGACCCAGCTGTTCCTCGACACCGAGACGGGGCAGCCGGTCTCGCTGACCGTCGTGCGCCGTCCGGGCATGGCTCCGAGCTGGGGCGTGTCGTGGAGCGAGATCGTCGACCAGGCGGCGCGCCCTCCGGAGCCGCAGTCGGTCGCATGGTACCGCCTCGCCTGCTTCCTGCCCGCGCAGCTGCCCGCCGACGCCTTCCTGCAGCGCGATGGGACGTCGCGTCGGCAGGCCGAGGCCGACTACCGCTTCATCGTCGAGCAGCTCGGCGCCTGCACGCGCACCCGCGCCTGAACCCTCGCCCGAACCTCTAGCCAAGGGCGGCGGCGCGCCCTAACGACGCGCGGCCAACTTCAGGGGGACCCATGCCCGAACCGCTTCGTATCGCTCTCGCCGGCCTCGGCACGGTCGGGGGCGGCGTCATCCGGCTGCTCGAGACCAACGGAGCGCTGATCGCGCGCCGCGCCGGCCGGCCGATCGAGGTCGCCGCCGTCTGCGCGCGCGACCGGACGAAGGACCGCGGGGTCGATCTCTCGCGCTATGAGTGGGAAGACGACATGACCCTGCTCGCCGGGCGCGACGACATCGACGTCGTGGTCGAGCTGGTCGGCGGCGCCGACGGTCCCGCGCTCGCGCTCGCGCGGCGCACGCTGGCCGCCGGCAAGGCGCTCGTCACCGCAAACAAGGCGATGATCGCGCATCACGGGATGGAGCTGGCCGAAGCGGCCGAGACGGCCAACGAGGGCCTTGGCGCGCCGCTCAAGTTCGAGGCTGCCGTCGCCGGCGGGATTCCGGTGATCAAGGGCTTGCGCGAAGGCGTCGCGGCCAACGCAGTCGGGCGCATCTACGGAATCCTCAACGGCACCTGCAACTACATCCTCTCGACGATGGAGCGCACCGGGCGCGACTTCGGCGACGTGCTCAAGGAGGCGCAGGACCTCGGCTACGCCGAGGCCGATCCGGCGTTCGACATCGAGGGCACCGACGCGGCGCACAAGCTGGCGATCCTCGCCGCGATCGCCTTCGGCAGCCGGATCGACTTCGAATCGATGGAGATCACCGGGATCACGCGCATCCGCGCGGCCGACATCGCCCAGGCGGCCGCGCTCGGCTACGTCATCCGCCTGATCGGGCTGGCCGACTGCGATCCGGCCGACGGCCGCCTGTTCCAGCGGGTCCAGCCCTGCCTGGTGCCGCGCTCGCACCCGCTGGCGGCGGTCGACGGGCCGACCAACGCCGTCGTCGCCGAAGGCAATTTCGCCGGCCGCCTCCTGTTCCAGGGCGCCGGCGCGGGGGACGGACCGACCGCGAGTGCGGTCGTCGCCGATCTGATCGATATCGCCCGCGGTGGGGTCGGGGCGCCGTTTTCGGTGCCCGTCGCAGGTCTCGAGGCGCTCGAGCCCGCCGACGCGGGGCATCGCGAGGGCCGTGCCTACTTGCGCTTCACCGTCACCGACCGGCCGGGCGTGCTGGCCGAGATCACCGCGGCGATGCGCGATGCCGGCGTCTCGATCGAGAGCCTGATCCAGCACGGCCGCCACGAGGAGGGCGGCGAAGTGCTGGTGGCGATGGTCACGCACGAAGGGCCCGAGAGCGGAGTGGCCCGCGCGCTCGCGTTGCTCGAGGGCTCGGCCAGCCTCACGGAGCCGCCTCTGGTGATGCCGCTTCTGGCGTAGCGATCTCCTGCGGCACGTCCTCCGCGCGGAACACCAGCGCGGCTTCCTCGGGCGTCAGCGGGTGCGGCAGCGCCGCGAGGTCGATCATCAGCGGGGGTTCGGGGGCGCGGCCGATCCGGTGGCAGACGACTTCCACGCCGCATTCCGGCAAGCCAAGGACGTAGGGGGGCGCGCGGAAGGCCGTCGGGCACTGACCTGCCCTCGCGGATCGCCTCGTCGAGCGACGATTCGACGCGGAATTCCTCCTCGCCGGGTTTGCACACGACAATCTCGCCGGGCTTCGCCTCGGGGCAGCGAGGACGTAGGTCCGGCGAGCGCCAAATCTCGCGCGCAACGTCGATCATTTGTTCGGCGGTGGGTAGGGCTTCGGTCTCCGCATCCTGAGCAGCGGCGGCCCGGGAAACCAGGCCCACGGCAAATGCAGCGGCGATCGCGACGGCCTTCCCCAGCATCGGCTTCCCCCGCCGGCCCTGGGCGCAAGCACCCTACACGCCGTGAACCCGGCCTTAATCGATTGGCCCGAGGGCAGGGGAAAGCGAACCAAGGCCGGTTGCATTCCTATCATGCTCGGCCCTAGAGGCGGGGCGCAGCCGAATCCCGCACAACCAGGGGCGAACCCGCGATGAAACTGATGGCCGGCAATTCGAACCTGCCGCTTGCGCGCTCGATTGCCGCCTACCTCGAGACCCAGCTGACCGACGCCAGCGTGCGCCGTTTCGCCGACGAGGAGATCTTCATCGAGATCCACGAGAACGTGCGCGGCGAGGACCTCTTCATCCTCCAGTCGACGAGCTATCCGGCGAACGACAACCTGATGGAGCTGCTGATCGCGATCGACGCGTGCCGGCGCGCCTCGGCCAAGCGGATCACCGCGGTGCTGCCTTACTTCGGCTACGCCCGACAGGACCGCAAGTCGGGCTCGCGCACGCCGATCTCGGCCAAGCTCGTCGCCAACCTGATCACCGAAGCGGGCGCCAACCGGGTGCTCGCGGTCGACCTCCACGCGGGACAGATCCAGGGCTTCTTCGATATCCCGACCGACAACCTCTACGCTGCCCCGACGATGGCGCTCGACATCCAGGAGCGTTACGCCGGCGAGGACCTGATGGTCGTCTCGCCCGACGTCGGCGGCGTGGTCCGCGCCCGCGCGCTGGCCAAGCGGCTCGACAACGCCCCGCTGGCGATCGTCGACAAGCGCCGCGAGCGGCCCGGCGAATCGGAAGTGATGAACATCATCGGCGACGTGAAGGGGCGCTGCTGCATCCTTCACGACGACATGGTCGATTCGGGCGGCACGCTGTGCAACGCGGCCCAGGCGCTGATGGATGCCGGGGCAAGCAGTGTCACCGCCTACATCACCCACGGCGTGCTCTCGGGCGGGGCGGTCGCGAGGGTCGACAATTCGGCGCTGACCGAACTGGTCATCACCGATTCGATCCTGCCGACCGACGCGACCATGGATTCGGATCGCATCCGCATCCTCTCGGTCGCGCCGCTGATCGGCGAGGCGGTGCGCCGGATCGCCGACGAGACCAGCGTCAGCTCGCTGTTCGACTGATCGAGCCCGTGCGGGCGGGCAGGAGGAGTGCCGTCATGCGCCGTACCTGGATCATCGCTGCCGTGCTCTACGCCGCGGCGCTGCCGTTCGCTTATGCCCGCGCCCAGCAGGACCAGCCGCGTCCCTATCCGCCCCCGCCGGGCTCGAACGAGGTGCTGCGCTCGACGCTCGCCGGCACGCCGGGCGTCGAGGTGATCGTGTCCGACGTGGTGATCCCGCCGAACGCCCAGGTGCCGCGCCACTATCATCCGGGCGAGGAGTTCCTCTACCTGATCGAAGGCAGCGCGATCCACGTCGAGGAAGGCAAGCCCGACCTGCCGCTCAAGGCGGGCGACAGCTACGCGATCCCGCCGCGCGCGATCCACTCGCCACGCGGCGGCCCCGATGGCGCACGGGCGATCGTGTTCCGCGTCCACGTCGCGGGCCAGCCCGAACGGATCGACGTGCCCCAATGAACGGTTTCAAGTGAGTTTAGCGGGCTTTACAAAGTTTCTGTAAACTAGCATAAACTCCCTATGGACCCGCGCCGCAACCCGTTCGCACCCGGGGCCGGATCGCCCCCGCCCGAGCTCGCAGGACGCGACGGGTTGCGCGAGAACGTATCCATCGCGCTCGACCGGATTCGCGCCGGTCGCGCCGCGCAGAGCGTCATCCTCTATGGCTTGCGCGGCGTCGGCAAAACCGTGCTGCTCAACGAGATGCGGCTTCGCGCGGAAGCGGACGGGATGGCGGCCGTCGCGATCGAGGCCCCCGAGGACCGCTCGCTGCCTGCGCTTCTCGCACCGGCGCTGCGAGCGGCGCTGCTGCGCATGAGCCGGCTGCGGGCAGCGGGGCACGGCCTCCAGAGGGCGATGCAGGCGATTGCCGGGTTCATCAAGCTCAAGGCCAGCTACGGCGACATCGAGCTTGCTCTCGATCTCGAGCCGGTCGCCGGCCTGGCCGACAGCGGCGACCTCGAAACCGACCTGGCTGACCTCATCCAGGCGGTCGGCGAGACAGCGCGGGAGTACGACACCGCGATCGTCCTGTTCATCGACGAACTGCAGTACGTCCCCGAAGCCCAGCTGGCCGCGCTGATCTCGGCGCTCCATCGGGCCAACCAGCGGCGGCTGCCCGTGGCACTCGTAGGCGCCGGGCTGCCGCAACTGCTCGGGCAGATGGGGCGCGCGAAGTCCTACGCCGAGCGGCTGTTTCTCTTCGAGCCGGTCGGTGCGCTCGACCGGCCCGCGGCCTTTGCCGCGTTGCGCGACCCGATCGTCGAGGAGGAGGAGTCGATCGACGACGCGGCGCTGCAGGCCATCTTCGACGAGACTCGCGGCTATCCCTATTTCCTGCAGGAATGGGGCAAGCAGAGCTGGGACATGGCCGAACGGTCGCCGATCACGGTGGCCGACGTTTCGCTCGCCTCCGCCGCCGCGCTGGCCCAGCTCGACGCGAGCTTCTTCCGCGTGCGCTTCGATCGCCTCACGCCTGCCGAAAAGGCCTATATCCGGGCGATGGCGAGCCTCGGCGAAGGCCCGCATCGCTCGGGAGACGTGGCCGAGCGGCTCGGCGTGAAGGTCACCAGCGTGGCGCCGACACGCAACGCCCTGATAAGGAAGGGCATGATCTACAGCCCGAGCCACGGCGATACGGCGTTCACCGTGCCGATGTTCGACACCTTCATTCGCCGTATCATGCCGCCGGAGCCACAATGAACCTGACCGCCGAAATCGCCCTCGCCCACCGCCTCGCCGACGCTGCGCGCGCGGCGATCCGGCCGCATTTCCGCACCCCGGTCGACGCCGAGCGCAAGGGCGACGCGACGCCGGTGACGATCGCCGACCGTTCGGCGGAGGAGGCGATGCGACGCATCCTGACCGCCGAGGTGCCGCAGGACGGCGTCCACGGCGAGGAGTTCGGCGTCACCGAAGGGCGCTCGGGCCGGCAGTGGGTGCTCGATCCGGTCGACGGGACTTGCGCCTTCCTCGCCGGCCGCGCGACGTTCGGCACGCTGATCGCGCTGCTCGTCGACGGCTTCCCGGTGCTCGGCGTGGTCGACCAGCCGATCCTCGGCGAGCGCTGGCTCGGGGTGGCCGGGCAACAGACCACGCTCAACGGCCAGCCGGTCGCGGCGCGGCCGTGCCGCGAGCTGTCGGACGCCACGCTCGCCACGACCGGACCGCAATATTTCACCCAAGCCGAGGGCGACATGTTCATGGCGCTCGCCCAGAAGTGCGATCACAAGCGCATGATCATGGGCGGCGACTGCTACAACTATGCGCTGCTGGCGACCGGCTTCGTCGACGTGGTCTGCGAGAGCGGGCTCAAGCTGCACGACTTCGCGGCACTGGTGCCGGTGGTCGAAGGCGCCGGCGGGACGATGTGCGACTGGAACGGCGAGCCCCTGCATGCGGGGTCGGACGGTCACGTCCTCGCGATCGGCGATCCGGCGCGGCTCGAGGACGTGCTCGCCGCGCTGGGCGTGCACCACCACTGACCGACGCCAGGATCGCTTGTCGCATTCCCGCAACAATTTGCGAAAAGCTCCCGGATCGCGCGCGTTCTTAATAATCTCCCAACGAATAAACCCCTAGCAGGCCCGACCTCCCTTGGACGGGAGGTTTATTGTGGGGGTTAATTGAATGAATAAGGTATTGATTTCGGCTGTGCTCGCGCTCGGTGTGGCTCAGCCGGCCTTTGCTGCGGATGGCGAGAGCCCGGCTGCCGGCAAGGCGGGGGTCCGGATCGAGGCCCGCGCGGTGCTCGAGACGCCGACCGTCAGCAACCTCGAGGACGACGACGAAGTCTACAAGCTCGGCTCGGCCGTGGCGTTCGGCGGCGAGGTCGGGTTCGACTTCGCAGTCAGCAACACCGTCGTGCTCGGGCCTTACGCGACCTACGAGTTCTCGACCGTCGAGAACTGCGACGGCGTCGACTGCGTCAGCGCGTCCGACAACTACGCGATCGGCCTCCATGGCGGGGTGACCGTCGGCAGCCGCGGCCTGGTCTATGCCAAGGTCGGCTACGCCAGCCTCGGCCTCGAAGCGGACCTCCCGACTTTCGGTCTCGAGGCGAGCGAGCGTGGCGGCGGCATCGAAGGCGCCATCGGCTACGAGCACGGTTTCGGCCAGAACTTCTATGGCCGCGTCGAGTTCGGCTATGCCGACAACGGCGACATCTTCGGCATCGACTTCCAGCGCCGCCACGCAGGCGTCGCGCTGGGCGCTCGCTTCTAAGCGGACGTCAGCCAACCAGGAGCGGGGCGCCGATCGCGTCCCGCTCCAACGGCTCGCCGAGCTTATGCCTTGGCCGGCCCGCCGATCGACCAGGCGAAGCCGAACGGATCCTCGAGCTGGCCGTAGCGATCGCCCCAGAACTGGTTCTCGAGCGGCACCTTGACCGTCGCCCCGGCGGCGACCGCCTTGTCCCACGCCGCATCGGCATCGGGCACCTGCAGGTGCAACGTCGTGCCGGCCGGAGCCGCCGCCTCGGCGCCGCCGCGGAACTCGGGGAAGTCGTCGTTGAGCAGCAGCGACCCGCCATTGATGTTCAGATGGGCGTGCATCAGCCGCTTGCCGTCGTCGGCGAGGTGGCGCGTCTCCTCGGTCGCGCCGAAGGCCCGCTCGTAGAACTTCACCGCCTCGTCGCCGCGTCCGCCGCGGATCGTGATGTGGGCCGCGATGCCGCCGGTCGGGCTCTGGTTCTCGTCTGCCATGGCTGTCTCCCAGTTTCCCTCCGCCGCCACTCTAGCACTGGATCGATGGCGAGCGTATGACCCGCGACAGCTCGCGCGTGGCCTCCAGGTCGCTGAGCGCTTGCCTTCGGCCCCGGTTTCGCCTAGGGGCGCCGCCTTCACCGACACGTGATTCATCTGCCGGTCTGGCCACAAGGGCTGCCAGGGCTGGTTTGGACGTGTCCCGACTAGGAGACGAAAATGCCCAAGCTGAAGACCAAGAGCGGTGTGAAGAAGCGCTTCAAGCTCACCGCCACGGGCAAGGTCAAGCACGGCGTTGCCGGCAAGCGCCACCGGCTGATCAGCCACAACGCCAAGTACATCCGCCAGAACCGCGGCACCACCGTCCTCGCCGATGCCGATTCGCGCACGGTGAAGAAGTGGGCCCCCTACGGGCTCGACTGAGCGCCGGTTCCAGCAGGAGATATAGACCATGTCACGTATCAAGCGCGGCACGACCACGCGCCAGAAGCACAAGCGGATTCTCGAGCAGGCCAAGGGTTACCGCGGCCGCCGCAAGAACACGATCCGCGTCGCCCGCCAGGCCGTCGAGAAGGCCGGCCAGTACGCCTATCGCGATCGCAAGGTTAAGAAGCGCAACTTCCGCGCGCTGTGGATCCAGCGGATCAACGCTGCGGTGCGTGCCGAGGGCCTGACCTACTCGCAGTTCATCCACGGCGCCAAGCTCGCCGGGATCGAGCTCGACCGGAAGGTCATGGCCGACCTCGCGATGAACGAGGGCGGCGCGTTCGGCGCGATCATCCAGCAGGCCAAGGCGGCGCTGCCGGCCGCCTGATCGCCTCGGCGAACGAGTTCAGGAGGGCGCGAGCGGCTTGGCTGCTCGCGCCCTTTCTCGTTGGGGCGCCTACAGCGTCGACCCGAGCAGACAGGACCGCGATGAGCGCTATTTGTTGGATTGCGTGCCAAGAACGAAGCGAATGGCTCTTGTCTTGGCGGCGAAGGCATTGGATGTTTGTACTTAGGCGGCGGGGGCCAAGCCCTTCGACCGCATAGAAAAAATGGACGGGCCGCAACTCGCATGGATGCCGACTTCACGATAGAAGTGCGATTCTATCGCCTGTCCGAGGCGCTGCAGCCCTATTTCACCGCGCTCTACGCGACCTCGATCGAGTGCGCTCCGGGGGTCTGGGTCAAGGATCACCTCCATCCCGAGTGGGCAGCGCTGCGCTTTACCGAAGGCCCGCCGCCGATCGCCCGCATCGGCGTCGGCCAGATGTTCTCGCAATGGCCGTTCGTCGCCAACGGGCCGACCAGCAACGCGATCCAGTTCGGCGTGACCCGCTCGCGGGTCTGGGGCCTTGGCCTGCAGCCCGCGGGATGGTCGAAGTTCGTCGACCTGCCGGCCAACACGCTCAGCGACGAGACCGTCGACGGCTGCGCGCACGAGGCGTTCGAACTGTTCCGGCCGATCCACGACATCGTCCAGGGCGCCGGCGGCGACGGCGATCGCATCGCCGCGGGCATCAACGCGTTCCTGATGCGCCATGTCGCGCGCCCGGTGCCCTACGAAGCGCAGATCCTCGCGTGCCAGGAGGCGCTGCGCGACCCGGACGTCGCCAATGTCGCCGAGCTCGGCGAGCGTCTCGGCATGAACCGGCGCGCGCTCGAGCGGCTGTGCGGCCGCTATTTCGGCTTTCCGCCCAAGCTGCTGCTGCGCCGCCAGCGCTTCCTGCGCAGCCTCGCGCAGTTCATGCTCAATCCGGTCGGCAGCTGGAGCGAGGCGCTCGACTGGCAGTATTACGACCAGGCGCAGTTCGTGCGCGACTTCCGCTCGTTCATGGGCACGACCCCGAGCGACTACGCCGACGCGCCGCACCCGATCCTCGGCAAGATCATGGCCCAGCGCATGGCCGACCAGGGTGCGGCGCCCGAAACCGACCTGCCGACGGTGCTGCGCTACACTGCCGATCCCGAGCTGCCGCGCGATTAGGGGGTTGGGCGCAGGCCTCGCGCCCGCTACAGGCGCCCGTTCATGACCGACTACACGACCCTCGAGCGCGACGCGCGCGCCCGGATCGAAGCCGCGAGCGATCTCGCGGCGCTCGAGGCGCTGCGCGTCGAATATCTCGGCAAGCAAGGCAGCGTCTCGGCGTTGCTCAAGACGCTCGGGGCGATGAGCCCGGATGAGCGGCTCGAGAAAGGGCCGCAGATTCAGGGGCTTCGGCAGGCGGTCAGCGACGCGCTCGCCGAGCGCAAGGCCGCGATGGAAGCCGCCGAGCTCGAGCGGCGGCTGGCTTCGGAGCGGGTCGACCTGACGCTGCCGGCACCGGGCGCGCCAGCCGGATCGGTCCACCCGGTCAGCCAGGTGATGGACGAACTCGCTGAAATCTTTGCCGATCTCGGCTTCTCTGTGGCGACCGGGCCGGAGATCGAGGGCGACTGGTACAACTTCACCGCGCTCAACATGCCCGAAAGCCATCCGGCACGGGCGATGCATGACACGTTTTACTTCCCGGCTGACGCAGAGCCGGCCGGTAACGAGGGCGGCATGCCGGGCGGCCGGATGCTGCTGCGCACGCACACCAGCCCGGTGCAAGTGCGGACGATGCTCGCCGAAGGCGCGCCGCTCAGGATCATCGCTCCGGGGCGGGTCTACCGCTCGGACTCGGATGCGACGCACACGCCGATGTTCCACCAGGTCGAAGGCCTGGTGATCGACCGCGACATTCACCTCGGGCATCTGAAGTGGACGCTCGAGACCTTTCTCAAGGCGTTCTTCGAGCGCGAGGACATCGTGCTGCGCCTGAGGCCGAGCTACTTCCCGTTCACCGAGCCGTCTGTCGAAGTCGACGTCGGCTTCGCGCTGGTCGACGGCAAGCGCGTGCTCGGCGGCTCGGGTGACGCGCCCGGCCACGGGTGGATGGAGCTGCTCGGCAGCGGCATGGTCAACCGCAAGGTCATTGCGATGGGCGGGCTCGATCCCGACGAATGGCAGGGCTTCGCGTTCGGCGTCGGCGTCGACCGCCTCGCCATGCTCAAGTACGGGATGGACGATCTGCGCGCGTTCTTCGACGGCGATATCCGCTGGCTCAAGCACTACGGCTTCTCGTTCCTCGACCAGCCGACGCTCTCGGCCGGCGTAGGAGCGCGGGCATGAAGTTCTCGCTCGCGTGGCTCAAGCAGTACCTGGAAACCGGGGCCTCCGCGCAGGAGATCGCGGCCAAGCTCAATGCGCTCGGGATCGAGGTCGAGGGGCTCGAGGACCCGGCCGCAAGGCTGGCCGGCTTCCGCGTGGCCAAGGTGCTCACCGCGGCGCCGCATCCGAACGCCGACAAGCTGCAGGTGCTGACGGTCGATACCGGCGAGGGCGAGCCGCTGCAGGTCGTCTGCGGCGCGCCCAACGCGCGCGCGGGGCTGGTCGGCGTGCTCGGCACGCCGGGCGCGGTCGTGCCGGCGGGCGGGTTCGAGCTCAGGAAGAGCGCGATTCGCCGGGTCGAGAGCAACGGCATGATGTGCTCGACGCGCGAGCTCGAGCTCGGCGACGACCATGAGGGCATCATCGAGCTGCCCGCCGATGCGCCGGTCGGCACCGCGTTCGCCGACTATCGCGGGACGAGCCCCGAGTTCGACGTCGCGATCACCCCAAACCGGCCCGACTGCATGGGCGTCTACGGCGTCGCTCGTGATCTCGCGGCGGCCGGCATGGGCACGCTGAGGGCGCCGGAGATCAAGGCCGTGCCCGGGACCTTCGCGTGCCCGGTCGAGATCCGCACCGACGATCCCGATGGCTGCCCGGCGTTCTACGGCCGCGTGATCCGCGGGGTGAAGAACGGACCCTCGCCCGAGTGGCTCCAGGCGGCGCTGCGCGGCGCGGGCCAGCGGCCGATCTCGGCGCTGGTCGACCTGACCAACTACCTGATGCTCGGCTTCGGCCGCCCGGCGCATGCTTATGACCTCGCCCAGCTCAAGGGCGCGGTGGTCGCGCGGCGCGCGAAGGACGGCGAGCAAGTGCTCGCGCTCAACGAGAAGACTTACACACTCGACCCGTCGATGACCGTGATCGCCGACGACGACGGCGTGCACGATATCGCCGGGATCATGGGCGGCGAGCACTCGGGGGTCAGCGAGACGACCACCGACGTCCTGCTCGAGATCGCCTACTTCAATCCCGAGCGCATCGGCGCGACCGGGCGCGCGCTCGGCCTCGCTTCGGACGCGCGCACGCGGTTCGAGCGCGGCGTCGACCCGGCGTTCCTCGACGACGGGCTCGAGCTGCTGACCTCGCTGATCATCGAGACCTGCGGGGGCGAGGCGTCGGAGGTGGTGCGCGCGGGCGCGCCGCCGCTGGACACCGTGACCGTGGCCTATGACCCGGCGCTCGCCGAGCGGCTCGGCGGAGTGGCGATTCCCGAAGGCGAGCAGCGCGCAATCCTCGAGCGGCTCGGCTTTGGCGTCACCGGCGACTGGACGGTGACCGCGCCGACCTGGCGTCCCGATATCGTCGGTGCGCCCGACCTCGTCGAGGAAGTCGTCCGCGTGCACGGGCTCGACAAGGTCGCCAGCGCCGCGCTGCCGCGCGCTGAAGGCGTCGCCCGGCCGACTGCCACCGCGGGCCAGCGGCTCGAGCGTCGCTTGCGCCGCGCCGCGGCCGCGCGCGGGCTCAACGAAGCGGTGACCTGGTCGTTCGTGCCGGTGCCCGATGCCGATCACTTTGCCGAAGGCAACGGCGGGCTGTGGGTGCTCGAGAACCCGATCAGCGAGGACATGAAGGCGATGCGCCCGTCGCTGCTGCCGGGGCTGCTGGCCGCCGCGCGGCGCAATCTCGACCGCGGGGCGAGCAGCGTGCGGCTGTTCGAGATCGGCCGCCGCTACTTGCGCGGCGAAGGCGGGACGAGCGACGAGCGCGCTTCGATCGCGGTGCTGCTCGCGGGCGAGAAGGAGCCGCGCAGCTGGGCAAGTGGCAAGGCGCGGGCGTTCGACGCGTTCGACGCCAAGGCCGAGGCGCTCGCGCTGCTCGCCGAAGCCGGTGCGCCGGTCGACAAGCTGCAGGTGATGGGGGAAGCGGGGCCGCAGTTCCACCCGGGCCAGTCGGCCACGCTGCGGCTCGGGCCGAAGACCGTGCTCGCGCGGTTCGGCGCGCTGCATCCGCAGACGCTGGCGACGTTCGACATCGAAGGCCCGGCGGTCGCCGTCGAGCTGTTCCTCGACGCGATCCCCGTGCGCAAGGGCGGCGAAAGCTTCGCTCGCGCGGCGTATGCGCCGCCGCCGCTCCAGGCCGTGACGCGCGACTTCGCGTTCCTCGTCGGCGCGGAGCTGCCCGCAGGCGATCTGCTGCGCGCGGTCCGCGGCGCCGACAAGGCGAACATCGTCGACGCGCGCGTGTTCGACGACTTCCGCGGCCAGGGCGTGCCCGAGGGCAGGAAGTCTTTGGCGGTCGAAGTCACGCTGCAACCGGGCGAGAAGAGCTTCACCGACGAGGACCTCAAGGCCATCGCCGAACGCGTCGTCGCCGCGGCCGTCAAGCTCGGGGCCGAGCTGCGCGGCTGAGTCCCGCTTGCCTTGGCGCCGTCGCGGTGGGAGCATGGCCGGCACCCCGAGGAGGTCCGCCGATGGCCAGGCTCGCCAGCATGACGCCACTGCTGCAGGTCTTCGACATGCCCCGTGCCGTGGCGTTCTATCGCGACCGCCTCGGTTTCGAGGTCGCCGCGCATTCGCCGGAGGTCGAGACCGCCGAGGGCCGCTTCTTCCATTGGTGCCTGCTGCAACGCGACGGCGCGCGGCTCATGCTCAACACGGCCTACGATTCCGGCGAGCGGCCGGCGGAGCGGGACGCGGCGCGATGGGCCGGGCATGGGGACACCGTGCTGTTCGTCGACTGCCCCGAGCTCGATACGCTCCATGTGGAACTGGCGTCACGCGGTCTCGACATCGCCCGGCCGCGGACCAGCGACTACGGCATGCGCCAGATCGAGGTGACCGATCCCGACGGCTACGGGCTGTGCTTCCAGTGCCCCGCGTGAGGCGAGCGACTCCCGCATGACGGACCTCGTCGCCATCGCCAACGACACGCTCGCCGCGCGGATCAACCCGCTCGGCGCCGAGCTCTGGTCGCTGACCGATCGTGCCGGCCGCGAATACATGACCGACGCCGACCCGGCGTTCTGGACCGGCCATGCGCCGCTGCTGTTTCCGATCGTCGGCGCGCTCAACCGCGGCCACTATCGCCTCGACGGCCGCGAATATGCCCTGCCCAAGCACGGATTCGCGCGCACCAGCCGGTTCGAGGTCCTCGAGCAGGAAGCCGCGCGGGCGCGATTCCGGCTGACCGACAGCGAAGCCACGCGTGCCGTCTACCCGTTCCGTTTCGAGCTCGAGATGGCGTTCGCGCTTGCCGGTGCGACGCTGTCGATGACCGCGACAGTCCGCAACCCGGGCGACGTGGCGCTGCCGTTCAGCTTCGGCTTCCACCCGGCCTTCGCGTGGCCGCTGCCGGGCGGCGCGGCCAAGGGCGAGCATGCGATCGTGTTCGAGCGCGCAGAGCCCCAGCCCATCCGGCGGATCGATGGCGACGGGCTGGTGGCGCGCAACGAGCCGACGCCGGTCGACGGGCATACCTTGCGGTTGCGGCACGAGCTGTTCGACGACGATGCGCTGATCTGGGACCGGCTCGACAGCCGTTCGCTGTCGTACGGCGCGCCTGGCGGTGCACGGCTCGAGCTCGCCTTCCCCGACACGCCGATGCTCGGCGTGTGGCAGAAGCCAGGCGCGCGCTACATTTGCATCGAGCCATGGGCGGGGATCGCCGATCCCGCCGGGTTCGCGGGGGACTTCCGCGCCAAGCCGGGGGTGATGGAGCTGCCCGCGGGAGAGGATCGCGGCTTCCGAATGGATGTCACGGTACGCGGCGCATGAGGCGGGGACCGCTGGCGTTCCTGCTTGCGGCGCTGGCGGCGGCTCCGCTGCCTGCTGCGGCGCAGGCATGCCGGATGGATGAGGCCGACCGGGCCTGGCTCGCCCAAGCACTGCTCCAGTGGCGGGCGACCGAAACCGGCGTGCTCGAGCTGGCGCCCGCGCCGCTGCCGCTGGTGATCGCGATCGATGCCGCGTGCACTTACGCGATCCCGGCCGGGGACTTCGCGGCGATGTCGGCGACACCGCACGGCGAGACGGTGCGCTTCCCGGACGGGGCCGAGGCCCCCCTCGGCCCGATCTCGTTCGCGAGCGGCGAAGCCGGCTATTTCGCGATGAGCCTGCCGTCGGTCTGGCGCGCGGCCGGGGTGACCGGCACGCTCGGCCTCGAGCGGCTGATGACGGGCGTGCTGTTGCACGAGATGATGCACATCCGGCAGACCGCGCTCGCCAACGCGGTGCTGGCCGACGCGATCGCCGCGGCCGGGATTCCCGACGACGAGGTCAACGACGACCTGGTGCAGCAGCGCTTCGCCGACAATCCGGACTACGTCGCGGTCTACGAAGCCGAGCGCGACCTGTTGTACGCCGCCGCGGCGGCGCCCGACAAAGTGCGGGCGCGCGAACTGGGTGCCGCCGCGCTCCAGGCGATGCGTGCGCGTCGCGCGCGCTGGCTCGCCGGCGACAACGCGCCGCTCGCGCGGATGGACGACGTGTTCCTGACGATGGAAGGCATGGGCCAGCTGCTGATCTACCGCTACTTCCGTTCGCCCGAGGGCGGCGCAGCGAGCGAGGCCGAAGCCCTCGAGGCCGTGCGGCGCGGGCGCCGCTGGTGGAGCCAGGACGAAGGGCTGGCGCTGATGCTGCTGGTCGACCGGCTGCTGCCCGACTGGCAGCAACGCGCGTTTCGCGATCCGCAATGGCGGGCCGAGCGCCTGCTCGAGGCGGCGCTGGCCCGCTAGGCTCGCGTCAGTAGCTGCCGCGCGCGTCGTCCATCGGCTCGCCGAACGCGGGCTCGGAGCCGCCGTCGGACCAATCGGGATTCTTGCGCGGCTGCGCGGCCATTTCCTGCTCCATCCGCGACCATTCGGCCGCGCTCGCGTTGGCCTGGTCGATCTGCTCCTGCACACCCGGCTTGTCGCGCAGCATGGCCTTGGCCATCGGATTGGTGGCGAACATCATGTCGAACGGCCGCCCCTCGATGGCCGCGGCCACGTGCTCGTTGGCGAGCTGGCCGATCATGGCGATCTCGTACGATCCGCTGGCCATCATCTCGGCCGCGCGCTCCTTGTTCTTGCCTTCGGGCGGCTGGAGCTCGGTGACGACCCGCGAGCCGGTGCCGTCGGGCGTGATCGTGGTGACGAAGCGCATCGCCTCGGTCCCGTTCTCGCCGATCAGCGCGGTGACGACCGTGTTGGGATCGGGCTGGGTCACCCGGCTGCGCTTGATGCTGCCGCCGAGGACATGGGTCGGCAGGTAGGCGCCCTTGAGCGCGGCCGCGACCTGCTCGGGCGTCTTTTCGTAATAGGTGCCGGTCTGGCCGCAGGCGGCCAGAAGCACGGCCCCCGCCATCGACAGAATGAAAGCCTTCACGCGCATTGTTCGATCCCCCTCAAACGCGGGACCCAATAGCAGCCAGCCTTCAACATCGCGTTAAACGGCGGCGCGCGGACAATTCGGGATTCGGCTAGTGCGTGGACGCGGGAGCGCTGACCGTCTAGGCGCGCGCCGATGACTTCGAGCCCCAAAGATTCCCGGCGCACTTTCGCCATCATCTCGCACCCCGACGCGGGCAAGACCACGCTGACCGAGAAGCTGCTGCTGCAGGGCGGCGCGATCCACCTCGCCGGCGAGGTCAAGGCGCGCGGCGCGGCGCGGCGGGCGCGCTCGGACTGGATGAAGATCGAGCAGCAGCGCGGGATCTCGGTGACCAGCTCGGTGATGACCTTCGAGCGCGAAGGGATCACCTTCAACCTGCTCGACACCCCGGGCCACGAGGACTTCTCGGAGGATACCTACCGCACGCTGACCGCGGTCGATTCGGCGGTCATGGTGATCGACGCGGCGAAGGGCATCGAGCCGCAGACGCGCAAGCTGTTCGAGGTCTGCCGGCTGCGGTCGGTACCGATCATAACGTTCATCAACAAGGTCGACCGCGAGGGCAAGTCGCCGTTCGCGTTGCTCGACGAAGTTGCCGAGACGCTCGCGCTCGACGTCAGCCCGCAGGCGTGGCCGGTCGGCATGGGCGGCACCTTCGAAGGCGTGCTCGACTTCGCCAGCGGCGAGGTCAGCCGGCCCGAGGGGCCGAGCAAGGAGTTCCTCGGCACGCGCGAGGCCGGCGCGGCGCTGCCCGGCGAGACCGCCGAGGAGATCGAGCTCGCGCAGGCCGGCTATCCCGAGTTCGACCTCGCGGCCTATCGCCACGGCGACCTGACCCCGGTCTACTTCGGCTCGGCGCTCAAGAACTTCGGCGTCGCCGAGCTGATCGAGGCGATTTCCCGCTTCGCCCCGCCGCCGCGGCCGCAGCCGTCCGACGAGGGCCCGGTCGAGCCGAGCCGCGACGAGGTCACCGGCTTCGTGTTCAAGGTCCAGGCCAACATGGATCCGCAGCACCGCGACCGGATCGCGTTCATGCGCATGGTCTCGGGGACCTTCCGGC
>CBHWED010000011.1:0-30232 GCA_966112795.1 uncultured bacterium
GGCGGCCCTTGAGCCAGTGGTGGTGGAACTCGACCCCCATCATGTCGAGCCCGTACGATCCGAACGGATGCATGTAGCGATGCCCGATGCGGGTCCAGTCGACGAACTCGATGCCGAGCTTGTAGGTCGCATGCGTCTCGCGCATGAACTCCATCTCGTCGAGCCCGAGCATGCCGTTGAACAGCACGATCTGCGGGATCGTCGCCTCGCCGACCCCGACCGTGCCGATCGCATCGCTCTCGACGAGCTCGATCGCCATCCTGGGCATCGCCCCGATCACCTTGGCCAGTGCCGCGGCGGCCATCCATCCCGAAGTCCCGCCGCCGACCACGACGACCTTGCTGATCCGATCGGGGTTCATCGCGCCGTAGCCGCTTGCGGCCGGACGTCGCTGGCGGCCCAGGCCCCGGCGGCGCGGAGGAACCCTTCCTGGGTCGGCAGCGCCGCAGCCGCAGCCCGATAGCGCTCGCGCATCTCGGCCATCGCAGCAGCGACCTTCGCCTCGTCGAGCGTGTCGGCGATCGGGTCGTGGCGGTTGGGCCATACGTTCTGCCCGAGCATGACCGCGACCCAGCTCGTCGTGCCGAACAGCTCGGCCCCTTCGCGGAACACCCGCCCGTGCAGCTTCCACAGGCCGATCTTGCGCTCGAGCGTCTCGGGGATCGGCATGTCGCGCACGTAGCGCCAGAACGGCGTGTCGCCGCGCTCGGTGGCCTTGTAGTGGAGCACGATGAAGTCGCGGACGTCCTCGTAGAGGTCCTTCATCCCGCGGTTGTACTCGTCGCGCTCGAGCGGACTGATCTGCTTGTCGGGGAACAGCGCCAGCAGCCGCTGGATGCCGTTCTGGATCAGGTGGATCGAGGTCGATTCGAGCGGCTCGAGGAAGCCCGACGACAGCCCGAGGCAGACCACGTTGTGGCTCCACGACTGCTGGCGCCGCCCGGTGGTGAAGCGGATCACCCGCCGCTCGGCGAACGGCTCGCCCTCGAGGTTGGCCATGAGGATCCGCTCGGCCTCCTCGTCGCCCATGAACTCGGAGCAGAACACGTGGCCGTTACCCGTGCGGTGCTGCAGCGGGATGCGCCACTGCCAGCCCGCGCTATGCGCCGTGCAGCGCGTGAACGGGTCGGGCGTCGCGACGTTCGTCGTCGGCACCGGGATCGCCCGGTCGACCGGCAGCCAGTGGCTCCAGTCCTCGTAACCGACCCCGAGCGTCTCGCCGATCAGCAGCGCGCGGAAGCCCGAGCAGTCGATGAACAGCTCGCCCTCGATCCGCCGCCCGCCTTCGAGCTCGACCGCGGTCACGTCGCCGCTCTCGCCGTCGCGATGGACCTGGACGATGCGGCCTTCGTGCCGTGTGACGCCCTGCCGCTCCGCGCGCTGGCGCAAGTATCGCGCATAGAGCGCCGCGTCGAAATGGAACGCGTAGAGGATCTCCGACAGCGGCGGCTGCGCGTTCCGCGACGGGCGGCCGAACTTGCGCTCGGCCATCGCCACCGCGCTCATGCAATAGTCCGAGATGTAGCCGGGGTTGGCCCGGCCGTGTTCGCGCAGCCACAGCTGGTGGAACGGGATGCCGTGGAGATCCTGTCCGAAGAAGCCGAACGGGTGGATGTAGCGGTCGCCCTGGCGACCCCAGTTGACGAACTCGATGCCGAGCTTGATCGTCCCCTGGGTCTCTCGCAGGAACTCGTTCTCGTTGATATCGAGCATGCGGTTGAAGTTGACGATCGGCGGGATCGTCGCCTCGCCGACCCCGACCGTGCCGATCGCGTCCGATTCCACGAGCTCGATCCGGCGCCGGCCGTTATCGAGAAACCGCGACAGCGCGGCCGCGGCCATCCATCCGGCGGTGCCGCCGCCGACGATCACGATTCGCGCGATATCCAGCTCGCCCGCTGCCGCGCTATCGCTACCATTCATCGCGTCCAGATCCTCCCTCACCCGCCGAAGGTTTGGCCCTTCGCGCTTTTCCGTAACTCTTGGCCGCTTTGCGCCCTCTTGCCAATAGCGACGGAGGTGGATAATAATGCTCGCTACGCCTACCGACAACACATAATGGTAGCGCTAACATTGGGGAGGAATGGGGCGTGGCCGAGCGATCGACCGATTGCATCTCGCAGCACAAGCTTAACACCCGGCGCCACTCGCTTCGTGCGGGCGGTTCGCTTTTCGCCATCGGCTGCCTGCTGGCTTCGGCTACTGCGCAGGCGCAGGACGAGCCCGCCGCGGCCAACGCGGCCGACACCGCGGCCACAGATGATTCCGCGATCATCGTCACCGGCATCCGGGCGAGCCTCGAGAACGCGCAGAACATCAAGCGCGATTCCGAGACCGTCGTCGACGCGATCACGTCGCAGGACATCGGCGCGCTGCCCGACCGTTCGGTCACCGAGGCGCTGCAGCGCGTGCCGGGCGTCTCCATCAACCGCTTCGCCGGTTCGAACGACCCCGATCACTTCTCGGTCGAAGGCTCGGGTGTCGTCGTCCGCGGCCTCAACTTCGTCCGCTCCGAATTCAACGGCCGCACAGCATTCGCCGCCGGCGTCAGCGGCCAGGCGCTGAACTTCGCCGACGTTCCCTCCGAGCTCCTCGGCTCGGTCGTCGTCAGCAAGAACGCGACCGCCGACATGATCGAAGGCGGCCTCGCCGGCACGGTCAACCTCAACACCCGTAAGCCGTTCGATGACGACGGCTTCCACGTCGCATTCAGCGTCGAAGCCAACTACGGCGACATGCGCGAGAAGTGGACGCCGACGGTTTCCGGGCTGATCAGCAACAACTGGGATACCGATTACGGCCGCTTCGGCTTGCTGTTCAGCGGTGCGTTCTCGCAGATCAAGAGCCGCGCCGACGGCCTGCAGATTGCCAACTACCAGAACCGTGACGGCGTTCTGGTCCAGGCGGCCAACACCAACGGCGTGCAGGTGTGCCGCAATGCCCTCCCTCAGGCGACCGACACCATGACGCTGCCTCCGGGCGGCTCGCTGTGCCAGGATCCCAACACCGGGGCGCCGATCTTCGGTACCCCGGGCGCGGACGGTTTCGCCGACTATGCCAGCTACCGTGTGGCGCCGGTTGGCGGCCAGTTCCGCACGCAGGAATACAACCGCAAGCGCGACGGCTTCACCGCCGCGATGGAGTGGGAGAGCCCCGACGAAGGCACGCACATCGTCGCCGAATTCATCCGCTCCCATTCGACCAACAAGTGGGGCGAGTATACCTTCGAAACCGCGCCGGACCTCGCCGAGTATTCGACGTATCCGATCGGCTGCCGCCAGAACGCCAACGGCCCGAACCGGATCAATCCCGACGGCTCGAACGGTGATCCGACGGCACGCGCGCAGTGCCCGGTCGGCGACTTCACCGACTACCTCTACGACGAGAACAACTTGTTCCAGTCGGGCTACATCGTAAACGCCAGCAACGCCTGGCGCGGACCGGTCAACAACTACGATCCGACCGTGCCCGTGAGGGACGCCAACGGGAACCTGATCAGCGGCGGCGGCTCGCCCTACGTCGCGGTCGGCGGCCTGCAGCAGTCGCTCGCCCGGCGCGAGGTGCTCGATGAGATCACCAACCAGGATTACAGCCTCCACCTCACGTCCCGGCTGAACGAGCGCCTCACACTCGAGCTCGACGGCCAGTATGCGCTGTCGGAGAAGGACAACCTCGACGTCAGCGTGTTCGGCTCCAGCTTCGCCGATCAGGAGCTCGACATCTCGGGCGACCTGCCGGTGGTCATTCCGCACAAGCCGCAATTCCTCGGCTACACATGGTCGCAGCCGAGCCCGACGCTGCGCGATGCGACCGAAGAGCAGTATTTCACCGATCCGCGCTTCCAGTTCTGGCGTGCGGCGATGGACCACATCGAGCACAGCGAAGGCGAGCAGCTGGCCCTCAGGGGTGATCTTGCCTACGACTTCGATGAGGATTCGTTCATCCGCCGGGCCAAGGTCGGCGCGCGGTACCAGGATCTCGATCAGACCGTCCGCTACACGACCTACAACTGGGGCATGCTCAGCGAGACCTGGTCGGGCTCGCGTCCGATGAATTTTGCCGACACACCGGCCGACGCGTCGACTCGCTACGAGTTCCCGGACTTCTTCCGCGGTGAGATTCCCGGCCCGCCGGGAGCGTTTTACTACAGCGGCGAGCTGGTTGATGACTACCAGGGCTCGGTCGACTTCTTCCAGTCGATCCAGAACATGGCGCGTCAGTACGAGGCGTCGCCCAGTTGGGTTCCGCTCGCGGGGCGCAACAACGCTTTGCTCGGCTCGCCGTTCATCCCGAGCGATATTCAGCCGGTCTCGCAGGTCGACAAGGCCGCCTACGCGATGCTGAACTTCGGCTCGGACACTCTGTTCGGTAATGTCAGCTTCGCCGGCAATATCGGCTTGCGTTACGTCGACACCCGGGTCCGGTCCGAAGGGGCGATCGGCGTTCCGAGCCAGCAGGCGCTCAACATCCAGGATCCATTCGACGTTCGCTGTGCGCCCGAGGTCCCGCCGAATTCGCCGCCGGGCACCCCGCCGCAGACGCCGGGCGGTGTCTGTATCCTCGGACCGCAGAGCTATGCCGATCTGCAGACCTGGGCCGGGCAAGGGGCGACGACGCAAGACATCGCCAAGCACAGCTACGACTACTGGCTGCCCAGCCTCAACCTGAGGTTCGGCGTGACCGACGACGTGATCGTGCGTCTGGCCGGCTCCAAGGTGCTCGCGCGGCCGGACAACTCGTATATCCGCAACTTCTTGACCATCGGCCTGGGGACGAGCGGCGAACTGACCGCCACCGCGGGCAATCCGTACCTCGTGCCGGCCACCGCGTGGCAGTTCGACGCCAGCATCGAATGGTACTTCGCGCGGGTCGGCTCGCTCACGCTCAACGGCTTCTACAAGTCGATCGACAACTTCTTCT
Source organism: uncultured bacterium (assembly GCA_966112795.1). Lineage (GTDB taxonomy): Bacteria > Pseudomonadota > Alphaproteobacteria > Sphingomonadales > Sphingomonadaceae > Croceibacterium_A. Next base: position 4,921 of record CBHWED010000011.1, read on the forward strand.
ACCAGGCGATCACCAGCCGCGACATCACCAGCAACGGTGTCACGCGCAACGTGCTCGTGCGCGGTCCGGCGAACTACGACGGAACGGGCAAGGTCAAGGGCTTCGAGCTCGCCTACCAGCAGACCTACGACTTCCTGCCCGCGCCGTTCGACGGTCTCGGGATCCAGGCGAACTACACCTACATCGATAGCTCGGGCCTGCCGAACACGTTCCTCAACACCGGCGCGCCGGTGAACCCGTCGACCGTGCCACCCGGCAACCTGCCGCTCGAGCAACTGTCGAAGCACAACGTCAACTTCGTCGCTTTCTACGAGAAGGGCCCGATCTCGCTGCGTGCCGCCTACAACTGGCGCTCGCGGTTCCTGCTGACGGCTTCGGACGTGATCTTCCCGTACTACTCGATCTTCAACGAGCCGACGGGACAGCTCGACGCTTCGGCCTTCTTCACCGTGACCGAGGGCCTGCGCGTCGGCGTCCAGGCCGTGAACCTGCTCAACGAGGTCACCAAGACCACGCAGGCCTTCACGGGCGACCCCGACCTGCTGGCGCCGCGTTCGTACTTCATGAACGACCGCCGCTACTCGCTGGTCATCCGCGGCAATTTCTGACCTGAGCGGGTCAATTGCTGGCGCCGCCGCTACTCCCTAGCGGCGGCGCCTTTTCTTTTCGGCAAGGACGAGGACGGGCGCCCGCGGCGGGCAATCAGGCCGCGGCGAAGCTTTCGGCGATCGCCTCGCGCAGCGGCTTCGGCTGATACTCGGAATCGTACGGGCAGGGCCGTACCTCGAGCCCGTCGGCGCGCGGCGCGAAGCCCTGCAGCCAGCTGAACTTGTCGACCATGCCCCAGGCGAGCACGTCGCCGAGCGCGTCGTAGTCGAGCATCACGTCGAAGTAGCGCTTGGCATAGTCGGCCACCTTGGCGTCGCGCACCGCGATATCGCCAGGCAACGCGGTGTCCTTGACGTCGAACTCGGTGATCAGGAGCTTGTAGCCCATCGCCACCACCTCATCGAGGAACTGGCGCCACTCGCGCTCGCGATAGGGGCCGGTGCCGGTCGCCGGGTCGATCGAGAGGATCTCGATGTGCGACTGGATGCCGAGCGCATCGACCGGCACGTCGCGCTTGCGGAAGCCCTCGAGCAACCGCAGCACGTCGGCGCAATGTGCGGCGTGCTGGGGCTCCCAGCTCATGTAATCGTTGTAGACCAGCTGCGCCGTCGGCAGCTGGTCGCGCGCGGTGCGGAAGGCGAGGTCGAGCACCGCCTCGCCGCTGCCCATCGCCTTGGCCAGGCTGGTCTGCATCAGCCCGTGCGTGTCATGGTCGATCGTCTCGTTGACCACGTCGTAGCTGGTGATCACGCCGCGATAGCGTTCGGTCACGGTGCGGATATGCGTGGTCAGCAGCCGCTCGGCCTCGGTCGCCGGGTTGGCGCCGAAGTCATAGGTGTTGAGCCACCCGGGGAACCACTGCGGCCGGTGCCACAACAAGGTGTGGCCGCGCACCGCCATGTCGTTGGCCTTGGCCCAGGCGACGATCGCATCCATTCGCTTGAAGTCGAACGTGTTGGCATCGGGCCGGGTGCTTTGCCACTTGAGCTCGTTCTCGGGCACGATCACGCCGCACTCGGCTTTGATGATCTCGGTGTAGCGTGGGTTCTGGATCGATCCTCCGTCGGTCCCGGCATTCCAGGCGATCGCGCTGCCGAAGCGGCGGCCCTTGCGCTTGGCGAGCGCATTGAGGCTCGAGGGCGCCTGGCTCGCGGATGGAGTGGCGCTCTGTCCGCTTCTGCTGCAGCCCGCGAGCGACAGGGCCGCGAGCCCGGCAAGAGTTTCCCGTCTCGTCGTGTGCATCACGCGATCGCGCATGGCTCCGTCACTCCCTGGCAGCGTTTTTGGGCATGCTCGCGGACAAGGGTTAACGTGCTGTCGTCGCCGTCGAACAGGCCGTACCAGCCCTGCGGCTCGTGCGGCGGGTCGCCCATGTAGCCGCGGTCGCCGTCCACGAAGCGCGAATCGGCATGCGCCGAGCGCGCCTCGCCGTTCCACGCCCAGAAGTTGCTGCCCATGATCGGGCCCCCGCCCGCCCACGAGGCTTCGACCGTGCCGTAGATCAGCCGGTAATACCGGTCGCGGAAGCTGGTCGCCGCCTCGGGCGAATAGCTCTCGCCATCGCGCGGGAAGCCGAATTCCTCGAACAGCAGCGGCTTGCCGAGCTCGTTCGCGAGCCGCTCGTGGGTCGCGAGGTAGTCGCGCACCCTGGCGCTGCCGGCGTCCCAGGTCCCGGCGAGGTCCTTGCCCGAGACCCAGCCCCAGTTGAGCGGCCAGATATGCGCGGTCAGGTAGTCGATGTTCTCGTGCGCCCGGCGAACGATATCCTCGCTGCCGTTGGCACCCTGGGTGCCCTCGTGGCCGAGCGAGACCAGATGGTTGCGATCGAGCGATCGGATCAACGCAGCGGTCTCGTCGATCCATTGCACATACGCGTCGCGGTGGCTGGCGACACCGGCATCGCTGCCGCCGGGGCGCGGCTCGTTGGCGAGCTGCCAGCTCATGATCGCCGGATCGTCGCCGTAACGCTGGCCGGTGATCGCATTGGTCCGGGTGACGATCGCGCGGACATGCGCGTGATAAAGCGCCACGGCTTCGTCGTTGGCATAGAACGCGCCCGTCGCGTCGGGGTAGGCGGGCCACGGGTGCGCCGGATCGTTCATGTCCATGTATTCGCCGGTCACCCGGTAGAGCCAGGTGCCGAACCCGCCCGACCATTCCCAGAAGTTGCCGAGGCAGACCACGGCGGTCATCCCGCGCTTGCCGATCTCGGCCAGCGCATAGTCGAGACCGCCGAGCAGCGCCTGATTGAGCGTCCCGTCGGGCAGCGAGAAGCCCGGCTTGATCGAGTTCTTGAGCGGTCCCTCCTCGGCCGCCGCCATTATCCTCAGGTTGTTGATCCCCAGGTCCTTGAGCCGTTCGAGCTCGCGGCCGAGCCGGGCGCGGTCGCCGTAAGCCGCGTCGGCACCGAGCCAGGCCGCGTACCACATGTTGGCGCCGGTCACGCGGTAGAGCTCGGCGCCGCGCAGCAGCCTAGTGCCTTCGCGACGGACGAAAACCGGGCCGGCCGACGTCGCCTCCGCCCTGCAGCCTCCTGTGCCGAGCAAGGCGAGCCCGCTCACCAGTCCGGCAAGCGCGGTGCGCCGGTCGAGCTTCACCGGCCGATGTCCAGCTCGAACCCGGGCACGGGCAGGTTCCGGCCGTCGAACAAGTTGACCACTGGCGCGTCGGCCCAGGCGTAGCGCACGCGCGTCGTCGGCTGGCCGTCGTCGGCGATCAGCAGTCGGTCGCCCTCGACCCGCGCCACGGCATAGCGGCAGCTCTCCTGCGTTGCGCCGCACAGCTCGACGCCGAGCGGCGCGCCGCTCCACGAATGCAGCCCGCCCTCGATGCCGGCAAAGGTGACGGCGATCGAGGACTCCTCGCTCCGCGCCTGCAGCGGCATCGGCATCGGCTTGCCCTGCGCCGCCATGGCCAGCCTGAGGCCGACCGGCAGCTTGTCCGGCGGATGCAGGTTGTCGCGCTGGCCGACGTCGAGCGTCGGGATCAACGCGGCATTGCTGTCGGCGATCACGGCGCGGCGCTCCTGCTCGCGAACCTCGGCCCAACCGGCGGCGACGGGCTTCTCCGCCACGGTTTCGTAGTTCGGCAGCTGGACGATCAGCATGCGCATGTCCGGGCCGAACTGCCGGCGCCAGCCGGCGAACAGCTCGCGCAGGCGGTCGGCGTAGCCGGGCACGCCGACGTCGCTCTCGCCCTGGTACCAGGCCGCACCCTTCATCGCGAAAGACCCGAGCGGCGCGATCATCTTGTTGTGCATCACGCCGATGCCGGCGTTGGCGTCCCACGGCGCGCGCGGCGGCATCTCGCGCAACTGCCCGATCGCGTAGCGCCAGCCTTCGCCGAGCGGGATGCGGTCGCCGCCGTTGACGGTGAACGCGAGCCGGTCGGGCGCACTCTGGAAACCGCCCGCGCCGTAGCTGTTGCTGGCCGCGAACACGATCTCGTTGGCGCCGGCGTGGAGATAGCCGGGCGGAATCCCGTATTCGCGCTCGGTATTCCAGCCGAAGGTGTTGCCGACGATGCGACCGTTGACCCAGGTCGTGTCCATGTCGTCGATCACGCCGATCGCGAGCGTGCCGCCTTTCTCCGCCTGCTCGGCCGTCAGCGTCACGGTGTGGCGGAACCAGACGTTGCCGATGGTGTCCTCGGCCAGGCGCGTGCCGGTCCAGCCCGGCCAGGCGCTGATCGAAGGAACCGGCTTCCACTCGAGCGCGTCGGGGTTCTTCCACGGTTCCTGTCCGCCGGTCCCCTCGCGCCACCACGCTTCCCAGCGCGGGGCGAATTCGGTGACGGCTTTCAGCGGATCTTTCGCGAAGCCGGCGAGCAGGGCCATCTGGTCCGCGCCATAAAGCCTGGCACCGGCTTCGGGGCTCAGCCAGGCGCGGATCTGCGAGCCGCCCCAGTTCGAGTTGATCGCCCCGATCGGGATCTTGAGGTCCTGCCGCAACTGGCGGACCATGTAGTAGCACGCGGCCGAGAACGGCGGCGTGCTGTCGGGCGAGGAAAGCGACCACGAGACCGGCGTCGAGAACGCGTCCTGCGGCGCCGCTGCGGTATCCTTGGGGATCAGCAGCAGCCTGAGCCCCGGATCGGCGGACGCCTGCACCGCGGCCGCACCGCCGACCGACGCGGATACCGGCCACTCCATGTTCGACTGGCCCGAGCACAGCCAGACATCGCCGACGAGGATGTCCGAGACGGTCGTCGCGCTGCCGTCGGCGCCCGTGACCGAAAGCGTCAGCGGATCGGCGCTCGCCGCCCGCGCGGGGAATTCGAGCGTGAACCGGCCTTGCCGGTTCGCTTGCGCCGTCGCCCTGCGATCGCCGAGGGTGCCCGAAATGCGCTCGCCGGCAGCGGCACGGCCTTCGACGCGAATCGGCGCGTCGCGCTGGACCACGACGTGGTCGCTCCATGCCGCCGAAAGCTGCGGTGCGGCGAGGGCAGGCGAGGACAGGGCGGAGAGCAGCGCGGCGGCCACGAGCGGTGTGCGGATCATGCGACCTTCCCCATCCTGCGCGGCCTCATTCGCGGGCCGCTATCTCCATCCAGCGTCTATCCAGTAGTTGTGCGCGGTGCAGAAGCGGGAATCGTCCGACGCGAGGAACAGCGCCAGCGCCGCCACGTCGAACGGCTGGATGCGCCCGTCGAGGCACTGGCTGGCGACGATCTCGGCTTCGCCGGCCGGATCGTACCACTGCATCTGCCGCGGCGTCTGGACGTTGCCGGGCACGATCGTGTTGACCCGGATGCCGTCGCGGCCGACCTCGCGGGCGAGGCTGCGCGTCAGCCCTTCGATCGCAGCCTTGGCGATCTGGTAGACCGACAGGTCGGCGAGGCCGAGATGCCAGCTGACCGATCCGAGGTTGACGATCGAGCCGCGGCCGGCGGTGCGCATCGCCGGGATCACCGCGCGTGCGGCGAAGAACTGGTGCTTGAGGTTGACCGCGATTCGCTCGTCCCAATAGGCCGGGGTGACGTCGTCGAGCTTGTGGCGATCGTCGTTCGCGGCGTTGTTGACGAGCACGTCGCACCCGCCGAGCCGCGCGACCAGCGCAGCGATCTGGCTGGCGTAGTCGTCGGTGTTGGTGATGTCGCAATGGGCGAACACGGGCGGGATCGATGCGTCGGCCAGGCGGGCGACGAGCGCCTCGCCTGCGTCATCGAGCACGTCGACGAACGCGACGGCCGACCCCTGGCGCACGAACGCCTCGACGATGCCTTCGCCGATTCCCGACGCGCCACCGCTCACGATCACTTTCCGGCCGGCAAGGCTCGGATAGACCGCGGCATTGACAAACGGCTGCAAAACCCCCTCCGCCACCCGGCTTACTCTCCCCAATACACCGGACATATCTCGGCGTTGTGTCCGAACGGAAATGCGCCGTGGGGGACCTTCCCCGCGCGTGCAATCCGCCCGATCATTTTGATAGCGCTACCATATTGAGCTGCAAGCCGAAGTGCAAGAAATTTGAAGATCGGCCGCTAGCCCGAAGCGCCTACGGTTGAAATCGATGCATCGTGGTGCCGTTCGGGCGAGGTCAGCTGCACGGCAGCACGACTTGCGCGTCGGTGCCGAGCCGCACTTCGGACAAGGCAAAGTCCGCCGCGCCGGAGGTCGCGAAGACGAACGGCTGCGCCACCGTGGTCATGTCGATGCCCTTGTCGCGCAGGCACTTGAGCGGAATCCCGTAGCGGACGAACTCGGTTCCCTGTGGGATCTCTACGGTGACCGCCGCCGTCGTGTCGGCGCCGCTGCGCATGGCGATGCCGGCGCGGTCGGGCGCGTCGTTCATCTTGATCGTGAACAGCAGCATGACGTCGCCGTTGGTCTCGCGGCTGATGTCGATCGGCTCGAACGTGCCGAGCGTGACCGCGGCTTCGCCGGTGGTGATGCGGAAGCGGCGTGAACCTTCCTGTACCGCCGCGTCCTCGGCGGTCACCCGCGCGCGGCCGTCGAGCGCATCGGCGGGGAAGGTCGTCAGCCGCGTCTGGCTGCCCGGCGCGCCCGGGTCGGCGATGTGCAGCGACCAGCTCGACGCCGGGGCGCCGGCGGCGAGGAACGTGCGGCTGTCGCCCGCGGTTGCGCCGGCGACTTCGGGCAGCGCGGTCCAGGCAGTCCGCTCCGAAGCGTAAGTCAGCCCGTAGCCGAACGGGTACAGCGCACCGTCGGCCATGTTCGCGGTGCGCGGCCAGGCGGCCGGCAGCTTGCCCATGAAGTCGAAGTTCGGCGCGCCGTCGTCGCCACCGACGAGAACGTCGGCGAGGCCCGCGCCTTCCGAGCCGGGCAGCCAGGCGACGACGAACGCGTCGGCCGCGTTGAGCGCCGGGTTCACGTAGAGCGGCCGCCCGGTGATCATGACGGCGACCACGGGAATGCCCTGCTCCTTGAGCTTGCGCATGGTCTCGTACGGCCGCTGCAGCTCGGGATCGAGCTGGAGCGAGGCGCGGTCGCCCTGGAACTCGGCGTAAGGCTTCTCGCCGAAGATCACCACCGCGGCGTCGGGGCGTTCGGTGAAGCTGCCGTCGGGCGAGAGCTGGGCGGTGCCGCCGCCGGCGCTAACCGCCTCGCGCAGGCCCTGCCACAGCGAGGTCGCGCCGGGGAAATGGCTGTTGTCGATGCCCGTGCCCTGCCAGGTCAGCGTCCACCCGCCCGACTGGCGGGCGATATCGTCGGCCCCGTCGCCGGCGACGAGCAGGCGCCCGCCGGGCTTGAGCGGCAGCACGCCCTGGTTCTTGAGCAGCACCAGCGATTCGCGAACCGCCTCGCGGGCAAGCTCGCGATGGCCGGGCGAGCCGAGCAGGTCCCACTTGCCCGACAGCCCGCGCGAGGACGGCTTGCCGGCTTCGAACAGCCCGACGCGCATCTTGACCCGCAGGATCCGCGTCACCGCCTCGTCGATCCGGCTCATCGGGATCTCGCCGGCCTTGGCCTTGGCCAGCAGGTCCTCGTAGATCGGCTTCCAGGTGTCGGGCGCCATGTACATGTCGACCCCGGCGAGCAGCGCCTGCGGGCACGATTCGTTGGTGCAGCCCTCGACCTGGCCGTGGGCGTTCCAGTCGGACACGACGAACCCGCCGAAATCCATCCGCTCCTTGAGCACGCCGGTCAGCAGGCTGTGGTTGCCGGTCATCTTGCGGCCCTGCCAGCTCGAGAAGCTGGCCATCACGGTGGCGACGCCGTTCTCGATCGCCGGTCCGTAGGGCGCGCCGTGGACGTCGCGCAGGACTTCCTCGCTGATCTGCGCGTCGCCTTGGTCGACGCCGTTGTGCGTGCCGCCGTCGGCGAGGAAGTGCTTGGTCGAGGCGATCACCTTGCCGCGCGCAAGGATGCTCTGGCCGTCGGGCGGTCCCTGCAGCCCGCGGACCATGGCGCCGACGTAGGACGAGACCAGCGCCGGGTCCGATGAATAGCCCTCGTAGGCGCGGCCCCAGCGGAAGTCCTGCGGCACGGTCACGGTGGGCGCGAAGGTCCACTCCTGCCCGGTGACGCGGATCTCCTCGGCGGTCGCCGCGCCGATCCGCTCGATCAGCGCCGGGTCGTGCGCCGCGCCGAGGCCGATGTTGTGCGGGAACAGCGTCGCGCCGATGATGTTCGAATGGCCGTGCACCGCGTCGGTGCCCCAGATCACCGGGATGCCCACGCCGCCGTCCGAGGTGTCGACCGACGCGGCGTAGAATGCGTCGGCGAGCTCGAGCCACTTGGCCGCCGGGGCCAGGTCGTCGCCGCCGGGGCCGCTGTTGCCGCCGTTGAGGACCGAGCCGAGGTGATACTTGTGCACGTCGTCAGGGGTGACGCAGCACAAGTCGGCCTGGACCAGCTGGCCGATCTTCTCCTCGAGCGTCATCCGCTTGAGCAAGTCGGCGATTCGCGTCTCGACCGCCGCCGACTGCGGAACCGGGTATGCGTACTGCGGCCAGATCTCGGGATGGGCGACGCCGGCATCGGCCGGCGCGGGCTGCGGCTGGGCAGCGGCGGCGGAGGCAAGCGCGAGGGCTGCGGCGGCAAGGTGGAAGCGAAAGCGCATGAATTCTCCCCCGGCGACGCGTCGCCCGCTAGTGGGCGATCGCGCGATCGATCATCTGTATGGTAACGCTATCATTGCGCAAGGGGAAGAACGTTATCGCGACTTACTTCGGCCGGTCGTCATCGTAGAGGATGCGCTCGGCGGCGCCATTGGGATCGTCGTACTGGCCGCTCGACAGCGCCCACAGGAAGGCACAGAGACCGAGCAGGCCAAGCCCGATCGAGATCGGAATCAGGTAGATCAGCCCGCTCATGCTGGCGCGGCCTCGAGGCGCGGGCTCGCGGGTCCGTTCGCCGGCACTCGCTGCGGCCGATCGGCCGGAAGCCGCAGCGCATTGGCGACGACGAGCAGCGAGGAGCCTGACATCGCCAGCGCGGCGATCAGCGGGGTGAGCAGCCCGGCGAAGGCGAGCGGCATGGCGATCGCGTTGTACGCCACCGCCAACGCGAAGTTCTGCCGAATCAGACGGTGCGCCCGGCGCGCGGTGCGCAGGGCAAAGGGAACCGCGTCGAGCCCCGGGCGGAGGAACACGATGTCGGCCGACTGGCGCCCGATGTCGGCGGCGTTGGCCGGCGCCATCGAGACATGCGCCGCGGCCAGCGCCGGTGCGTCGTTGAGCCCGTCGCCGACCATCAGCACGCGCGCGCCGGCAGCCTGCAGCGCGGCGATGTGCGCGACCTTGTCGCCGGGCAGCATGGCCGAGCGCGCCTCGCGGATCCCGGTCGCGCGGGCCCATGCGCGCACCGGCTCGGGCCGGTCGCCCGAGACGATCTCGACCGCAAGACCCAGCCCGGCGAGAGCGGCGCACGCCCCTGCCGCTCCGGGGCGGGGCTCATCCTCGAACTCGAATGCCGCGGCCAGCGCGCCATCGCGCGCGAGCACGGTGCCGGCGCGGCTGCCGTCGGCCAGCGCCCAGCTCGCCCGCCCGAGGCGCCAGACGGTCGATCCCAGCCGTGCCTCGACTCCGAGCCCCGGCTGCTCGCTGACCGCGTCGAACCGGCGCTGGGCGGTCGTCGCCGCGGCGAGCGCCTGCGAGTGCGGGTGGCGCGAGTGCGCGGCGATCGCCGCAGCCAGCGCCAGCATGTCGGGGTCGATGGTTGCGCGGTTGGCGAGCCGCGGCGCCCCGAGGGTCAGCGTGCCGGTCTTGTCGAACAGCACGGTGTCGGCTTCGACGAGCCGCTCGAGCGCCGAGCCGTCCTTGACCATGATCCCGCGCTCGAACAGCCGCCGCGCCGCGACGACCTGGACCATCGGCACCGCCAGTCCGAGCGCGCACGGGCAGGTGATGATCAGCACCGCGACCGCGACCGAAAGCGCCCTGTGCCAGTCCCCGGTCGAGGCGTACCACACCGCGAAGGCGAGCGCGGCGGCGGTATGGACGACCGGAGCATAGAGCCGCGAGGCGCGGTCGGCGATCCGGAGATAGGCCGAGCGGCCGGCCTCGACCGTCTCCATCAGCCGGACCATCTCGGCGAGAAACGAATCGCGCGCTGCCGCGGTCGCGCGGATGGTCAGGGGCCCGGTCAGGTTGAGCGTGCCCGCGCGCAGCTCGCTCCCCACGGCTGCGGCTTGCGGCGCACTTTCGCCGGTGGCCAGTGCGGCATCGATGTCCGAGCGACCTTCGAGCACGACAGCGTCGACCGGCACGCGCTCGCCCGCCGGCAGCAGGATCGTCATGCCGGGCGCGAGCTCCCCGACGGGCAGGTAGCGGCGCGCGCCGTCGTCATCGATCACCGTGGCCCCGAACGCAGCGAGCTTGCGCAGCCCGGTGACCGCGGCCCGGGCCCGTGCGCGCATCGCGTGATCGAGCGTGCGCCCGATCAGCAGGAAGAACAGCAGCGAGATCGAGGCGTCGAAATAGACGTGCGGCTGCCCGTCGATCGTGTCGTAGAGGCTCATCGCGAAGGCGAGCAGGACGCCGATCGCGATCGGCACGTCCATGTTCGTACGCCCGTGCCGCAGCGCCTGCCACGCCGAGGCGAAGAAGATCCGCCCCGAATAGGCCAGCGCGGGCAGCGCGATCGCGGCCGAGATCCAGTGGAACACCTCGCGCGTGCCCGCGCTCGCCCCCGACCACACCGCGACCGACAGGCCCATGATGTTCATCGCCGCGAACCCGGCGACCGCGAGCGCGCGGACCAGCCGGGTCTGCTCGCCATCGCCGCCGCGCGCCTCGCCCGCCGGCAAGTGCGCCTCGAAGCCGAGCGCGTCGAGCGTGGTGCCGAGCGGCGGGGGCTCCGACGAATGCCACACGACCGAAGCACGCCGGCTCGACAGGTTCGCGCGCGCGGCCTCGACCCCGTCGAGCGCGGCGAGCGCCGCCTCGACTTTCGCGACGCAGCCGCCGCAGTGCATCCCGGGAAGCGACAGGTCGGTCTGGAACCGGCCGTCGCCGAGCGCCCGGCTGGCGAGCCGCAGCTCCTCGGCCGGGAGCCGGTTGGCGACCACGGTCATGACACCGGCGGGCGCGTGGCCTTGTAGGCGTGCCAGGTCGCGTGCCCGAGCAGCGGGAAGATCACGATCAGCCCGGCCAGCGCGGTCGCCAGCGAGAGCAGGAACAGCACCAGGACGATTGCGCCCCACACGATCATCGCCCGCCGGTTGTTCCACACGAGCGCCCAGCTGTTGCCCATCGCGGTCAGCGCGTCGATCTCGCGGTCGTACATCATCGGGATCGAGAACGCCGAGATCGCCAGCGAGAAGGCCGCGAACAGCGCGCCGACCACGCCGCCGACGAGCAGCATCGCGGCCCCGGTCGGCGTGGTGAACAGCATCCCGGCGACGTGGTCGATCCCCGGGAAGGCGATCACGCCGAAGAACAGCGCGTAGATGATGATCGCCGCGCGCATCCACAGCAGGATCAGCCCGAGCAGCAACGCACCGGTGAACAGGATCTGCCCGCCCGAGGCCGGGCGCGGGAACAGCATGCGGCGGAACGACACCGGGTCGCCGTACTCGAGCGCGCGGCTCTTCTCATAGAGCCCGGTGGCCAGCGCCGGCGCAAACACGAGGAACCCGGCGAGCGCCGGGAACAGGATGAAGTCCCACTCGAACCGCCACAGCCCGGCGACGATCGCCGCCGACAGCACGAAGATGATCGCGCCGTAGGCGAGGCTCGGAGCCGGCTGCGTCCTGAGATCCTTCCACCCCGCCGCGAGCCAGTCGAAGCCGGCATTCGCCGGCAGGTCGAGCGCGAAGCGCGATTTCACCGGCAGCGGCGGGACGACGGGCGGTATCGTAGTCACGGGCGCCTCCTCAGCATGACGAGCCCGCCGCGCTGTACGCGCCTGGTTCGCCGCGGTCCCCTTGCTTCAGGTGCGCGACGCAGTCGGGCTGCGACTGCACCGAGACATAGACCAGGTGGGCGTTGGCGAGCAGCACCAGCAGCGCCGCGGCAAGGGCGCCGCCAATGGCAAGGGTGCGCCGCGACACGGTCATGGCGCGCGCCTGCCGAGATCGAGCACGTAGACCGTCAGCAGCTTGCGCTCGGCCGGCGTCAGGCGCCCTTCCCACGAGGGCATCTCGCCTTTGCGGCCGTCGGTGATCGTCCCGTAGATCGCCTGCCAGCCGCCGCCGTTGATCCACGCGTGGTCGGCGAGGTTGGGCACCCCGAGGCTCTGGTTGCCGAGCGCGTCGGCTCCATGGCACGGCACGCAATTCGCCTCGAACACGGTCCGCCCGGCGAGCACCGAGTTGGGCCGCGCCTTCGCCACCGCCGGATCGCTCAGCGATGCGACATAGTCGGCGGCGTTGGCGACCTGGCTCTCGGTGAGGATCCCGCCGGCGCCGAAGGCGATCATCTCGCTGACCCGCGTGTTCGGGTGCGTGCTGTTGACGCCGACGCGGATCGTTTCGGCCACCGCCTCGGGCGAGCCGCCCCACAGCCAGTCGTGATCGGCCAGACTGGGGAAGCCGGGGCCGCCGTGCCCGTCGCTGCCGTGGCACGCCGCGCAATTGTCGCCGAACAGCCGCGCCCCTTCGCTGCGGATGCGGGTCATCGCCGCGGGGTCGGCGAGCAGCTGCGCATAGCTCGTCGCTTCGAGCTCGCGGTACCAGTCCTCGCGTGCCAGCGTGCTCGCCCGGCGCTGCGCGAGAACGCGCTGCGAATCGTTCGTGCCGAGCAATCCCGGCGTGTAGGTTCTGCCGAGCGGCCACGCCGGCATCAGGATCCAGTAGACGACCGAGAACAGTCCGGTCAGGAACAGGAAGAACCACACCGCCTTGGGCACCGGCGTGTTGAGCTCCTTGATGCCGTTCCACTCGTGGCCGGTGGTCTTGTGCCCGGTGTGAGGATCGCGTTCGTCTATCGCCACGGCTGGTCCTCATCGTCGATGATGTCGCGCGCGGCCTTGGGGTACCCCGGGCGGGTCGACGGCCCGCACGCCAAGGCGAGGGGCCCCCCGGCCAGGATCATCAGGTGGAACAAGCCGCCCGCGTTAGGGAAGGCGACGAGGGTGTCGTGGTCCATGGCTCAGCGCCCCGCCACTTGGGTGTGGGCCTTGTCGGTCAATTTCCCGAGCACCTGGAGATAGGCGACCATCGCGTCGAGCTCGGTCACGCGGCGAGTCTCGCCGTCGAACGCGGCGATCCGCGTCGCCGTGCCGTAGCGCTCGATCAGCCCGGCGGTGTCGGCCTCGGGCGACGCCTGCGCCAGCGCGTCGGCGGTCGCGTTCTTGATCTGCGCCTCGCTGTACGGCACCCCGACCGTGCGCTGTGCCGCGAGCCGTTCGCCGAGATCGTCGACCTCGAGATCGTTCTCGGCGAGCCAGCCGTAGCGCGGCATGATCGAGCTCGGCACGACGTCGCGCGGGTTCCTCATGTGCGCGACGTGCCACTGGTTCGAATACTTGCCGCCGACGCGCGCGAGGTCCGGTCCGGTGCGCTTGGAGCCCCACAGCATCGGGTGGTCGAACTGCGATTCGACCGCCAACGAGTAGGGCCCGTAGCGGTCGACCTCGTCCTTGAGCGTGCGGATCATCTGCGAATGGCAGGCGTAGCAGCCCTCGCGCAGGTAGATGTCGCGCCCGGCGAGCTCGAGCGGGGTATAGACCCGCATGTCGGGATCGTGCTCGACGGTGTCGTCGATGGTGAACAGCGGGGCGATCTCGATCAGCCCGCCGATGCTCGCCACAGCGATGATCGCCAGCGGCAGGATCAGCGACTTGCGCTCGAGCTTGTAGTGAAATCCGAACATCGTGCCGTTACTCCGCCGGCTGCAGGCCGTAGGGGACGGGCGGGAGCTCGTCGGCGGCGACGTCGCGCGGGCTGCGCACGGTCATCAGGACATTGTAGACGCCGACGCAGGCCCCGGTCAGGAACAGCAGCCCGCCGAACGCGCGGGCGATGTAGTACGGGTGCATCGCCTGCATCGACTGGAGGAAGGAATAGGTCAGCGTGCCGCTGTCGTTGTAGGTGCGCCACATCAGGCCCTGGAGGATGCCCGCGTTCCACATCGACAGCACGTATGTGACGGTCCCGGCGATCGCGAGCCAGAAGTGGACCTCGACGAGCCTGGCCGAATACATCGCCTCGCGCTTCCACAGCCACGGCACCAGCGCGTAGATCGAGCCGAAGGTGATCAGCGCGACCCAGCCGAGCGCGCCGGCGTGGACGTGGCCGATGGTCCAGTCGGTGTAGTGCGACAACGCATTGACCGGGCGGATCGCCATGAACGAGCCTTCGAACGTGGTCAGGCCGTAGAAGATCGCCGCCATCATCATGAACCGCAGCGTCGCGTCGGTGCGGACCTTCTCCCACGCCCCGTTGAGCGTCATCAGCGCGTTGCCGGCGGCGATCCACGAAGGCACGATCAGCATGACCGAGAAGGTCATCCCCAGCGTCTGCACCCACTGCGGCAGCGCGGTGTAGTGCAGGTGGTGCGAGCCCGCCCACATGTAGAAGAAGGTGATCCCCCAAAACCCGACGATCGACATCCGGTACGAGTAGATCGGCCGCCCCGCGCGCTTGGGCAGGTAGTAGTAGAGCATGCCGAGGAACCCGGCGGTGAGGAAGAACGCCACCGCGTTGTGGCCGTACCACCACTGCACCATCGCGTCCTGCACGCCCGACCAGACGACGTAGCTCTTGTAGCTGCCGAGCGAGATCGGCACCGCGAGGTTGTTCACGATGTGCAGCATCGCGACGACGATGATGAAAGCGAGGTAGTACCAGTTGGCGACGTAGATGTGCGGTTCCTTCCGCCGCGCGAGCGTGCGCAAGTAGAGCACGAGGTAGGTCACCCACACGATCACCAGCCACAGGTCGGCGTACCATTCGGGCTCGGCGTATTCCTTCGACTGGGTGATGCCCATCAGGTAGCCGCTCGCCGCGACGACGCAGAACAGGTTGTAGCCGATCAGCACGAACCATGGGCTGAACTGGTCGGCCAGCCGCGCGCGGCTGGTGCGCTGGACCACGTGGAAGCTCGTCGCGATGAGGCCGTTGCCACCGAAGCCGAAGATCACCCCGCTGGTGTGCACCGGCCGCAGCCGACCGTAGCTCGACCAGGCCGCGTCGAAGGTGAGGTCGGGCCAGGCGAGCAGGCTCGCCACCCACACGCCCACGGCAAGGCCGACGACGGCCCAGACCAGTGCCAGGATGATGCCGACCTTGGTCGGGTCGTCGTAGTAGGATTCGAACCTGTCGGGGCTCGGCTCGGGGTCGAACAAGTGGCGCAGCACGAGGCACAGCACGACGCCGCAGAACGCGAGCACGATGAACCCTTGCGCGCCGAACAGCCCGTGCGGGTCGGCGGCCGCCATCAGCAGTCCGAGCAAGCCGAGCAGGGCGAGAATCCAGCACGCTCGCTGCCGCTCGCGCATCGTGAGCTGGGAAATCATGGGCAACCTACCCCCTGCCGGATCCCGGACACGTGGTGACTGTAGAATTCCGCCCTTCCGCTGCCTCTAGGGTGGTGACCTTAGATCGCGGCGGGTCGAAATCCTGAAGGGCGTTCCGCACGCCGCCTGCAGCGACAGGCGAAGCGCGGAAGAGGCAAGCCTCGGGGCAGCCATGGCCGCGGCCGGCGGCGGTCGCTTTGACCAAACGCAAACTCCGCGCCGTTTGGAGGAAACGCGTAGAATTCGCGGGTTGCGGCCACACTTGGACCTCGGGGCAAGGCGCCACGGATAGACCGAATGGACCGGATTGCCGCCCTCCCGGGCACTGATACTCTCGCCTGCTATTCGTCGGGAGAATCGCGGTGCCGACCGAAGACTATTCCCGTCCGCCGGTGCGGCGGCTGCGCGTCTATGCTTTCGATCCGCAGGCCTCGACGCGGATCGACACGGCGGGGATCAACGTCGCCACGATCGAGCTCGGCTGGGAGACCGAGCGCGAAGGCGAGCTCCGTCCGGGCCCGGTGAACGACTATCTCGAGGTCATCGACGTCGACCCGGTGAGCGGCCAGTTCTACGACCCGGTCGACCTCAACCATCCCTACGTGCTCGCGCAGGACGGGCTCGCACCGTCCGAGGGCGACCCGCGCTTCCACCAGCAGATGGTCTTCGCGGTGGCGATGAAGACGATCCGCTCGTTCGAGCGCGCGCTCGGCCGGCGGATGTTCTGGGCGCCGCGCAAGAAGGACGTCGGCTACGAGCCGGTCAAGCGGCTGCGCGTCTATCCGCACGCGCTGCGCGAACCCAATGCCTACTACAGCAAGCAGAAGATCGCGCTGCTGTTCGGCTACTTTCGCTCGATGGCGCGCGACGCCGGGGCGAGCTGGGTGTTCACCGCGCTGTCGCACGACGTCGTGGTGCACGAGACCACGCACGCGATCCTCGACGGGCTGCACCGGCGCTATGCCGAGCCGACCAGCGTCGACAGCCTCGCCTTCCACGAAGCCTTCGCCGACATCGTCGCGCTGCTGTCGCACTTCACGCTGACCGAAGCGGTGCAGGCGGAGATCGCCGCCAACGGCGGCCGGTTCGACCAGCGCACTCTGATGACCGGGCTCGCGCGCCAGTTCGGCCGCGCCACGGGCCGCAGCGGGGCGCTGCGCGAGGCGATCGACGACAAGATCGGCGGCGAGCCCGATCCCAACCAGCTCGAGGGCCTGAGCGAGCCGCACGCGCGCGGCGCGGTGCTCGTCGCAGCCGTGTTCGAGGCGTTCCTGACGATCTACCAGCGGCGCTCGGCCGATCTCGTGCGGCTCGCCGGTGCCGGCCAGCAGGGACAGCCCGCCAATGCCGCGCTCCATCCCGATCTCGTCGGCCGGCTCGCCCGCGAAGCGACCAAGTCGGCCGACCATGTCCTGCGCATGTGCCTGCGCGCGCTCGACTACCTGCCGCCGGTCGACGTGCGCTTCGGCGAGTTCCTGCGCGCGATCGTCACCGCCGACACCGACCTCGTGCCGTTCGATCCCTACGGCTACCGCATCGCCATGGTTGAGGCGTTCCGCCGCCGCGGCATCGTTCCCGAAGGCTGCCTCTCGCTGGCGCCCGACAGCCTGCTGTGGGAGGGCGACGAGAGCGTCCCGCCGCTGACGATCAGCGACCTCGGCGACATCAACCTCAACTACATCCCCGCGCGCGAAGAGGCCCAGGCGGTGGCCGAAGACAATCGCCGGATCGTCCAGAAATGGCTGATGACCGAGGAAGACCCGGCCAAGGACGCCGCCTGGCAGACGGCCTGCGGCGTGCTGTTCCGCAGCGGCCTCGGCGACGAGCCCGACCTGCATACGGTGCTCAACTGGTCGTCCGAGGGCGGGAAGCCCGCGCGCCGCTGGCCCAACGTCGAGGTCCATTCGGTGCGCACGACCCGCCGCGCCGGGCCCGACGGTCAGGACGTGCGCCAGCTCGTCATCGAGGTCACCCAGCGCCGCCGGGGGTTCTTCGATCCCGGGACGCAGGATGTCGAGGAAGCGCGGCAGGACTCGCCGGCGTCGCCCGACTTCACCTTCCGCGGCGGGGCGACGCTGATCTTCGACATGTTCACCAGCAAGCTGCGCTACGCGATCCGCAAGCGCATCACCGACGACAAGCGGCTGCGGACCCAGCGCGACTTCCTGCTCGCGCGCGCCGCCGGCACGCTCGGCATGGCCTACTCGGGCGCCGGCGAGCCCGCGAAGGAGCCGTTCGCCATGGTCCATCGGGGAGGGAACTGAGATGCCTGCCGAACCCGATCGGGTCGTCGTGCGCATGTATCGCGGCGTGCTCGGCGACTGCTTCCTGATCACCGTGTGGCAGGGCGGCGCGGCCAAAGTCGCGATGATCGATTGCGGCGTGCTGCAGAACGTCCAGCCCGGACCGGACATGGTCGCCAAGCTGCCCAAGGCGGTGGTCGAGGCGATTGGCAAGGATGCGCTCGGCAAGGTCGAAGGTACCAAGGACGCGGTGCGCAGCATCGAGGCCGACATCGTCGCCTATCTTGCCGACAAGGGCGGCAAGCTCGACCTGCTGGTGATCACCCACGATCACTACGATCACGTCGCCGGGTTCACGCTGCCCGACGACGAGAACGTGTTCATGCAGCCCACGCTGCCGATCGACCGGCTGTGGCTGAGCTGGGTCGAGAACCCGACAGACACCCAGGCGCGCGCGCTCGCCGCGCGGTTTGCCAAGACCAAGGAGGCGGTCGCGCTGGCCGCCGAGGTCGGGCGCCACGCGGTCGGGCCGCTGTCCGACGCGCTCGAGCAGGTCCAGGCGCTCGCCGCGTTCATCGGCCCGGTGGTTCACCCGGGCCTTCCCGCGGTGACCTCGAAGACCAAGACGACGACACAGTCGATCCAGGCCATGCGCGAGAAAGTCGGGCCGAACACACGTTTCCTCGAACCCGGCCAGGTCATCGCGCCCGAAGACGGCATCGGCCTCAAGGCCTACGTCCTCGCCCCGCCGCGATCCGAGAAGCGCTTGTTCAAGGACCTGCCGACCGGCAAGGACGAGGCGCGCGAGGTCTACCTGACCAGCGTCGACGAGGCGGCCGCGGTGGCGGGTGTCGCGCTGACCCAGCTGCACGGCATGGCGCTGGCCGGCGGGGTCAAGCTCGAGCGGACCCAGCGCGGGGCGGTCGAAAGCGACGAAATCCTCGATCCGCTGCCGTTCGCCCGGCCGCACTGGCGGCGCTATCCGCCCGAGGACGGCGACAAGCCGCCGCGCGCGGTCGAGGGCTGGGACGATTTGCGCAAGGCTTACGAGAACGAAGCCAACGCCTATCGCTCGATCTCGAACGACTGGACCGAAGCGGCCGACACGCTGGCGTTGAAGCTCGATTCGGACACCAACAACTCGAGCCTCGTGCTCGCCTTCGAGCTGCCCGACGGCCGCGTGCTGCTGTTCCCGGGTGATGCGCAGGTCGGCAACTGGGAAAGCTGGGGCGACCAGCTCTATCCGCCCAAGCCGGGTGATGGCGAACCGCAGCAGACGATCGAGGACATTCTCCGCCGGGTCGTGTTCTACAAGGTCGGCCACCACGCGAGCCACAACGCCACCGCGCGCGCGCGCGGGCTCGAGCTGATGACCGATCCGCGGCTCTGCGCGGCCATCCCGGTGGTCGAGGCGGTGGCCAAGGTCCAGGGGCCGGGCAAGAAGACGCCGGGCAAGGGCTGGAAGATGCCGTTCAGCCATCTCTATGCCAGGCTCCACGAGAAGACCGCGGGCCGCATCGTCCAGGGCGACGGCGACCCGGCGCGCGAAGCCGCGGCCTTCGCGGCGAGCGATGCCGGGGTCACCCTCCGCCACGAGGACGCGGCCACGGGTGGGCGCTGGGTCGAGCTGACGTTTCCGCTCGCGCCGCCCGGCTAGGCGGACGAGGGGGCAGGAGGGAATACACCATGGCGCGCAATCTGGTCCTGTGCTGCGACGGCACCTCGAACCAATTCAGTGCGAACCGCACCAACGTGCTCAAGCTGTGCTACGCGCTGGTCAAGGACAGCGAGCGCCAGCTGGTCTACTACCACCCGGGCATCGGCACGCGCGCGCCGGTCGGCATCGGCACGGCGGTCGGCGGTTTCTGGGCCAAGCTCGGCGGCCTCGCCTGGGGTGCGGGGCTGCAGCAGGACATTGCCGACGCCTACGTCTTCCTGATGAACCACTACCGGCCCGGCGACCGGGTCTACCTGTTCGGCTTCAGCCGCGGGGCCTACACCGCGCGCGTCATCGCCAGCATGCTCAAGCTCTACGGCCTGTCGATGCCCGGCAACGACGCGCTCGTGCCTTATGCGGTCAGGATGATGTGGGCGATCAGCAAGAAGCGCGGCGAAGCCGAAGCCGACCGCTATTTCGCGCTGGCCAGGGAATATACCGCCACGCTCTCGGCGAACCCGTGCAAGCCGCACTTCCTCGGCGTGTGGGACACGGTGAATTCGGTCGGCTGGATCGGCAGCCCGCTCGCGCTCCCCTATACCCGGCACAACCCCGACATCGCGGTCACCCGCCACGCGATCGCGATCGACGAGAAGCGCGCGTTCTTCCGCGTGAACTGGTTCCAGGAGGAGCCCGGCCTCAATCTCAAGCAGGTGTGGTTCCCCGGTTCGCACTGCGACGTCGGCGGCGGCTATGCCGAAAGCCAGAGCGGGCTGTCGAAGCATGCGCTTGCGTGGATGGCGCGCGAGGCGGCCGAAGCCGGCCTGCTGCTCGATCCCGAGCGGCTCGAGGAAGTGCTCGGCCGGCGCGGCGGCGGCTTCGTGCCGCCGGCGCCGGGCCCGCTGCACAACTCGACCACCGGCTTCTGGCACCTCGCCGAGTTCATTCCCAAGGCCCGCTACAACCGCGAAACCAGGCGCACCGAGCAGCGCATGAACCGCTACCGCCGCCGCACGATGCCCGACGACGCCTGCGTGCACGATGTCGCGTGGGAGATCCCGGGCTACGCCGAGCGCCTGCCGCCGCACGCGATCCGGCTCAGCCAGAAGCGGTGGGATTTCGAGGACGATTCGCCGGGAGCCCAGGCCGCGGGCTGATCCCTGCCCGCGCCGGGAGGGAAATGGTGCCGCTTACGTGACTCGAACACGTGACCCCATCATTACGAATGATGTGCTCTACCAACTGAGCTAAAGCGGCACTGGTCGCGGCCCCTTAGAGGGCTTCGCGCTGCCCTGCAATGCCCCGGAACCGAAGACAGCGAACGTCGCTCATGGCGCTCGCTTTCCTGCGCACGCGGTGCCGGCAATTGAATTTGAGAATAACTCTCAATAGCGTTGACTCGGTTCCGGCGCGGGGATAGGGCGCCGGCAAATCAGACCGCCATGAGGGGCATTCGTGAAACAGGGACTTCAAAATCGCGCCAAGGCTCCGGCCTTCCTCGCCGCCGCCTGCGTCGGCTTTCTCGCCAGCGCGCCGGCGCTTGCCGAGGATGCAGAGGATGCCGCGGCGGTCGACGAGCAGCAGATCCTCGTCGAAGGGCAGCGCGAGCAGCCCGAACTTGAAAGCCCCCGGGCGACCGCGCCGCTGCTCGACACGCCGCAGACCGTCACCATCGTCAGCGACCAGGTGATCAAGAAGCAGAACCTGCTGACCCTGCGCGACGTCCTGGCGACCATTCCGGGCATCACCTTTGGCGCCGGCGAAGGCGGCGGCGGCTATGGCGATTCGATCAACTTGCGCGGCTATTCGGCCAACAACGACATCACCGTCGATGGCGTGCGCGACAGCGCGCAATACAGCCGCACCGACCCGTTCAACCTGCAGCAGGTCGAAGTCTACAACGGCGCCAACTCGGTGTTCAACGGTTCGGGCTCGGTCGGCGGCACGATCAACCTCGTGTCGAAGGCCCCGCAGGCCGAGGACCTGACGATCCTCCAGGGCGCGGTCGGCACCGACAGCTACTTCCGCGGCACGATCGATTCGAACCACCGGCTGTCCGACCTCGCCGCGGTCCGCGTGAACGCGATGTATCACCGCAACGACGTGCCCGGCCGCGACGTCGAGAGCTACGAGCGCTGGGGCATCGCGCCGTCGGTCACGCTCGGTGTCGAAGGGCCGACCCGGCTGACGCTCGCCTACGTCCACCAGGAGGACAACAACACGCCGATCTACGGCGTGCCCTATTTCAAGAGCCTGGTGAACGACGGGCCGCTCGAGGAAGTCGATCCGAGCGACTACTTCGGCTACCGCAACCTCGACGAGCAAAACGCCCAGGTCGATCGCCTCACGGCGATCTTCACCCACGACTTCAGCGACACCATCACCGTGCGCAACCTGACGCGGGCGCAGCGGGTGGCGCAGTACAGCCAGACCAGCGCGCCGCAGGGCACTTTCTGCCTGTCGACCACCGGCCGCCAGCCGGTCGGCGCCAGCGGGGAATCGACGCAGGGCCTGGCCTGCGCGGCGAGCCTGCCGCAGGGCATGTACTTGCCGTCGGGCCCGCGCGGCCTGGTGCGCGACCAGGAGAACAACCTGCTCGCCAACCAGACCGACTTGCGCATCGTCACCGGTGAGCCCGGCTCGACGCGCAACACCCTGGTGGTCGGCATGTCGCTGAGCACCGAGTCCTACGGCATCACCAGCGCCTCGCTGCTGCGCAACCCCGACGGCTCGGCGATCGCTCCGCTGCCGCTGATCGAGCTCGCCGACCCCGACACCGTGTGGACCGGGCCGATCAACCCCACCGTCACGGCCAAGTCGACCAGCCAGACCGACAACGTCGCGTTCTATGCCTTCGACACGCTCGAGCTTGGCATCGTCGAGCTGAACGCCGGCGTCCGCTGGGAAAACAACAGCGCGACCTTCCGCAACGTCCCGCTGCTGTCCTATCCGCCGGGCACCACGCCGCTTACGCCGGCGCAGCTCGCTCCGCAGAAGAGCGACGAGAACCTGTTCTCGTATCGCGTCGGCGCCGTGGTCAAGCCGGTCGAGTCCGTCAGCCTCTACGCCGCTTACGGCAACTCGAAGACGCCGTCCTCGGCCACCGTGCGCCAGGGCTGCGGCGTGATCTCGGCGCCGGGCGCGGCCGATCCCTGTGCGGTGGCGCCCGAAGGCGCCGTCAATTACGAGATCGGCGCCAAGGCCGACCTGCTCGATCGCAAGCTGCAGGTCGCCGCGGCGCTGTTCCGCAACGACCGCACCAACTTCCGCGTGCCATCGAACGACCCTCTGCTGCCGACGGCGCTGCAAGTGCTCGATGGGCGTTCCCGCGTGGACGGCCTGACGCTCAGCGTCAGCGGCAACATCACCCCGGAGTGGACGGTGTTCGCCAATTACACCTACCTCGACAGCAAGGTGATCCAGAGCGTGTCGGACTTCTGCCTGGCGGATGGCTGCGTCGATCCCCAGGCCGGGCAGGAGATGCTGCAGACTCCCGAGCACTCGGGCAGCCTGTTCACCACGTACCGCTTTCCCTTCGGGCTCGAGGTCGGCTACGGCATGACCTACCAGGGCAGCTTCGCGCTCAACAATCGAGTGATCGCCGGCGGGATCACGACCCCGCAGTTCCGCTCGGACGACTACCTGACCCACCGGCTGTTCGTCTCGTACCCGATCACCGACAACCTGACCGCGCAGCTCAACGTCCAGAACGTGACCGACGAGCTGTACTACACCGGCATCCGCAACAACGTGAACGCGACCACCGGGGCGATCTCCGGCGGCTGGGCGACACCGGGCGAGGCGCGCTCGGCAGTGCTCAGCGTGTTCTACAGCTTTTGACGAAACTGCGGTAACCAGGGCCATGCTGGTCCACATTCCCCAGGTGCTCGATCCGTCCGGCGTGGCCAGGCTGCGCGCGGTGATCGACGCCGGGGAATGGGTCGACGGCAACGTCACCTCGGGTCCGCAGGCGCGGCTCGCCAAGAACAACGAGCAGCTTTCCGAGCATACTCCGGCTGCGCGCGAAGGCGGGCAGCTGGTGCTCGAAGCGCTCGGCCGCGCGCCGCTGTTCATCGCCGCGGCGCTGCCGCTCAAGACCTTCCCGCCGCTGTTCAACCGGTACGCTGGCGGGCAGGACTTCGACATCCACGTCGACAACGCGGTGCGCATCCAGCGCGGCAGCGAGTTCCGCATCCGCAGCGACCTTTCGGCGACGCTGTTCCTCGCCGATCCCGAGAGCTACGAGGGCGGCGAGCTGCTGATCGAGGGGCAGTTCGGGGCGCAAGTGGTCAAGCTGCCGGCGGGCGACATGATCCTCTATCCGTCGTCGAGCCTGCACAAGGTCACTCCGGTGACCGCGGGCACGCGCGTCGCGAGCTTCTTCTGGATCCAGTCGATGGTCCGTGACGACGCGGCGCGGCGCATGCTGTTCGAGCTCGACCAGGCGGTGCAGCGGCTGGCCGGCCAACTCGGCCAGGGCGACCAGTCGGTCGTCGAGCTGACCGGGGTCTATCACAACCTGCTGCGCCGCTGGGCCGACGCCTAGCCTGCGCGGCTGATAATCATTTGCAATAACCCGCATCGCCGGTAGACAGATTCGCGACCGACCGCGGACAGGGGATTCACGTGCCGAAATCGTCGAAGAAGCAGCTGCGCATGCTGTGGCTCCAGGTCCACAAGTGGATCGGCCTGCTGCTCGCGGTGCTGATCATCCCGATCTCGCTGACCGGTGCCGCGCTCGTGTGGCACGACGGGCTCGAGGCCATGCTCGAGCCGCAACGCCACGAGACGCTCGGCCCGGCCGCGCTGCCGCCGTCTGCATACGCCGATGCCGCCAAGGCCGAGCTCGCGCCCGAACAGACGCTCGCCACGCTGCGCTTCAACAGCGAAGGCCAGCCGGTCGTCGCCTCGGCGTCGAAGCCCGCCGTCGGCGGCGGGCGGCCCGAGCGGACCAGCTTCTGGCTCGACCCGCGCGACGCCTCGGTGATCGACCAGGCCTCGGCCAACGCCGGGGTCGTTCGCGTGATGCACCAGATCCACGGCTCGATGATGATCCCGGGCTGGGGCCGGCCGATCGTCGGCTGGGTCGGCGTGTTCATGCTCATCTCGTGCCTGACCGGGATCTGGCTGTGGTGGCCGCTCTCGGGCGGCTTCGCCTCGGGCTTCAAGTGGAAGCGGCGCAACACCACCAACGCCAACCTCCACTACATGACCGGCTTCTGGATCCTGATCCCGCTGGCGATGCTCTCGTTCACCGGCGCGTGGATCAGTTTTCCGAGCGTGTTCAGCGCGTTCGAATCCGGCCCTGCGCGCGGTGGCCCGGGCGGGCCCGGCGGGCCCGGCGGACGCGGCGGTCCGGCGCAGCCGCTCGCCGAAACGCAGACCTCGGTCGACGCCGCGGTCGCGGCGGCGGCGCCCTACGCCCAGGGCAAGCTGCTCAGCGTCGGCTGGCCGACCGAGCGCGAAGCGAGCTGGACGATCCAGTTCGAGACCGACGGTGCGCCGGCCGAAGTCAAGGTCGCCGATGCCGGCGCTCTGGCCACGCCGCCCGAGGCCGAGCGCCCGGAGACGCTCGCCCGCACGATGCGCCGCTGGCACGACGGCACCGACATGGGCTTCGTCTGGCAGTTCGTGATCTTCCTCGGCGGGATCATCCCGGCGCTGCTCTCGGTCACCGGCCTGATCATCTGGTGGCGCGCCCGCCAGGCCCGCCGCCGCTCGCGCGCCGCGCTGACCGCGGCGACCGCGTAATCCCGCCCTCGTCGTCCCCGCGAAAGCGGGGACTCCGCTTTTCTCGCTACGCAGGGCTGGCAGGCACAAGCGCGGTCCCCGCTTGCGCGGGAATGACGGAACGAGCTTTTTTGGTGGTTATGGAGGCCCGAGCCGGAATCGAACCGGCGTAAACGGATTTGCAGTCCGGTGCGTAACCACTCCGCC
>CBHWED010000012.1:0-29595 GCA_966112795.1 uncultured bacterium
AGCCGCAGGCGCAGCTGCTTGGCGAGGCCCGCCGAGGCGCCGGCGGTGCCGACGGCGACGAGCACCGGGTCGCGGTCGAGGATGCTGGGCACGGTGAAGTCGCACAGGTCCGGGCGATCGGTGACGTTGACCAGCACGCCGCGCGCCTTGAGCCGGACGGTGGCCAGCTCGGGCCGGTCGAGCGCGATGAAGGCCAGGCGCGCTTCGCGGTCGTCGTCCTCGACGACGATGCCGCCCGCGCGCTCGACCAGGCGGCGCTTGGCCTCGGCGGCCTCGCCGTCTCCCAGCACGATCACCGGTTGGCCGGCGATGCTGTGGAAGAGCGGGAGCGAACGCATGAAGGGCACCCTACCCCGTTGGCTCTGCCTTAGCCACCGGCCCCCTCCGTCCGCGGAGGGGACGCGTAACGGAGGAACTCAATCCAGCCAGTCGGGCACGCGCTCGGCAGCCGTGATCTCTTCGGGAAGGATGCGGTCGGCGACCACCGCGTACCTGTCGCCGTCGACCATGACCTCGGCGACGAAGCCGCGGCTGTTGTAGCTCGAGGCCATCGTCGCGCCGTAGGCGCCGGCGGTGCGGAACACCGCGAGGTCGCCGGCTTCGACGCCCTCGATGTTGCGGCCCATGGCGAACGTGTCGCCGGTCTCGCAGATCGGGCCGACGATGTTGGCGGTCATCCGCCGGTTCGACGGGCGCACGGCCTCGAAATCGTGCCACGAGCCGTAGAGCGCGGGCCGGGCGAGGTCGTTCATCGCCGCGTCGACGATCACGAACGGGTCGTTGATGCCGCGCTTCACGCGGACCACCTTTGTCAGCAGGATCCCGGCGTTGCCGGCGATCACGCGGCCAGGCTCGAACATCAGCGTGACGTCCCAGCCCGCCGTGACGCGCGCGACCATCGCGCCGTACTCGGCGGGGCTCGGCATCACGTCGCCGGGCTTGTAGGGCACGCCGAGGCCGCCGCCGAGATCGACATGGGTCACCTCGAGGCCCGCGGCGCGGACTTCGGCGAGCAGCTTGCCGAGCTTCTCGAACGCGCGCTCGAGCGGAGCGAGGTCGGAGAGCTGGCTGCCGATGTGGACCGCGAGGCCGCGCATCTGCAGGCCCGGGAGCCTGGCGAGGCGCGCGTAGATCGCGGCGGCTTCGCCGATCGGCACGCCGAACTTGTTGTCGGCCTTGCCGGTCGAGATCTTGTCGTGGGTGCCGGCGTCGACGTCGGGATTGACGCGCAGCGCGCAAGGCGCCGCCTGACCGCGTTCGGCGGCAAGCTCGGCGAGCTCCTCGCCCTCTTCCTCGGACTCGAGGTTGAACTGGCCGATCCCGGCGTCGAGCGCGCGGATCAGCTCCCAGTGCTGCTTGCCGACGCCCGAGAAGACGATGTCCTCGGCCGGCATGCCCGCGGCAAGCGCGCGCTGGAGCTCGCCACCCGAGACGACGTCGGCGCCGAAGCCTTCGCGTTGCATGACCTTGAGCACCGCGAGGTTGGGGTTGGCTTTCACCGCGAACGCGAGATGCACGCGCCCAAGTGGCTCAAGCGCTTCGCGGAACACGCGGGCATGCCGCTCGAGCGTGGCGCGCGAATAGACGTAGACCGGCGTGCCGACTTCGTCGGCGATGCGGGCGAGCGGGACGTCCTCGGCGTAAAGCTCGCCGTCACGAAGGTGGAAATGGTCCATAAGTCTTTCTTGAGATCAGCCTTCGGGCGGCAGGTCGAACGGGTCGTCCTCGCGCTCTTCGGACTGGCGGCGCAGCTCGACGGTGCGCACGGGCATCGCTTCGGGAGTCGGCTCGAGCAGCTCCGCTGCGGTCGGCCGGTCGGCGCGGCCGAACGGCGCTGGCGGGAGCGCCTTCCCCGCCTGCGGCTGGAGGTCGCGCTGCGCGCCGCAGGCGGCGAGCAGGAGCAGCAGGGCGAGAGGGGCGAGGCGAGTCACGGGTGCAATCCTAGCGCCTCGCGTGCCTCGGCGATACGCTTGCGTACCTCGGCCGGCGCGGTGCCGCCGTGGCTCGCTCGTGCGGCCACCGAGGCTTCGACCGAGAGCGCCTTGTAGACGCCCTCGCCGATGCGCGCGTCGATCGCCTGGAGCTCGGCGAGCGGCAGGGCTTCGAGGGCGATGCCCTTGCTCTCGGCCAGCTTCACCGCGGCGCCGGTAATATGGTGCGCCTCGCGGAACGGCACGCCGGCTTCGCGGACGAGCCAGTCTGCCAGGTCGGTCGCGGTGGCATAGCCGAGCTCGGCGGCCTGGCGCATGCGGTCGGTGCGGAATTGGGTTGCCTCGACCATGCCGGTCATCGCGGCGATCGACAGGCCGAGCAGGCCGGCGGCCTCGAACACCGGCGGCTTGTCGTCCTGCATGTCCTTCGAATAGGCGAGCGGCAGGCCCTTCATCGTCACCATCAGCGCAACCGCGCAGCCGACGATGCGCCCGGCGTGGCCGCGGACGAGCTCGGCGGCGTCGGGGTTCTTCTTCTGCGGCATGATCGAGCTTCCCGTGCTCAGCGCGTCGGGCAGGCGGACGAAGCCGAACGGCTGGCTCGCCCAGATGATCATCTCTTCGGCGAGGCGCGAGAGGTGCAGCGCGCACTGCGATGCGGCCTGGAGGTAATCGAGCGCGAAGTCGCGGTCGGATACCGAGTCGAGGCTGTTCGCGGTCGGGCCGGCGAAGCCGAGCGCCTGCGCGGTCATCTTGCGGTCGATCGGGAAGCCGGTGCCGGCTAGCGCGGCAGAGCCGAGCGGGCACTGGTTGAGCCGCGCGCGCGCATCGGCGAAGCGCGAGCGGTCGCGGCGGATCATCTCGTAGTAGGCGAGCAGGTGATGGCCGAGAGTGACCGGCTGCGCGGTCTGCAGGTGGGTGAAGCCGGGCATGATGCTCTCGGCGTGCTCTTCGGCGCGGGTGACCAGCGCGCGCTGGAGCGCCTCGAGCCCGGCGTCGGCCTGGTCGATCGCGTCGCGGACCCACAGCCTGAAGTCGGTCGCGACCTGGTCGTTGCGGCTGCGCGCGGTGTGCAGGCGCCCGGCCGCCGGGCCGATCAGCTCGGCGAGGCGGCTCTCGGTGGTCATGTGGATGTCCTCGAGCGCCCAGTCCTCGGGCACGCCGTCGCGCTCGTACTCGGCGGCGACCTGGTCGAGGCCGTCGGTGATCGCGACGGCGTCCTCGCCGCTGATCACCCCGCAGGCGCCGAGCATCGCCGCGTGGGCCTTGCTTGCGGCGACGTCCTGCCGCCACAGCGCCTTGTCGAACGGGATCGAGGCGTTAATCTCGCGCATGATCGCGCTCGGCCCTTCGGCGAAGCGCCCGCCCCACATCCGGTTGGAGCCCGACATGTCCCGATTGTCCCTCGTTTCGCTCACGTGCGCGTTCGCCCTCGTTACGGCGGGGTGCGATAGGCAAAGCGAGGAAGCCGCGCAACCTGAAGCGGCGGGCGATGCGGGGACCGAGCTCGCGGGCACGATCGACCGCAGCTTCGCGGGGCAGCCGCTGCCGGCGGTCGAGCTCAGCGACGCTACCGGCGCCAAGCTCGCCACCGCCGAGCTCAAGGGCACGCCGGTGCTGCTCAACTTGTGGGCGACCTGGTGTGTGCCGTGCGTGGCCGAGATGCCCAAGCTCGACGAGCTCGCCGGCGAGCTTGGCGACAGTGTCAAAGTGGTCACGGTGAGCCAGGACATGAACGGGGCCGAGGCGGTCGGGCCGTTCTTCGCCGAGCGCAAGTTCGCCCACCTGCCGCAGTGGCTCGATCCGAAGAACTCGCTGGCGATCGCCTACGGCGGGGGCAGCGGGCTGCCGTTGACGGTGCTGCTCGACGCCGAGGGCAAGGAGATCTGGCGTGTCGCCGGCGGGTACGACTGGTCGACCGCCGAGGCACGCGAGGCGGTGGCCGAGGCCACCGCGGGGGTGGCCAAGACGTGACCAGCCAGCTCGAGCTCGACCGGCGGCGAATGCTCGCCGGGATGGCGCTCGGGCTTGGCGGCGTGGCGCTCGCCGCGTGCGGTGGGCGTGCCGGGGCGCAGGCGGCGGATGCATGTCGCCTGTCGCCGACCGAGACGCGCGGCCCGTTTCCGGCCGACGGCAGCAATGCAGGCCGGCGGCCGGTCAACGTGCTGGCGATGGACGGCGTGGTCCGCAGCGACTTGCGGCCAAGCTTCGCCGGGATGAGCGGCCGGGCCGACGGGGTAGCGCTCGAACTCGAGCTCTTGCTTGCGCGCGAGGCCGGCTGCGCGGCCTTGCCCGGCCTCGCGCTCTACCTGTGGCAGAACGATGCCGCGGGGGCCTACTCGCTCTACGACCTGCCGGCGGAGAACTACTTGCGCGGACTGCAGCCGGCGGATGCGCAGGGGCACGTGCGGTTCGGCGCGATCGTGCCCGGCTGCTACGGCGGGCGCTATCCGCATTGCCATTTCGAGGTGTTCGCCAGCACCGCGGCCGCGCTGCGCGGCGAAGCACCGCTGCTGGTCTCGCAGCTCGCCTTTCCCGAAGCCGAATGCCGCGCGATCTACCGTGCCGACGCGCGCTACGGCGAGTCGCTCGGCAACCTCGAGCGGCAGCCGCTCGCGCGCGACTTCGTGTTCGCCGACGCCGATCCCGCCGGTCGCGCGCGGCAGACGATCGTGCTGACCGGCGACCCGCAGCGCGGCTATCGGGGAACGGCCACCGTCATCGTGGACGGGTGAGCGCGGCGTAGTCGGGCAGGGCCAGGCCGAGCCGTCCGAGCGGATCGCCGACGAGCCCGCCGACCAGCGCGGCCTGGATGCGCGGTCCGGGCCCGATGCGCGAAAGCGGCGCCAGCACCATGTCGCGCAGCAGCGCCGGCAGCGCCGCGTCGCTCTGGTACAGCGGGGTGAACAGCGCGGTCAGCCGCTGGTACAGCCGGACATGCCCGCGCCGCAGCGCGACCGCATGCGCGAGGCGCTGGCCAAGCGGCGCGTGGCCGGCGAGGCCTTGCGCGAGCGCCCAGGCGTCGAGCAGCGCCATGTTCGCGCCCTGGCCGAGCTGCGGGCTCGCCGAATGCCACGCATCGCCGATGTGAATCAGCCGGTCCTCGACCGGATTCCGCGCCGAGCGATGCGCATAGCGCGCGAAAGTCAGGGCGGCGGGATCGTCGATCTGCTCGAGCAACCCCGCGCAGTCGGGCCACAACGCCCGCAGCTCGTCCTTCCACGGCGCCAGTCCGCGCTCCTGCCAGCGGGCGAACGCATCGGCGCGCAACGACCAGAACAGCGACAGCTCGCGCGCTGTCCCGCCCCGGCGCGCGCCGGTCGGCAGCACGCCCGCCATGCGCCAGGCGCGCTCGTAGCGTTGCTCGAGCCGGTCCTCGCGAAACGGCCCGCCGGCAGGCCACGGCAAGGTCGTCCACAGCGCGCCGTAGGGCAGCCAGCCGTCGTCGCGCGGCACCAGCGGCGTGGCGACACCGAGCGCGTCGACCACCAAGTCGTGTAACGGCGACGACTCGCCGTCGGCGAAGCGCACGCGGCGGCCGCGGGCACCGAGCTCGGAGCCGGCAATGGCGCGGCCGGTCCGCACGCCCACCCCGGCAGCAAGCACCGCATCGTACAGCGCGCCGAACAGGCTCGCGCGGTGGATGCCGATCCCGAACAGGCCGGCCGTGACGGAGTCCTCGTAGCGCGCATCGAGCACCGTCTCGCCGAGCGCGTTGAGGCCGAAGAGACGGGTCACGGCCGCGCCGCTGGCAGCGATCTCGCCGGCCAGGCCGAGCCGTTCGAGCACCGCGAGCCCGGTCGGCTGGATCATCAGCCCGGAAGCGAGCGGCCGCGGCTCGGCGAAGCGTTCGTAGAGCGTCACCGCGTGCCCTTGCCGATGCAGCAGCAGCGCGGCGGCGAGGCCGGCGATGCCGCAGCCGGCGATGGCAATGTCGAGATCCCCCATGCGCGACCGGCTTTACCCGTTCGGCAGGACTCCGCCTAGCGGTGCGGGTCGTCCGACGGATCGTCGGCCGCGCTCGCGGCGACGCCCATGCCCATACCCATCCCGGCGCCACCCATGCCGCCCATGCCACCTCCGCCGCCGCCCTTCCGGCCGCCCTCGCCGCCCTGCCCCTTGCCGCCGCCCGCAGCTCCGGGGCGCGCAGGCCCCTGGGCGGGGATCGCGAGATCGGCGGGGACCGGATCGAGATCGAGCGCGTGGCGGATGAAGGCGCGCAGCGAGACCACCAGCTCATGCACGTGCACGGGCCGTCCCTCGACCAGCTCGCGCGCGGCGAGCCCGGCGAGGCGGACGTGTTCCTCGGTGCCGAGCAGTATGACGTCGGACAACGCCGCTTCGACCGCGTCGCGGATGCGGCGCGGTCGATCGGAGCCGGTTGCCGCCGTGGCATCCTCACCAGCCCCCTCGGTCGAGCGCAGGAGGTCGCGCAAGTGGCGCGGATCGACCGCGAGATCGCCGGTGAACGATCCGCCGAGCGTCTTGTAGGCCGCGATCAGAGTGCGCAGCCGTTCGTTGATCTGCCGGTTGAGCCGCTCGCGGCGCTGCTGGATGGTCATCATCGCCAGCAGGCGGATGCCGACACCGATCAGCGTGACCAGCGCCAATGCGCCGAGGGTGCTGAGCAGGCCTTGCCACGAGGTGAGATCGAGGTTGCGCATCGCCGAAACGTGGCCCCCTCGCTCGCAAAAGTCACGCGGCGCCTAAGGTTGCGCGCCGCCGGTCGCGCACGCGTATATGCGGCACAAATGTCACAATCTCCACCTGAGTTAACTCGGCGGCGACAGAAAGGACCACCTCGGTTGACAACCGCGCACGATTGTTGTTAGCGCTACCTTTACGAGTCGACTAGAGGACTCAGGTTTCGCGGCCGATCGTCGGCTGGCGATTGTGGGGAGGAATTACTGATGCAGCGGCTCCGGTTGTCGCCGGCGCTGACGCGTACCGCGTCCGCGCTTACTCTTGCAGCCTGTTTTGGTAGCGCTACCACCGCGGCCGCACAGGAAACCCAGACCAGCACCCCCGAGACCGAGATCATCGTCACCGGCGTGCGTGCATCGCTCGATCGCTCGATCGACCTCAAGCGCAACGCCTCCGGCGTCGTCGACGGGATTTCGGCCGAGGACATCGGCAAGTTCCCCGACACCAACCTCGCGGAATCGCTGCAGCGCATCACCGGCGTGTCGATCGACCGCGTCAACGGTGAAGGCTCGCGCGTCACGGTCCGCGGCTTCGGACCGGGCTACAACCTCGTCACCCTCAACGGCCGCGCGATGCCGACCGCGAGCATCGCCTCGGTCGGTCAGGACCAGAACGGCGACTTCGTCTCCGGCACCACGCGCTCGTTCGACTTCTCGAACATCGCGTCGGAAGGCGTCAGCCAGCTCGTGGTCTACAAGACCGCGCGCGCCTCGGTGACCTCGGGCGGCATCGGCGCCGCGATCAACATCGTCACCCGCAAGCCGCTCGACGGCGAGCTTGGCTTCACCGGCTCGATCGGCGCCAAGGCGGTCTACGACGAATCCGACACCGAATTCGCCCGCGTGACCCCGGAAGTCTCGGGCCTGCTCAACTGGGTCAATGCCGACAGCACCTTCGGCATCGGCCTGTTCGGCAGCTACCAGAAGCGCAACAACTCGGCGCCGTCGGCCTCGGTCAACGACTGGAACATCGAGACCTTCTCGCAGTTCTCCGACCCGAGCCGCGGCCGCGTCAACGCCTCGACGACGTTCGCCAACGCGCCGTCGCCGGACACCCTCGTCGGCTTCCCGAACGACTTCCGCCTGCACTACTCGGAATTCCAGCGCGAGCGCATCAACGGCCAGCTGACGCTGCAATTCCAGCCGAGCGACCAGTGGGAAATCACCGCTGACGCGACCTACTACCAGAACCAGTCGGAAGAGCAGCGCACCGACCAGGCGACCTGGCTCAACCGGCCGTTCAGCCGCGTCGAGTTCGACGGCAACAACCAGGTCGCGACCGCGACCTCGATCACCGACATCATCTCGGGCGCCAAGGACGGCGGCTTCGAGCAGCAGTATCGCGCGATCGAGGAAAGCCTGCTGTCGCTGGGTCTCAACACGCAGTTCCACGCCACCGACTCGCTGACCTTCACGCTCGACGGGCACCACTCGGAAGCCAAGGCGAAGCCGAACAACCCGCTCGGCCACTCGTCGACGCTGGTGGCGATCGCGCAGAAGGGCGTGGCCGGCCAGACGCTGTCGATCGTCGACGGCTTCCTGGTGCAGAACATCACGTTCAACGACAACCCGGCGACCGGGGGCAACGGCAACGCCAACGGCGTGCTCGACCTGCCCGACCTCGGCTCGCAGGTCGCCCGCAGCACGACCTCGCGGCAGGACCAGACGACCGACGAGATCCGTCTCGACGGTGCGTGGGACCTCGGCGACGACGACCTGGTCGAGTTCGGCGGCGCATGGCGCAGCAACGACATGCACCAGACCCGCATCGACACCTACCAGGCGCTCGGCGACTGGGGCGTGGCGCACATCGGCGACGTGCAGCAGTTCGCCGGCAACGCGGTCACACCGTTCTGCCTGGCCTGCAAGTTCAACCACTTCGACCCGATGGCGACCGGCGCCCTGCTGACCGCCTTCCGCGCCGACGCCACCGAGCTCTACGATCTGCTCGGCAACCAGTACCCCGGCTTCGGCAGTGTCAACGGCAACCAGGACAACCGGGTCGAGGAAGAAATCTGGGCGGCCTATGCCCAGGTCAACCTCAACACCGAGCTCATGGGCCGTCCGGTCAATGTCGTCGCGGGCGTCCGCTACGAGCACACCAACTCGACCTCGACCTCGGTGATCGTGCCTCCCGCCGCGCTGCGCTGGGACGCTGACAACGACTTCACCAAGGTCCTCGCCTCGAGCGACGTCGCGGTCGAAGATTCGAACAGCTACGACCACATCCTGCCGGCGCTCGATTTCTCGGTCGATCTGACCGACGACATCAAGGGCCGCATCTCCTACGGCAAGACCATTGCCCGGCCCGACTTCGCCTCGCTGTTCTCGGCGGTCGACATCGGTTCGAACAACCCGAACCGGCCGGTCTACCTCGGCGGCAGGCCGAACGCGACCTCGGGCAACCCGCAGCTGGTTCCGCTGGTGTCCGACAACTTCGACGTCTCGCTCGAATACTACTTCGCCCGCTCGAGCTACATCTCGGCTGGCTTCTTCGACAAGCGGGTCAAGAACTTCGTCGGCACCGGTCAGGAGGAAGAGAACCTGTTCGACCTGCGTGACCCGTCGTCGGGCGCTGCGGGCACCCGCTCGGGCCAGGCCGTCGCGGCGCTGCAGGGCCTCGGCGTCGACCTGTCGGACGTGAACCTGTTCACGATGACCGCGCTGATCGACAACTCGGCCTCGGTTGCGGCCGCGACCGCGACGTTCAGTGCCAACCTGGTCAACGGCAACCTGACCCAGGCGTTCATCGACCAGACGCTGCTGGCCTACAACATCACGGCCAACGCGTCCGATCCGCTGTTCGTGTTCCAGACGCAGAAGCCGATCAACAACAACGAAGGCCACATCTACGGCTTCGAGATCGCCGGGCAGTACTTCCTCGGCGATACCGGGCTGGGCGTGGCCGCCGCCTACACCATGGTCGAAGGCGACATCGGCTACGACATCCTGGCCAACACCACCGCGGACCAGTTCGCGCTGCTCGGCCTGTCGGACACCGCCAACGCCTCGCTGATCTACGAGAACTACGGGATCTCGGCCCGCCTGACCTACAACTGGCGCGGCACGTACCTGTCGAACAACAGCCGCGGTTCCTCGCGTAACCCGGTGTTCGTCAAGTCGTACGACCAGCTCGACCTCAACGTCAGCTATGACCTCAACGAGCACATCTCGTTCTCGCTCGAGGGCATCAACCTGACCAAGTCGAACGTGCAGACGTTCGCCCGCACCGAGAACCAGCCCTGGTTCATCGTCGAGGGCGACCGCCGCTGGTACCTCGGAGCCCGGTACAAGTTCTGACGACGCTCCTTCGTCGGAAAATGAGGGGGAAGGCCGTGTCGACCAGACGCGGCCTTTCCCTTTTCCGGCTTCCGTATTTCTGCAACACAACGGCTCGGATCGCATGACCACGACGGCTCGCCTCGACAACGTCCAGCACGCGGCGCTCAAGCTCAGGCGCGGCCATGGCGCACGCTTCGGCGAGGCGGTGAACCAGGTCGCGGTGTTCGCGAGCGAGTTCGCGCAGGTCCAGCGCGAGTACCCGATCCTGTTCGCGCGCCAGCCCGACGCGGCGCTCCAGGCCGTGGCGATCCTCGGCTTCGACCGCGACGAGAACCTGTTCCTCAACGGCGACCGATGGGACGCGGCCTACGTCCCCGCGCTGCTGCGCCACCGCCCGTTCACGATCGGCGCGGTCGACGGCGAGGGCGTGGTCTGTGTCGACCTCGACGATCCGCGGGTCGCGCCCGCAGGCGAAGATGGCGACCCGGTGTTCAAGCCGCACGGCGGCAACGCGCCGATGCTCGAGCGCGCGCTCGACGCTTTGCGCACGCTCCAGGCCGGCGCTGCGATGGCCCCGATGATGACCGCGGTGTTCGACGAGCTCGGACTGGTCGAGGAGGTCAAGCTGCAGGTCTCGTTCGACGAGCACACCGGGGTCGATTTCGACGGCTACCTCGCGGTCGTGCCCGAGAGGATCGCCGCGCTCGACGGCGCGGCGCTCGAGCGGCTCAACGACGCCCGGCTGCTCGACGTGGCGGTCTTCGCCGCCGCCTCGATCGGCACGATGCCGCGGCTCATCGCCCGCAAGCAGCGCAAGCTCGCCGGCTGACATGGCGCCGGCCGGCCGCAGCGTCGAGACCCGCACCGGCCCGCTGCCGCGCGGCGCGGACTGGGAAGCGGCGGTCGCCGAGGACAAGCCGATCCTGTTCAAGGGCGCCGCGGCGGACTGGCCGCTGGTCCAGGCCGGACTGAGGTCGGCGGACGAGGCGGCGGACATGCTCGTCGCCGGCTGGGCGGGCAAGCCGGTCGTGGTCTATCGCGGCGCGCCCGAGATCGCGGGGCGCTTCGCCTACACGCCGCAAGTCGACGGCTTCAACTTCGCGGCCTCGCGCGAGCCGCTCGACGCGGTCCTGCACGAGATCCTCGCGCTGCGCGGCGATCCGGCGGCGCCGTCGATCTACGTCGGCTCGACCGATCTCGGCCTGTTCTTTCCGGGTCTCGGCGAGGCCGTGCCGCTCGACCTCGGCACGATCCATCCGATGCTCGCCGAGCACCCGGGCCTCGCCTCGGTCTGGCTCGGTAACCGCACGACCGCGACCTGCCATTACGACGACACCCACAACATCGCGGTCTGCGCGGTCGGCCGGCGGCGGTTCACGCTGTTCCCGCCGGACCAGGGCGCCAACCTCTACCCGGGGCCGCTCGAACCGACTCCGGGCGGGCAAGTGATTGCGATGGTCGATCTCGCCGCGCCCGACCTCGAGCGGTATCCGCGCTTCGCCGAAGCGCAGGAGACGGCGCAAGTGGCCGAAATGGAAGCGGGCGACGTGCTCGTCTATCCGGCGATGTGGTGGCACCACGTCGAGGCGCTGGCCGAGTTCAACGTGCTGGTGAACTTCTGGTGGAACGCGGTGCCGGGCTACGTCGACAGCCCGCAGATCACCTTGCTCCACGCGCTGCTCTCGCTGCGCGGCCGGCCCGAGGGCGAGAAGGCCGCGTGGAAGGCGCTGTTCGACTACTACGTGTTCGGCGAGGCCGAGACCGCGCGCGCGCACCTGCCCGAGCACATCCACGGCGCGCTCGCGCCGCTCGACGAGACCCTCGCGCGCAGGCTGCGCGCCCAAGTGACCAAGAGGCTGCAACGATGACCGCCCCCAACCCGACGCGCGTGGTGATTGCGGGAGGGGGCACTGCGGGGTGGATCGCCGCGGTCGCCCTCGCCCGCCAGCTCGGCCGGCTGGTCGAGGTCACGCTCGTCGAGTCCGAGGAGATCGGCACGATCGGGGTGGGCGAATCGACCATTCCGACCGCGCGCGCGTTCCACGAGCTGCTCAAGATCGACCAGCAGGCGTTCATGCAGGCGAGCCAGGCGAGCTTCAAGCTCGGCATCTCGTTCGAGAACTGGGCGCGGCCGGGCGACCGCTACATCCATAGCTTCGGGACCGCGCCGCTGCGCACCTGGGTGGCCGAGTTTCAGCACTTCTGGCTCGAGGCGCAGGCCGGTGGGCAAGCGGCGGAGATCGGGGCCTATTATCCCGAGCACCAGGCCGCGCTCGCGCATCGCTTCACGCTGCAGGGCGAGCCGGCGCTCAACTATGCTTATCACCTCGATGCCGGGCTCTACGCACGCTTCCTGCGCCGCATCGCAGAGACCGACGGCGTCACCCGGCGCGAGGGCAAGATTGCCGAAGTCGAGGTCGACGGCGAGAGCGGCGACGTCGCCGCGTTGCTGATGGAGGACGGCGCGCGGATCGAGGGCGACCTGTTCGTCGACTGCACCGGCTTCCGCGCGCTGCTGATCGAGCGGACGCTCGAGGCCGGGTTCGAGGACTGGGGGCACTGGCTGCCGACCAACGCCGCCTGGGCGGTGCCGAGTGCCTCGGTCGGCGACGCGCATCCCTACACCCGCGCGATCGCGCACGACATCGGCTGGCGCTGGCGCATTCCGCTGCAGCACCGCATGGGCAACGGCCTGGTGTTCTCGACGGCCCATGTCGAACCCGAGGCGGCGCTCGACGAGTTCCGCGGCGCGGTCGAGGGCGAGCTGCTGCGCGACCCGTTCCTGGTGCGCTTCCACACCGGCCGCCGGCGCCAGGCCTGGGTGCGCAACTGTGTCGCGATCGGGCTGTCGTCGGGCTTCGTCGAGCCGCTCGAATCGACCGCGATCCACCTGATCCAGAGCGCGGTCACGCGGCTGATCCAGCTGTTCCCGTTCGGGCCCGACTGCGCCGCGCAGCGCGCGCGCTACAACGCCATGGCGCAGGACGAGATCGAGCAGGTGCGCGATTTCGTCGTCCTCCACTATCATCTGACGGAGCGCGAAAACACCGAGTTCTGGCGCTATCTCAAGCACATGGAAGTGCCGGACACGCTGCGCGAGCGGATCGACAGCTTCGTCGAGAGCGCGCATGCGTGGCAGGCGGCGGGCGAAGTGTTCCGCGTCGACAGCTGGGTCCAGTGCATGCTCGGCCAGCGCCTCACGCCGAAGAGCTGGCACCGCATGGGCAGCGTGATGAGCGACGGCCGGCTCGAGCGGACCCTGTCGGGCCTCGCCACGGAGATCGCGGGGCGTGTCGAGGCGATGCCCGGGCATCAGCAGTTCCTCGACGGCTATTGCCCGCAGTAGACGGGGATTTGGATATCGCTGGTGGGCGGTGACGGGCTCGAACCGCCGACCCTCTCGGTGTAAACGAGATGCTCTACCAACTGAGCTAACCGCCCCACGCGCCGGGAACGGCGCGATGTAGCGCGTTTTCGGGGTGGGTCAACTTCGGCCCAACCGAGCGCGCGCGGGCCGAAAAGAGCTGCGGCCGCGGAGAACCGCGGCCGCAGTCTGTTCAGAGCGCGTCGACGAGCACCACCTCGCTGTCCTCGAGCGCGGTGACCTCGACTTGCGGCTGGCCGGTGATGGCCGCGCCGTCGCGGGCATTGACCTCGACCTCGCCGATGCGGACCTTGCCCGTCGCGGGGACCAGGTAGAGGTGGCGATCGGCCGAGGTGTCGTAGGTCACGGTTTCACCGGCCTTGAGCGTCGCGCCGAGCACCCGCGCGTTGGTACGGATCGGCAGGCTCTCTGCATCGCCCTCGATGCCCGACGCGAGCGTCACGAAGCGGCCGTGACGATCGTCCTTCGGGAACGGACGGGTGCCCCAGCTCGGCTCGCCGCCGCGCTGGTCGGGGATGATCCAGATCTGGAAGATCTGCGTCGCCTCGTCCTCGAGGTTGTACTCGGCATGGGCGATGCCGGTCCCGGCCGACATGACCTGGACGTCGCCGGCGACGGTGCGGCCCTTGTTGCCGAGGTTGTCCTGGTGCGTGATCGCGCCTTTGCGGACGTAGGTAATGATCTCCATGTCGCGGTGCGGATGCGGCGGGAAGCCGCTCTGCGGCTCGATCGTGTCGTCGTTCCACACGCGCAGCTGGCCCCAGTTGGTCCGCTGCGGATCGTGGTACTCGGCGAACGAGAAATGGTGGTGCGCGTCGAGCCAGCCGTGGTTGGCGGCGCCGAGGCTCGCGAAGGGGCGAAGTTCGATCATGTCGGTTCTCCAAGTCAGTGCGTGGCGCCTATCTGGCCCTTGCCACGCAATCGGAAAACCCGGATAAGTTCGTGCAAAATGTTCTGATGAGTTGAATAGTGAACGTCGGCCAGCCCACCCTCGATCAGCTCCGCATCTTCCTCGCCGTGGCCGACGAGGGCAGCTTCAACCGCGCCGCGCGTAAGCTCGGCCGCGCGCTGTCGGTCATCAGCTACGGCATCGGGGCGCTCGAAGCCCAGCTCGGCGTCACGTTGTTCGACCGCGAGGGTTCGCGCCGCCCCGAACTGACCGACGCCGGACGCGCCTTGCTGGCCGACGCGCGCGCGGTCGCCGACGAGGTCGATGGCCTGATCGCACGCGCGCGGGGCGTCCGGCAGGGGCTCGAAACCGAAGTTGCGCTCGCGGTCGACGTCATGATGCCGAGCCGCACCGTCGCCGGCGTGCTGCACGACTTCCAGGCGGTGTTCCCGACGGTCAACCTGCGGCTTCACGTCGAGGCGCTCGGCGCGGTCGCGGCGCTGGTGCTCGACCGGCGGGCCGACCTCGCGGTCGGCGGGCCCGACATCCTCGACTTGCCCGAGCTGGCGCGCAGGGCGCTCGGCGCCGTGGAGCTGGTCCCGGTCGCCGCGCCGTCGCATCCGCTGGCCACGCTCGGCGACATCGCTCCGGGACAGTCTGGCCAGCATCTCCAGCTGGTCCTCACCGATCGGTCCCCGTTGACCGAGGGCCGCGAATTCTCGGTCCTCAGCCCGCGCACCTGGCGCCTCGCCGACCTCGGGGCCAAGCACGCGCTGCTGCTCGAAGGCATCGGCTGGGGGAACATGCCGCGACACATGGTGGCCGACGATCTCGCCGCGGGGCGGCTCGTCGCGCTGGCGCTGCCCGAGGCGCCGCGGATCGACTACACGCTCCACGCGCTGTGGCGAAAGGACAGCCGGCCGGGGCCGGCCACGACCTGGATGCTCGAGGCGCTGATGGAGCGTTGCTGAGCGGGCATCAGCCGCCGCTGTTGAGCCGGTAGCCGACCCCGAGCTCGTTGACGATCAGGCGCGGCTGCGCCGGATTGGCCTCGAGCTTCTGCCGCAAGTTGCGCACGACGATGCGCAAGTAATCGACCCGCTGTTCGTGCGCGGGACCCCAGACCGCGCGGAGCAGCTGGGTGTGGCTGATGACCTTGTCGGGGTGCTTGGCGAGCTCGGCGAGGACTTCGTACTCCTTGCGCGACAGGTGGACCTGTTCTCCTGCGCGCAGGATGCGGCGATGGCCGAGGTCGATGTCGATCTCGCCGACGACCACCCGCTCGCGCTCGGCGCTGCCCGCCAGGCGGTGGCGCAAGGCCGTGCGAATGCGGGCCAGCAGCTCCTCGGTATCGAACGGCTTGGTCAGGTAATCGTCGGCGCCGAGATCGAGCGCGGTGACCTTCTCGGCGACGTTCTCGCGCGCCGAGACGACCATCAGCGTCGCATCCGAACGCGCCTTGACCAGCGGGATCATCTCGAGCCCGTCGCGGTCGGGCAGGCCGAGGTCGAGCAGCACGGTGTCGGGCTTGTAGATGTCGAGCAGCGACAGCCCTTCGCGCGCGGTTCCGGCCTCGGCGACGTCGTGCCCGGCGCGCCGGAGCGCAGCGTGCAGCAGCCGGCGGACGTGCGCCTCATCCTCGACGATCAGTATCCGGGTCGCCTGCGCCATGCTGCGGTTTAGGGCCGTCCGGCCATGCGGTCGAGATCGCGGTTGAGCGCGAGCACGTTGACCCGCGGCTCGCCAAGGACGCCGAGCGCCGGCTGCTCGACACGGCGGCGAACGAGCGCCGCGACATCCGCAGGCGGGAGGCCGCGCGCTGCCGCGACCCGGGGCACCTGATAAAGGGCGGCCTCGGGGCTGACGTGAGGGTCGAGCCCCGAGGCCGAGGCGGTCACCAGGTCGGGTGGGACTTGCGACCCCGGCGAGGTCTGGGTGGCAGCGAGACCGGCCTTCACGCGGTCGACCAGGACCTGGCTGGCCGGACCGAGGTTCGAGCCGGCCGAGGCGGTCGCGTCGTACCCGTCGCTCCCGGCAGCCGAGGGTCGGCCGTGGAAGTAGGCTGGGCTGGCGAAGCGCTGGCCGATCAGCTCGGAGCCGACGATGCGGCCGTCGTCGCGGATCAGGCTGCCGTTGGCCTGATGGGGGAACATGGCTTGGGCGATCCCGGTAAGCACGGCCGGATAGATCAGGCCCAGCAGGGCGGCGAACAGCAGCGTCAGCACGAGGGCGGGACGCAAGGCGGTCTTGATATCGGTGAGCATCGGGGTTCCTCAGGCGAGGTTGAGGCCGGAGACGGCAAGGTCGATGAGCTTGATCCCGGCGAACGGGGCGATGAGGCCGCCGAGGCCGTAGACCGCGAGGTTGCGGGCGAGCAGCGGCCCTGCCCCCATCGGCTTGTAGGTCACGCCCTTGAGCGCGAGCGGGACGAGACACGGGATGATCAGCGCGTTGAACACGATCGCCGAGAGGATCGCGCTCTCGGGGCTCGCCAGTCGCATGACGTTGAGCACGCCGAGCCCCGGATAGAGCACGACGAACATCGCCGGAATGATCGCGAAGTACTTCGCGACATCGTTGGCGACCGAGAACGTGGTCAGCGCGCCGCGGGTCATCAGCAGCTGCTTGCCGAGGCCGACGATCTCGATCAGCTTGGTCGGATCGCTGTCGAGGTCGACCATGTTGCCCGCCTCGCGCGCGGCCTGGGTGCCCGTGTTCATCGCCACGCCGACGTCGGACTGGGCCAGCGCAGGCGCGTCGTTGGTGCCGTCGCCGCACATCGCCACGAGCCGTCCACCCTGCTGCTCGCGGCGGATCAGCGCGAGCTTGTCCTCGGGCGTGGCCTCGGCGAGGAAATCGTCGACGCCAGCCTCGGCGGCGATCGCCGCCGCGGTCAGCGGGTTGTCACCGGTGATCATCACGGTGCGGATGCCCATCCGGCGCAGCTCGGCGAAGCGCTCGCGGACGCCGGCCTTGACCACGTCCTTGAGCGCGATCGCGCCGAGCAGCCGATCGTCGCGTAGCACCGCGAGCGGCGTCATGCCGCCGCGGGCGATCTCGTCGGTGATCTTGCGCAGTTCGGCCGCGGCCGAAGTGTCGGCGAGCGCGGGGTTGGCGCGGAGGATCGAATCCACGGCCCCCTTGCGCACCACGCTGCCGGCGACCTCGACGCCCGAGACGCGGGTCTGCGCGGTGAACGGGATCACCTGCGCACCGGCCGGAAGCACCCTGGTCGCGATCGCATAGCGCTCGCGCGCGAGGGCCACGATCGAGCGGCCTTCCGGCGTCTCGTCGGCGAGGCTCGCCAGCAAGGCGGCACTGGCCAGGGTCTCGACCTCGACACCGTCGAGCGGGCGGAACACGCTCGCCTGGCGGTCACCGATGGTGATCGTGCCGGTCTTGTCGAGCAGCAGCACGTCGACGTCGCCTGCGGCTTCGACCGCGCGGCCCGACTTGGCGAGCACGTTGAAGCGCACCAGCCGGTCCATCCCGGCGATACCGATCGCCGAGAGCAGCGCGGCGATCGTCGTCGGGATCAGCGTGATCAGCAGCGCGGCGAGGATCGCCACCGGCACGCTCCCGCCGGCATAGCTGGCGAAGGCGGGGATGGTTGCGACGGCGATCAAGAAGATCATCGTTAGGCCGACGAGCAGGATCGTCAGCGCGATCTCGTTCGGGGTCTTCTGCCGCTCGGCGCCTTCGACGAGCGCGATCATCCGGTCGAGGAAGCCCTGCCCGGGCTCCTGCGTCACGCGCACCTTGATCCGGTCGGAGATCACCCGCGTGCCGGCGGTGACCGCTGAGCGGTCGCCGCCCGCCTCGCGGATCACCGGCGCGCTTTCACCGGTGATCGCCGATTCGTTGACCGAAGCGACGCCCTCGACGACCTCGCCGTCGGCTGGAATGAGGTCGCCGGTCTCGACCAGCACGAGCTCGCCCTTCTCGAGCTGCGAGGCGGCGACGACTTCGTAGAGGTCGCCCGAGCCAAGCAGCAGCTTGGCCGTGAGCTCGGACTTGGCGGCACGCAGCGAAGCGGCCTGCGCCCTGCCCCGCCCTTCGGCGAGCGCCTCGGCGAAAGTGCCGAACAACACCGTCAGCCACAGCCAGACGATCAGCTGGACCTGGAACGGGATCGCGAGATCCTCGCCGCCGAGCCCGAGCAGGACGGTGAGCAGCAGCGCGACGACCGCCGTGGTGAACAGCACCGGGTTGCGCACAAGCTGGCGCGGGTCGAGCTTCCTGAACGCGTCGCCGATCGCGGGGAGGATCAGCTCGGCGGTGAACATCGAGGACTTGGTGGTCATGATCGCCTCTCAGAACAGCTGGCCGCGGACCATCGCCAGGTGATCGGCGACAGGTCCGAGCGCGAGGCCGGGAAGGAAGGTGAGGCCGCCCAGGATCAGGATGATCCCGACCAGGAGGCCGACCCACAGCGGGCCGGTCGTGGGAAACGATCCGGCGGTTTCGGGGGTGTACTTCTTGGCCGCGAGGTTGCCGGCGATGGCGAGGATCGGCACGATCACGAAGAACCGCCCGAGCCACATCGCGAGGCCGAGCAACCCGTTGTAGAACGGCGTCGCGGCGGTGAGCCCGGCGAAGGCCGAGCCGTTGTTGCCGG
Organism: uncultured bacterium; assembly: GCA_966112795.1. Lineage (GTDB taxonomy): Bacteria > Pseudomonadota > Alphaproteobacteria > Sphingomonadales > Sphingomonadaceae > Croceibacterium_A. The sequence continues at coordinate 18,809 of CBHWED010000012.1, forward strand.
TCCCCGAGCTGTAGGCATAGAGGATTTCGGTGAAGCCGTGCGGCCCCTTGTTGAGCGGGCCGGCGAGGCCGGCGGGCATCACCGCCGACAGCGCGGTCAGACCGAGGATCGACAGCGGCAGCACGGCGATCGCCAGCACCGCGAGCTTGACCTCGCGGCTTTCGATCTTCTTGCCGACGTACTCGGGCGTACGGCCGACCATCAGCCCGGCGACGAACACCGCGAGAATGGCGAACACCAGGAAGCCGTAGATTCCCGCGCCGACGCCACCGATCACGACTTCGCCAAGCTGCATGTTGAACAGCGGGATCATCCCGCCGAGCGCGGTGAAGCTGTCGTGCATCGCGTTGACCGCGCCGCACGAGGCCGCGGTGGTGACGACCGCGAACAGTGCGCTCGCGGCGACGCCGAAGCGCACTTCCTTGCCTTCCATGTTGCCGCCCGCGAGGCCGAGCGCATGGAGGTTCGGATTGCCCGCGGCTTCCTGCCAGTAGGCCACGCCGGCCCCGGCGATGAACAGGATCATCATCGCAGCGAGGATCACCCAGCCCTGGCGCGTGTTGCCCATCGCCTTGCCGAAGCACCAGGTCAGGCCCGAGCCGATCGCGAAGATCGATACCATCTGCACGAGGTTGGTCAGCGCCGTCGGATTCTCGAACGGGTGCGCCGAGTTGGCGTTGAAGAACCCGCCACCGTTGGTGCCGAGCATCTTGATCGCTTCCTGCGAGGCGACCGGCCCGAGCACGAGCGTTTGCTTGGCCCCTTCGAGCGTGGTCGCGTCGACCAGGCTGGCGAATGTCTGCGGCACCCCGCTGGCGACGAGGAACAGCGCGTAGACGAGGCACAGCGGCAGCAGCAGGTAGAGCGTCACTCGGGTGAGGTCCGCCCAGAAGTTGCCGATCCCGCTCGCTTCCCGCCGCGCGAAGCCGCGGAACAGCGCGAAGGCGATGGCAATGCCGGTCGCGGCGCTGAGGAAGTTGTGGATCGTCAGCCCGAGCATCTGCGAGAGGATCGACAGCGTCTCGCCCGAGTAGCTCTGCCAGTTGGTGTTGGTGGTGAAGCTGACCGCGGTGTTGAATGCGAGGTCCGCGCTCTGCCCGTCGAGCCCGCGCGGGTTGAGCGGCAGCACCGCCTGCAGGCGCAGGATCGCGTACGTGAAGAGGAAGGTCACGAGCTGGAACAGCAGCATGTGCACCGCGTAGCGTCGCCAGCCCATGTCGGCCGCGGGGTCGATTCCGGCGGACCGGTAGAAACCGCGCTCGACCGGGCCGAGCACCGCGTGAAGCGGCGTGCGCCGCCCTTCGTAGAGCGCGAACAGCCACAGCCCGAGCGGCTTGGCGAGCGCGACGACGATCCCCGCGAACACGAGGATCAGCGCCCATCCCTGGAAAGTCATGGCGAGTGCCTTCAGAACTTCTCGGGCCGAACGAGCACGGCGACGAGGTAGAGGAAGAGGCCGAGCGCGGTCAGCCCGGCGAGCGCGAGGTCGAGCGTCATCGTCACGCCTCCTCGCACAGGCGGGCGTAAGCCAGCGTGGCCGCGAGGAGCCCGCCGAGTGCGGCGAGCCAGAGCAGATCCTGCATCGGAAGACCCTTCGTTCCTGCCGCACCGATCGTCGCGGCAGGCGCCGAAGTAGGCGCTCACCGCATTAAGGTTCGACGGCGAAAGCCGGCCCGGCGCATTAAATCGGCGTTAGAATCGCGCTCGCCTCGGTGGCATTCGCAAGCGCTCGCGCGTAATTGTCGGGCGATGCCGCAGAGCGACGACCGCCCTTCCCCGGAAGCCCTGCTGCGTGCCGCGCAGCGCGAGGAGCGCGGCAAGCTCAAGATCTTCCTCGGTGCCGCACCAGGCGTCGGCAAGACCTTCGAAATGCTGCGCGAAGGCGCCGAGCGGCTCAGGGACGGGGACGATGTCGTGGTCGCGGTGGTCGAAACCCACGGTCGCGCTGAAACCAAGGCGCTGCTCGCGCCGCTCGAAGTCCTGCCCCGGCGGCAGCACGACCATCGCGGCCACACGCTCGAGGAGATGGACCTCGACGCGGTGCTCGCCCGCCGGCCCGAGCTCGCGCTGGTCGACGAGTTCGCCCATACCAACGCCGAAGGCGGCCGCCACCCGAAGCGCTGGCAGGACGTGATGGAGCTGCTCGACGCGGGGATCGACGTCTACACCACGCTCAACGTCCAGCACGTCGAGAGCCTCAGCGACGTCGTCGCGAGCTTCACCAAAGTGCGCGTGCGCGAGACGGTGCCCGACAGCGTGTTCGACGGCGCCGAGATCGAGGTCGTCGACCTGCCGCCCGACGAGCTCATCGAGCGGCTCAAGGAAGGCAAAGTCTACATTCCCGACGAAGCGGCCCGCGCGCTCGGCCACTTCTTCTCCAAGCCCAATCTCTCGGCCTTGCGCGAGATGGCCTTGCGCCGTGCTGCGCTCAGCGTCGACCGCGCGCTGCTCGACGATCTCGATGCGAGTGCGGTGCCCGGGGCCTTCGCGGGCGGCGACCGCGTGCTCGTCGCGGTCAGCGAGCTGCCCGGTTCGGACACGCTTGTCCGCGCCGCGAAACGCTTGGCCGACGCGTTGCGGGCACCGTGGCAGGCCGTGTTCATCGAGACTCCGCGCGCACAGGGCTTCAGCGAGGACCAACGACGCGACGTCGCTGACACGCTGCGGCTCGCCGCGAGCCTCGGCGCGACGATCGCTACGGTGCCTGCTGAAAGCGTCATCGAAGGTCTCACGCGCCACGTGCGCGAGACACGCGCGACGCAGCTCGTGCTCGGCAAGTCCGTCCGCAGCTGGTGGTTCGAGTTGCGCCACGGCTCGGTCGTCGACGCGATGCTGCGCGCGGGCGAGGAGCTCGCGGTGCACGTCATGCCGGCCAAGGCCGAGGCGACGACGGCCCGCGTTTCGCCGGCACCCCGCTCTGCTTGGGGCCGGCCGCGCGACTACGCGGCAATCGCGGTGCTCGTCGGCGCGGCAACCGGGCTCGGTAAACTGGCCGAACCGTTGATCGGCATCGGCGGCGTCGACCTCGTCTACCTGCTCCCGGTGATCGCAGCCTCGGGGCGCTTCGGGCTGCGGCCGGGGCTCGCCGCGGGGATCGCCTCGGCGCTGGCCTACAACTTCTTCTTCCTGCCGCCGGTGCACACGTTCACCGTGGCCGATCCGCAAAGCGTGCTGACGATGTTCGTGCTGCTCGCGGTCGGCGCGTTCACCGCGAACCTCGCCGGCCGCCTGAAAGCCCGCGCCACGCTGGGCGCGCGCAGCGCGCAGGAAAACGCTGCGGTGGCCGCATTCGGACAGACGCTGGCGCGCACGTCGGACTGGAAGACCACCAGCGAGCTGGTCTGCGCCGAGATCGCCCGCCTGCTCGAGCTCAACGTGGTGCTGCTCAACTCGAGCGAGGGCCAGCTTCACGTGGTCGCCTCCTCGTCCGATTTCGGCGAGCTCGGTCCGGTCGACATGGCTGCGGCCGATTGGGCGTGGTCGCGCGGCGAGCCGGCTGGCGCGGGAACCGGGACGCTCAACGCCGCCGACTGGCAGTTTCACCCGCTCAAGACCGCGCTCGGCGTGCTGGCGGTGATCGGCCTGTCGCGCCCGGACGGGCAGGATCCGGTCCCGGCCGAGCGCGTGCTGCTGCTGCAGACCCTGCTCGGCCAGGCTGCGCTCGCGCACGAGCGGCTCAAGCTCGAAAGCCAGGTCCGCGACGTCTCGGTGCTCGAGGAACGCGATCGCCTGCGCGCGGCGCTACTGTCGTCGATCGGGCACGACTTGCGCACGCCGCTGACCTCAGTGGCCAGCGCGATCGAGGCGATCGGCGTCGAGCACCCCGACGCGCCGACACTGCCGGTCGCGCGGATGGAAGTGGCGCGGCTGCGGCGCTTCCTCGACAACCTGCTCGACATGGTCCGGATCGACAGCGGCGCGCTGGACCTGCATCCGGAACCGATCGACCTGATCGACGCGATCGGCAGCGCCGTGCACGACCTCAAGGACCTGTTCCGCGGCCGCCATATCGATCTCAAGGTGCCGGCGAACCTGCCGTTCGTGACCGCCGACCCGACCCTGCTGCATCACATCCTCATCAACCTGCTCGCCAACGCCGCGCAGCACGGCGGCGAGGCCGGCACGATCACGGTCGAGGGCAAGCGCACGCCGGACGCGGTCCTGCTGTCGATCAGCGACCAGGGCCCCGGCCTTCCGCCGGGCAGCGAGCAGCGCATCTTCGAGACCTTCGCCCATGGCCGCGGCAGCGACCGGCACGGCGGCAGCGGGCTCGGGCTGGCGATCGTCAAGGGGTTCGCCGACGCGATGGGCCTGGCGACCACCGCGCGCAACCACGAAGGGGGCGGGGCGAAGTTCACGCTCGGCTTTCCGGCGTCGCTGCTGGCGAGCCCTCACGCGGACGCCACCTAAGCACAGGAAAAGACGCGCGATCTTCGGTGCACTTTGGAGCACCGGGGAAACCGTTTGCGGTGAAAGCCGTTTTCGCTTGGCGGAGGGGCAACTGCAAAGGTGCCCTATGAAGAAACATATTGCTTTGGCCGCCGCTGCAGCGGTGAGTCTCGCTGCCGGACACGCGGTGGCCCAGTCTGCCGACACGCAAGCGTCGCAGGACCGGATCGCGGCGATTTTCGGCGCTCTGTTCGGCGACCGGTTCGGGGCCACGTCCTCAATCGAGGCGCAGTGGGCCTCGGGCAAGACGCCGCTGTCCAACCAGCGCGTGGCGTTCGAAACCCGCGTCGATAACGAAGTCCGCACCGGCAACCTGACCCAGGCGACCGGCGCGCGGCTCAAGTCCGATTACTACGACCTGGTCCAGCTCGAGACGCGCTATGGCGCCGACCGGCGCTTCACCAGCAGCGAGCGCAGCGAGCTCGCCGATCGTTACGGCGAGCTGACCCAGGTCCTCGCCGACCGCGGCTACGCGGACAATACGACCGTGGCGACCGCCGAGGTGGCCGACGGGCGCGCGGCATTCGACAGCCGGGTCAACACCGCGGTCTCGCAACGGCGCATCAGCCGGACCCAGGGTTCGCGTCTCAAGTCCGACTACGCGCAAGTCGTCCAGGTGGAATCGGGCTACCTGCGTGACGGGCAGCTCAGCGCCAACGAACGGGCCGACCTCGATGCGCGCCTCGATGCGCTCGATGTCCGGCTCGGCGACACCGGCTATGCCGCCGCTCCGCTGACGCCGCGTGCGCGGCTCGACGCGATCGGGCGTGCGCTGCCGGCGAGCGGGCTGTCGAGCGCGGCTCGGACGCAGCTCCAGGTCGAATACCAGGATCTCACCCGGCTCGAGGCGGCCTATGCCCGGCTCAATCCCTCGGCCGACGAGCAGGCCTATCTCGACCGCAGGCTGTCCGAGCTCGAGACGCGCGCGCGCGTGCGGCTCGGGGCCAACAGCTACTAGGCTGCCCGCGCGGCAGCGTGGCCGATCGTGGCGAAGTACCGCGCCATCGCATCGGCCGCGCTGTCGCTGAGCACGAGGAACGCGCGGCGCCGGTCGCTTTCGTCGTCGACCCGTTCGAGCAGGCCGGCGGCGGTCAGTTGGCCGATCCAGCGCAGGGCGGTGGTCGGCGGTACGCCGCTGGCGATGCACAGCGAGGTGACCGAGACCCGCTTGTGCTCGGCGCGCGCGGCAGTCAGGTCGAGCAGCATGTCCCACGCCGGATCGGCAAACAGCGCCGCATCGAAGAAGCGCGCGCGCATCTGACGCTGGCGGATGATCTGGCGGATCATCCGCGGATCGGGCGGCGGCACGAACGCTTGCCGCACGTCGCCGGCAGGCGAGGCGGCGAATTCACGATGCGGACTTTCGAAGTGGACCACGCGGGCGTCGCGCGTCGATGCGAGACCCGGCGCTGCGAGCCGGTCGATCCGCTCGGCGATCTCGCCGACCTGCTCGGTCAGCCGCAGCAGCGCGAGGCGGTCGTCGTGGCTCAGCTCGCGCAGGCGCCGCGGCCGGCGCGCAAGCGCGCGGCCGAGCGCGACGACCCGCTCCGCGCTCGTCGGATCGACAAGGATCTGCGGCGCAGACTGGTCGCAGCAGGCGAACACGTCCTCGAGCGCGGCGACGCTGGTCGAGATCACCAGCCGCGCGCCCGAGCGCGCGGCGCGCAAGTCGAGCCGGGCCAGCGCAGCCAGCCCGGCAGCGTCGACCTGCGGGCAATCGAGCAGGACGACCTCGCCGAGCGCGCGCGGTTCGCCTTCAAACAGCGCCGCGAGCGGCGCACAGTCGTGCACCGATAGCCCGGCCGCCTCGACATCGCCGCGCAGCTCGTCGCGCACGTGCGCGTGATCGGCAAAGATCGACGCGGTCAGCGGGAGGCCGCCGGGGTCTTTCGCGGCAGAGTCGGCAGCGGCGTAGGCGAAGTCGGACTGGACATGGCGCAGCTCCCTGATTCGAGTCGGAACAGGATGCGAACAAAACAGGATCGCGTCAAGAATATCCGTTACGCTCGACTCAGGGCCGGATCTCGATCGGCGTGCCGTCGGGCACGACTTGCCACAGCATTTCGATCTCGTCGTTGCCAAGCGCGATGCACCCGTCGGTCCAGTCGCCGGGCAGCCGCCCGAGCGGAAGCCAGTTCGGCTGGCCGTGGATGAAGATCGCCCCGCCCGGCGAGCGTCCGCGGGCCTCGGCGTAGGCGCGGTCGGCGGCGTTAGGATACGAGATGTGCAGGCTCAGCCAGTAGCTGCTGTCGGGATTGGCGTAATCGATCGTGTAACGTCCTTCGGGGGTCCGCTCGTCGCCTTCGAACTGCTTGTGGCCACGGGGCTCCGCGCCGAACTGCAGTCCTCGGATCGCGTGGAACGGACGGCCCTCGGCGTAGAGCGTCAAAACCCGGTCGGACTTGTCGACGAGGACGAAATCGGCGGTCGGCAGGCTTGGTTGCGCGGAGGACGCCCCTGCGAGGAAGGCCAGGGCGAGAACCGGGGCGCCGCGCATGCGCCCCGTTTACGCCCGCGGCGCGGCGGCGGCAATCAGCGCAGGCGTTCGCCGAGCAGCGTGCCCTTGGCACCGGGCAGCAGCGTGAAGCGGAAGTTGGGCCAGTCGCGCCGCCAGCGCGCAGCGACCACCCGCTCGCCGGGCCGCGCGGCGTCGTCGAGCAGCACCATCCCGCCCGGGACGATGCGCTCGAACAATTGCTCGGCACGACCGCGGATGAACGGGTTGAGGGCCCACGGCGGCCCGTCGATCACCAGCAGCTCGATCTCCTGCGGCACGCCGTGGAGGGCATACCAGCTGTGCGACCAGCTGGTCGGGTCCTCGACGATCGGCGCATGCCGCATCGACGCAGCGAGGCCATGCGAGGCGAGCCAGCGGCCGGTCGATTCGACGAAGTCCGCGTGCTGGTCGTAGCTCGTCAGCCGCCCGCCGCCGTTCTGCTCGAGCGCCTTGGCAATCACCAGCGACGAGGCGCCGCAGCCGAGCTCGACGACCTCGCGCGGACGCAGCCGCTCGATCGCTTCGGCGATGCGCCACAGAAAATAGGTGTCGGCCTTCCAGCTGCCGAGGTGCGGCAGCGCATCGTGCGGCAGGCCGAGCCGGTCGAGCAGCGCGAGCTTGTCGGCGAGCTTGCCGCCCCACAGGCTGCGGGCGAGCCACGGCCACTGAATCGCGCCCCAGGCCACCGTGAAGAGCTTCTCGGAGAGGGGGCGGCTGGCAACGCTGTCGTCGAGCGACAGGAATGCCGTCTTTTCTCGCGAGGTCATGGGCGATGAAATCTCCGGGGGGCGGAGACAGTTCCCATAAGGGCTTGAGACCCTTGCGGCAATGCAACTTGCCGCGCGTTCCACCGGTTCCGGCGCGATATCAGTCGGCGAACGGGTCGCGCACGAGGATCGTGTCGTCGCGCTCGGGGCTCGTCGAGACCGAGGCCACCGGGCATTCGATGAGCTCCTCGATGCGGCGGATGTACTTGATCGCCTGCGCCGGCAGGTCGGCCCAGCGGCGCGCGCCGGCGGTGCTCTCGCTCCAGCCGTCCATTTCCTCGTAGACCGGCTCGATCGCCTGCTGGTCGGCGGCATTGGCCGGGAGGTAGTCGATGACCTCGCCGCGCAGCTTGTAGCCGGTGCAGATCTTGAGCTTGTCGAACCCGTCGAGCACGTCGAGCTTGGTCAGTGCCACGCCGGTCACGCCGCTGATCGCGCAGCTCTGCCGCACGAGCACCGCGTCGAACCAGCCGCAACGGCGCTGGCGGCCGGTGACGGTCCCGAATTCGTGCCCGCGCTCGCCGAGGCGCTGGCCGTCGGCGTCCTCGAGCTCGCTCGGGAACGGGCCCGAGCCGACGCGCGTGGTGTAGGCCTTGACGATGCCGAGCACGAAACCGGCGGCGTTCGGCCCGAGCCCGCTGCCCGAGGCGACGGTGCCGCTGACGGTGTTCGAGCTGGTGACGAACGGATAAGTCCCGTGGTCGACGTCGAGCAGCACGCCCTGCGCGCCCTCGAACAGGATGCGGCTGCCCTTCTTGCGCTCCTCGCGCAGGCGCATCCACACCGGCTGGGCGTACTTCTGCACGAACGGCGCGATCTCGCGCAGCTTTTCGAGCAGCGCGGCGCGATCGACCGGGCCGTGCCCGAACCCGGCGCGCAAGGCGTCATGGTGCGCGCAAAGACGGTCGAGCAGCGGCTCGAGCTCGTGCAGGTGCGCCAGGTCGCACACGCGCACCGCGCGGCGGCCGACCTTGTCCTCGTAGGCCGGGCCGATGCCGCGGCCGGTGGTGCCGATCTTGCCCTTGCCCGCCGCAGCCTCGCGCATGACGTCGAGGTCGGTGTGGATCGGCAGGATCAGCGGGCAGTTGTCGGCGACGACGAGGTTCTCCGGGGTGATCGTGACCCCCTGCCCTTCGAGCCGCTCGATCTCGGCCTTGAGCGCCCACGGATCGAGCACCACGCCGTTGCCGATCACCGACAGCGTGCCGGTGACGATGCCCGAGGGCAGCAGGCTGAGCTTGTAGGTGGTGTTGCCGACCACCAGCGTGTGCCCGGCGTTGTGCCCGCCCTGGAAGCGCACCACGACGTCGGCGCGGCTGGCCAGCCAGTCGACGATCTTGCCCTTGCCCTCATCGCCCCACTGGGCGCCGATCACGGTAACGTTGGCCAAGGTGTGCAGCTTTCTCAGATGTGCGGGAAACCGCGCGCGGCCCTAGGCGGTGGGAGGCGCGAGGGCAAGCGCGGGGTGGCCCCTAGGGGACCAGCGTGGTGAACACGAACACCCCGAAGATCACCAGGTGGACCATGCCCTGGAGAACGGTCGTACGCCCTGTCGCGAGCGACGAGGTGGCGACGAGCAGGGTGAGCCCGAGCAGGACGATCTCGCGCGGGTTGAGGCCGAGCGCGAGCGGCAGGTCGGCGACCAGCGAGAGGACCGCGACCGCCGGGATCGTCAGGCCGATGGACGCCACCGCCGATCCGAGCGCGAGGTTGAGGCTGGTTTGCAGCCGGTGGGCCAGCGCGGCGCGCAAAGCGGCGACGCTTTCGGGCAGCAGCACGAGGCCGGCGATCAGCACGCCGACGATCGCCTGGGGCGCGCCGGCGTCCTCGACGGCTTGCTTGATTCCCGGTGCCAGCGCCTTGGCCAGCAGCACGACGCCGACCAGGCAGGCGATCAGCGCCACCGCCGAAATGCTCGCCACCCGCGCGCTCGGCGGCTCGGCGTGGACGTCCTCGTCGGCGGTTTGCGGCGGGAGGAAGTAGTCGCGGTGCCGCACCGTCTGAACCGACACGAAGGTCAGGTAGAGCAGCAGCGAGACGATCGCCACGAAGGCGAGCTGCGACGGGGCGTAGTACGGGCCCTGCGCGGAGACCGCGAAGTTGGGCACGACCAGGGTCAGAACGGTCAGCGTGCTGAGCGTTGCCAGGGACGCGCTGACGCCGGACTGCTGGAAGGTCTGCTCGTGGTGCCGCAGCGCGCCGATCAGGATGCAGGCGCCGACCAAGCCGTTGAGGATGATCATCACTGCGGCGAACACCGTGTCGCTCGCCAGTGTCGCCGCGCTGGCCCCGCCCTGCAGCATGAGCGTGACGATCAGGCCGACGTCGATCACGGTCACCGCGAGCGCGAGCAGGAACGAGCCGTAGGGCTCGCCAACGCGGTGGGCGATCAACTCGGCGTGGTGCACCGAGGCGAGCACGACCGCGACGAGGACGATCCCAAGGATGGGTGCCGGCACGGAGACGACCGCGCCGAGCGCGAGGCAGATCGCGGCGGCGACCGGGGCGATCCAGATCCAGCTCGAGAGAAGGCGTTTCACGTCCGGCAGCCTACCCGGATTGGCACTCCGATGACAACGGCCGGACCAATTTCACTTTTTTGTATCACGCGCGCATTCGGGGGCGACGACAATGCGGGCTTGATCTAGCTGCCGCGCCGACAACGATACTACGGGAGACGCACCATGGGCCGCCTGACTTTCGTTCGAGAGGTTTCGCGCGTTGCGCTGACGATCGCCGGTTGTGCACTCGTCGCCGCGCCGGTCGCCGCGCAGGACGCGCCGGCCGACCTTACCGTGATGCCGCCGGTCTCGACCAGCTACCAGCCGAAGAAGACCGCCTGGGGTGACCCCGATCTGCGCGGGACCTGGCCGATCAACGACGTCGCCGAGCTGCCGGTCAACCGCGACCCCAAGTTCGGCAACCGCTTCTTCAAGACCGACGAGGAGCTCGCCGCCGAGCAGGCCCGCGCGACCGAGCTCGAGACGCGCTACGCCAAGGAGGAGAAGGAAGAGACGATCGGCACCGGCCACTGGATCGAATACCTCGCCGGTGCGCGGCGGACCTCGATGGTG
>CBHWED010000013.1:0-29363 GCA_966112795.1 uncultured bacterium
GCGAGCCCGTCGCCGACGCCGATCAGCTGGTCGCCGGCCGTGGGCACGCCGGTCATCCCGTGCGAGCTGAAGTCGAACGGATCGCGCAGCCGGAACCCGCGCGCCGCCCCGCGCCGTGCGCGGAAGAACCCGATCAGCGTGCCGAGCTCGGCTTCCGAGCGGATTCCGGGCCCGACGTCGAAATGCAGCCGCGCGTCGCTCCACTGGCTCCCGCGCCGCTCGTGCCCCGAGGCGGTGACCGCGACCGAAGTCGAGAACTCGGCGCTGACGCCCGCATCGCGCCCGAGCGCGAGCGGATAGAGCACGTCGTCGAAAGCCTGCATGGTCGTGTCCTCCCCCGCGGCGAGCCGCGTGTATCCGTCGCGCGTGACTTGTGGCAGCGCCCAGACGAACCGCCGCGCGACCCCGCGCGCGGCCGCTTCCTCCACCGCCCCGTCGATCCGCCGCCAGAACGCGTCGGCATCCGGCGCCGCGAGCACGAACCCCGCGAGGTAATCCTGCCGCTCCACCGGATAGCCGAGCCGGTCCTGTATCAGCGCATAGCCGGCCCGCCGTCGCGCCTCGGCGCCTGCGGTGAGCCAGTCGTAGTCCTCGACCTGCAGCCGGTCGTAGCCCGGCCAGGCCCAGCCCGCCGGCAGGTTCGCACGCCGCAGCTCGGGCATGGCCGGATCGAGCACCGTCGGCGTGAACAGCAGCAGCATGACCTCAGCCTCGCCGCCCGCGGCCGCAATCACCGCATCGCGCAAGTCGCCGGTCGACTGCGCGAGCACGTCGCCGGCCTCGTCGAGCAGCGCGAGCTCCGCCGCCGAAAGCGGCAACCTGAGGTCGGCGATTGCGGGCGGGTCGCCGAACAGCGCGCGCGCCGCCTCGTCGTACAGCGCGATCCGCCCGTCCGCGGTGGTCCACCACCACGGCTCGCCGATCTGGAACGAGACCGGCAGCCCGGCGTCGACCATCAGCGCCACGAACCGCGCCGCCACCGCCCGCAAAAACCCCATCGCTTCCCCATGGGCGGGCGACAGCAGCGTCGACGGCGGCACCCACCCGGTCAGCGCCGGTGTGCCGTCGGCGAACCGCTGCTGCCATGCCGCCGGGCAATGCTCGGCGAACAGCTCGTACGACAGAGAAGCGATCGGCCGGTATCCTTGCCCCGCGCACAGCGCGAAATAGGCCGCGTGCCAGCTCGCCGCGGGCCCGCACAACACTCCGGTGTCGTCCACCGTCAGCGCGCCGTCCACCCGCTCGAGCCGGTAATAGTGGCTCATCCCGACGTAGTGGATCACCGCTCCGCGGTAGCCGAGCCCGCGGATGGTGCGCAGCAGCCGCGCCGGCGTCAGGTTGTAGCTGTCGTCGAACGCGGTCGCCATGCCGAGGTCGTGCGGCGGCAGCAGCACGTCGCCGATCGCGAGCAGCGGCCGGTCGCCCGAGCACGCGATGGCGCTCATCTCGACCCACGCGTCGACCCGCGCCGGCAGCAGCGCACTGCTCGCCGGGTTGAACCCGACCGGCGCCAGCGAGATGAACATCCGCTCGATCGCCCGCGGCCATACCGGGTCGCCGCTCGCCACCCATCCGCCCGACAGCGTCGAGAACGGCAGCGTCACCACGGCGTCGGTCGGCGAGCCCACGGCGTAGTTCCACAGCCGGACATACCAGGTCCGCGCCGCACCGGCCGCGTCGCGCCCCTCGATCGTCAGCGTCGGCCCGTTGACCGCGTCGAGCGCGACGACCCCGCCCGAACGCCAGCGGAAGCGCAGCGTGGTGCGCGAATAGTCGCGATCGGTGTCGTATCCGAGCAGCGGGTGATCGAACCGGTCGACCGAATCCCAGATCAGCCCCGCCAGCGCATTAGCGTGATGGAACTCGAGCTCGACCCGAAGCGAGTCCGGCCCCGTCGTGACCACCGAAGCCATCATCGGCCGCGGGAAATCGACGGTCCAGAACCGCGGATCGAACCGCTGGATCCAGTCCGCCTCCTGCTCCTCGCGCCTGGCGGCGAGCCAGAATGCCATGACCGTTCTCCTCAACCCTCGCGCAGCGCGCGCCGCACCGAGCTCGCGATCTGCCGCGACGACCGGCGCAGCGCCGTCGGCGCATCGGCGCCTTTCGGCGGGGCGACGTGGATCGACACGCGCACCTCGCGCGCAGCGCCCGTTGGCGCCTCGATCCGCCCGGCCGAAGTCGGCACGAACACCTCGGGCCCGCGCTCGCCGACGAGATAGGCCGCTCCCGGAGCAACCGGCCCGCCGGTCGCCCGCCCCGGCAGCCCGAGCAGCGCGCCGAGCGCCTGGCCGAAGAACGCCGCCAGGTTGCCCTGGCCGCCGCCGCCCAAGCCACCGCCGAGGCCGCCGGACAGCGCCGCGATCCCGCCCTGCATCGCCTGCGCGGCGATCTGGCTGAGCGCGTCGAGCGCTACGCGCTTGAGGTCGTCGAACCCGAGCGTCCCGCGGCGGATCGCCGAGACCAGCCCGCGCTCGAGCACCGCGCCGGCCTCGGCAAACCCCGCGACCAACGTCGTGTCGACCATGCTGCGCATGCCCTCGACGTCGCTGCGGAAGCCCGCGGTGCTCGCGCGCACGTCGACCATCAGGGTCTCGATATCCTCATCCATCGCGATCACGCTCCATCAGGGCAGTCAGTTCGGCTCGGCCCAGCGGTTCGCTGCTGGGCTCGTCGGTCGCGGCGAGGATTGCCGCCAGCTCTGCCGGGGTGGCGGACCAGAACTCGTCCGGCCGCCACCCCAGCACGCGCGGCACCGCCCCCGCCAGCCGCGCCGCGCTGTCGGCAAACCGTTCAGCCTGAGCTTGTCGAAGGGTCATGCGCGCCCCTGCAAGATCTGCCCGAGCAGCCCGCGCAGCGCCGGCGCACACCCGGCGAGGCCGGCCTCGAGCACGGCGTCGCCGAGCGCGTCACGCGACACGCCGTCGCGATCGGCCAGGCAATGCCAGAACAGCGCCGCCAGTTCGGCCAGCCGCAGCTCTCCCGCGCTGGCGCGCTCGACCAGCGCGAACAGCGATCCGAGCTCGTCTTCGGCCGCAACCAGCGCGGCGAACGTTGGCCGCAGCATGCGCTCGCGCCCGCCAACGATCAGCGAAGCCTCGCCGCGAAGGCGGTTGGCCCGCTCCTCCTGAGCCTGTCGCAGGGTCATGCCGGCACCACCGGGCCCGAGCTCTCGAGCTGCAGCACGTAGTTCCGCTCGCCGTTGAAGTCGCCGGCATAGTCGAGCCGCTGGACGAGGAACTGCCCGCGCAGCTTCTCGCCGTCCTCGAACGACAGCTCGTAGCGGTCGATCGTCCCGGCCAGCGCATGCGCGCGGATCGCGGCCTCGGCCGCGCTGCCGAGGAAGATCCCCGCCGCGCCGACCGACACCGAGCGCGTCCCCGCGCCCGACAGCAGCTCGCGCCACCCGCCCGAATCCTTATGCGTGACGACGACGCCGTCGCCGTAGATCGACATCTGCGTGGTCCGCAGCCCGGCCACCGTCTGGTACGCCGGCGGCTCGCCGCCATCGCCGATCTTGAGCAGGAACGCGGAGCCTTTCTGGGCAGTCATGCTATGTCTCCTCGATCGAAGCCGCTCGAATGAGCGGAAAGGGGAGTGGGGTGATGGGGGGTGTTTCAGTCTTTCATTGGGTGATCGTCAGCCTCGTGGCGCTGATCTGGATTCTGCCGCTGTGGCGAATTCTCGAGCGCCTCGGCTACCGGCCCGCCTGGGCGCTCGTCGCCGTCGTGCCGCCTCTCGCGCTCCTCCTCCTGTGGGTCTTGGCGGGCCGAAAATGGCCGATACCGGACGCCGCGGAGCGGCAGCGGAGCGATCCCGCCTAGTTCGCCAGCAGCCGGAACCGGTACTCGAGCAGCACCGCGCGCACGTTGCCTGAGCGCTGCTCGGCCCGCGCGCGCAGGAACGCGGTCGTCGCCACGGCGAACCCGTCCTGCGTCCGCGGCAAAGCCTCGATCCGCGCCTCGATCGCCCGGGTCACGGCACCCGCGGTCCCCGGATCGTCGCCGCGGCACTGCAGCTCCATCGCCACGCGCACCTCGCGCCCCATGCGGTCCTTGGTGCTCCAGTCGCCGCTCGCGCTCGCCACCAGCGCGAGCCACGGCAACGCCGCGCGCGACGGCGCTTCCTCGGTCACCGCGTTCAGCAGCCCGGCGAGCACGGCGTCGGCGCGCAGCCACGCGATCAGCGCGGCACGCAGTTCGGTTTCCATCTCAGCGTTCCTTCACGAACAGCGGCCACAGCAGCCGCCCCAGGCGCCAGCGGCGCGCGTCGCCGCGCCGCTGGCGCAGGCGTGCCTCGGCCCGGGCCTCGCCGAGCCTGCGCGCCTTGCCGACCAGCCGCGCGACGAGTCGCGCGCCGCCGGTCTCCTCGGCCTTGATCACGCCACGCGCATCCGCCGCCACGGGCGCCACAGCGCCGCGACGGCGGCCGGCGGCATGGCCTGCGGGCTGTCGCTCTCGCGCTGCCGGTAATGATGCGCGGCGAGCCGCAGCACCCCGTGGCGCAGGCTGTCGGGCAACTCGGCCCACCCGGCCACCATGCCCGCGGTGAAGCGCACGGCCACTCGCTCCGCCTCGCCCGGTTGCACCAGCCGGAACGAAGCCCCGCCGTCGGCATCGAGATCGACCGCATAGTCGGTGACCGGGATCGCGAACCGCGCCCCGCCCGCGGGAATGCCTTCGACCCAGGTCACCGCCTGCACCGGCCCCGTCGCCAGCCGCTGCCATGTCCGGCTGGCGGGGAGGATCTCCTCGCACAGCTGCGCGAGCGGCATCGCCCCGGTGAACCCCTCGCAGGTCTCGAGCGCCGTCGCGAGCAACGCGGACAAGGCCGCGTCGTCGCCCGGCGTGGTAATCGCCAGCCAGGCCTTGAGATCGCCCAAGGCCGCGCCCGCCAGCACGGCAGGCGTGATGATCGCGCGTTTCATGGCGCTTCCCCCGTTTGAAAAGATCCTCCCCGGCACGGGGAGGGGGACCACCCGCAGGGTGGGGGAGGGGTGCCCTCGATCAGCGTAACGCTTGCCGATGGTGCCCCTCCCCCATGCCCCGCATGGTTCCCCTCCCCCTGCGGGGCTAGGTCAAGCCGCGATCTTGAGCAGCTTGATCGCCTCGCTATCGAGCACCTGCCCGCCGATCCGCTTGGTCGCGTAGAAGTGCACGAACGGCTTGTTGGTGAACGGATCGCGCAGGATGCTCGTCGCACTGCGCTCGGCGATCAGGTAGCCGGCCTTGAAGTTGCCGAACGCGATCGGGCAGTTGTTCGCCCCTACGTCGGGCATGTCCTCGGCCTCGACCACCGGGTAGCCGAGCAGCCGATCGGGCTGCCCCGCGGCGAGCCCCGCCTTCCACAGGAACGCCCCGTCGTCGGTCTTGAGCTTGCGCACCGCGGCGAGCGTCTTCGAGTTCATCACCCAGCTCGCCCCTTGCCGATGCCCTGGCTTGAGCTCGTGCACGAGCTCGATCAGCGTGAGCTCGATCGTGTCGCCGAGCCCGCTCGCGTGACCCGAGGCGACGAACTGCAACGTCCCGAACGGCCGCGCCGCGTCGGCTTGCGCCGAGGCCGCCTGCTGCAGGAACCCCTTCGGCCGGTTCACGCCGGTACCGTTGACGAAGGCCGCACCTTCCGCGCGCCCGAACTCGGTCGCGATCTCGCTCGCCAGCCACGCCTCGAGGTCGAACGCCGCGTCGTCGAGCATCGCCTGGCTCGCCGCCGGGTTGGCGTAGAGGTCGCCGCTCGGCGGGGCGATCTCCTCGAACTTGGGCGTGGCCGTCTCGGGCCGCGCCGCCGTCTCGCTCGCCCACCCGCTCGCGGTCCCGCCGACCGTCATCAGCTTGCGGTACCCCGCGGTGCCGACCTGCACGACCTGGGCGATCTGCCGGATCGGGCTGACATCGGTCAGCAGCCGGGCGATCGCCGCGTCGATCTCGCGCGGCACCGCATAGCCACCATCGGCGGGTACGGTCCCCTGGACCGCCTTGACCTCGGTCTCGCGTCCCTGGCGCAAGTAGCCGTCGACGAACCCCTTGACCTCGGCGCCCCCGCGCCCGCCGTCCAGCGGCGCCCGCGGCCCGCGGCCCATGCGGTCGAGCCGCCCCTTGACCTCGTCGACCTCGCCGCGCAGCCCGTCGATGTCCGCTTCCGCGGCATCGACCCGCGCCACCAGGTCGAACGACGCCTCGAACGCGTCCTTGTCGCTATGCATGTCCATGAAACCACCTTTCCTTCAGGCACAAAAAAGCCGCCCGAAGGCGGCGGTTGAATTCTTTCCCGCGCTATCCGACCAGATGCACCCGCGCCCCCGGTTGCAGCGGGTGCGTCACGAGGCTGATCTCGAGCAGCTCGATCTCCTCGAGCACCCGCCCCGAAGCCGTCCGCCGGAACCCGCGCGCGCGATACCCGAAGCTGAGCCCGCTGACCCCTTTGGCCCGCAGCAGCGCCGCCGCGCGGCTTTGCGTCCGGTCGATGCGCGCGACCACGCGCAGCCCGCGCCGGTCCTCGGCGAGGCTCTCGACCGTGCCGATGCACCGGTCGCTGCGGTGCTGCCACAGCAGCGGCAGCGGCTCGCTGCGCCCCGCCAGCGTGCGTGCGAACGCGCCGTGAAGGATCGTGTCCCGCGCCCCGTCGGCGACATCGAACAGCGCCGCGTAGCCCGCGAGCCTCACTTGAGCATCCCCGGGAACCCGAGCCGCACCGCGAGCCCGATCAGCAGCAGCGCGAAGACCCCGCGCACGATCCACCCGATCGCCGCCTTCCACGCGCTCGCCTTGGCGGCGCGCCAGGCGGCGAGCAGCTCGCGCAGCTCGTCGATGTCCTTCTCGGCGCCCGCGTCGCCGAGCCCGATCCGCTGCAGCACCCGCGCCGCGCCGACCTCGCTCGCCTCCTCGACGATCGCCCGCAGCGTGACCAGCTCGCCGCCTTCGGCTGCCGCCTGCGCGAGCAGCCGCGCGAGCATGTCCTCCCGCAGATCATGAAGGTGCTTCATCGCTCTTCTCCTTTCGCGGAGGCCGGGGCCAGCCCGACCAGCACCCGCTTCTCGTCGCGGTCGAGGAACTCGGCCGCGCTGAGCTGCGCCCACAGCCGCTCGCGGTCCTCGGCCAGCGCCGGCACCCGATCGAGGTCGATCGCGAGCTCGAGCTTCGGAAACCACGGCCGCAGCCCTTCGCTGAGGCCGCCGAGGATCTTCCCCGCCAGCGGCAGCAGCGTCAGCCGCCACAGCGCGCGGCTCGCCTCGCGGTAGTTCGAATAGGTATTGTCCCCGGGCAGCCCGAGCAGCATCGGCGGCACCCCGAACGCGAGCGCGATGTCGCGCGCCGCCGCCGCCTTGAGCGCAGCGAAGTCCATGTCCGCCGGGGTCAGCGCGAGCGGCTGCCAGCGCAGCCCGCCCTCGAGCACCATCGGCCGCCCGGCATTGCCCGCGCCCTGGTAGGCCTCGTGCAGCTCGCGCTTGAGCCGCTCGAACTGGTCCGCGGTCATCGTGCCGTCGCCGCCCTCGAGCACCAGCGCCCCCGAAGGCCGCGCCGCGTTCTCGAGCAGCGCCCGGTTCCACGCCGAGGCCGCGTTGTGCACCGCGACCGCCTGCTCGGCCGCGGCGAGGCATCCGGCGCCATAATGGTCGTCCGCCGGATGGAAGGCCTTGAGGTGGACCACGCCCGGCCACCCGTCGTCGTCCTCGACCGGCAGGTGGAGCGTCGTGTCGCCGACCTTGTACTG
The DNA here is from genome assembly GCA_966112795.1 of uncultured bacterium. Classification (GTDB taxonomy): domain Bacteria; phylum Pseudomonadota; class Alphaproteobacteria; order Sphingomonadales; family Sphingomonadaceae; genus Croceibacterium_A. The sequence goes on from CBHWED010000013.1 coordinate 7,711, forward strand.
GTACGCCGCCGGCCACCCGTCCGCCCCGGCGACGACCGTCACCCGGTCGGGCCGCAAGGCGAACAGCTCGACCGGCTTGCCCGCCCCGTCGCGGCGGATCTGCACGTAGCCGTTGCCATGCAGCAGCAGCTGCGCCGCCAACGTCTCGAGCAGCGGCTGCCCCGCGCTCGTCGCCTGGACCAGCGCCAGCGCCGTCTTGGTCGCCGGCGCCAGCGGCGCCCCGCCGATCCCTTCGGCGACCAGCCGCACCGCGCGCTGCGCCACCGGATTGTCGATGAACGCGCAGGCGACCGCGCTGCGGTACTCGAACGGCAGCCGCGCCCCACCGGGCTCCTGCGCCCACAGCGGAAAGCTCCACGGCGAAACATAGCTGCGCGCGAGCGGCACGCGCGGCCCCCCGCCGCCCTTGAAGGCGGCGCGGAGCGTGTCGAGGAAGGACATGGCAAGGCCTTTCTGTTGAAACGGGGCGCGCCCCGCGCGCGACGAGCGGGCAGGGCGCAGCGCCAGCCGCGACGCGGCCGGAGAAGATCGGTTCGTCAGGACAGGATGCGGGCGGTCACGCCGCCCGCGCGAAACTCATTGCAGGACCAGCGCGTCCGAAGCGATGTGGTAACCGAGCAGGTGCGGCGTCGGCCCCGCCTCGTAGACGAAGGTCTCGACCCCGTCCCCGCCGGCGAATGTGGTCTTGTAGATCAGCGTCACCCGGTTGCCCCCGGTGCCGTAGTCGGCGCGCCAGTTCTGCTGGTCGGACGACTTGACCGCCCCGAGCTTGCGATGGACCGCGCCGAGGAACGCGACGAGCTTGGGCTCGGGCGCGGTCTTGCGGAACGCCGGCGCGGCGGTTCGGTAGATCCGCGCGAACTGCCCGGCGCTATAGGCCTGGTGGAACACCGCGATCTGCTTCTCCGCCGCCCCCTTGTCCTCGAAGCTCGAGCACGAAGCGAGCGCCGCGGCGCATCCCAGGGCAATCCATCCACGCATGGCAACCTCTCCCGCCGCGCATCCTAGGCTCGGCTCGGCCGCGGTCAATCGCGAGCGCCGGACCGGGCTCAGGCCGGCTCCGCAGCCTCGCGGAACGCCTGCCACAGCACGCCCTGCTGCTCGCCCGGGGTCATCGGCGGCGCGAGACCGCCGCCGCTGCCCGACGATGCGGCGGGCACCGGCTCGAGGCGGTTGAGCTGGCCAAAGTAGGGATGCGACCTTCTCGACAATCGCGGTCTCCGGCTCCTGCGGCGATGACGGTTCCGTAGAATCGCGTAGTACCCGGCGATTGTACGAATTCGACATTCGCGTACGATTTACGGTTAAAATCAGGTAATTATTCACAGAAGCCAGACCCGCGGCTCTGCCCGTCGCGTGAGCATCAGCTCCGCGAGCGCCCAGACCAGCGCGTCGGCCCGGTCGGGCGAGCGCCCCGGCCCCTCGTAGGTTCCGCCGGTCATGAGCCCGCACAGCTGGTCCTCGAGCTGCGGCAACTGCCCGACGTGCCGCGCCCGTCCGCTCTCGTAGAGCGCCGCGACCGGCTCGGCGCGCGCGCTCTTGCCGCGGCTCGCGTGGACCAGCCGCACCGGCAGCGCGATCTCCGCCGCGTGCAGCACGCTGCGGACCATCTCGCCGCCGTTGTTGGCTTCGGCGACCACCCGGTCGGCCTGCCAGGTGCGCGCCGCCGCGGCCACCGCGCGCGCCCAGCGCTCGGGCGTCGGGCGGCGCACCGAAGCGTCGGCCAGCACTCGCGCGATGCCGTCCTCGCCGAGCGCGCAGACGACGATCCCGCAGGCATCGCCGTCCGCCGAGGCCGGCGGGTCGACACCGATCACCACCCGCCGCGCCGGCGCGCTCGCCAGATCCTCGCGGCAGTCCTCGAGCAGCGTCCGGCTCCACAGCGCGCCGTCGACCTCGTCGATCAGCTCGCCGTCGAGCTCCTGCCGCGCGAGCAGCGAGCGCCCGAACTGCGCGCGCACCGAGCGGAGGAACCCGCTCGGCAGGTTGTCGCGGTTGTCCGCGGTCCTGCCGCGCGTCACCGCGACCTCGGGCTGCGCGAGCAGCCGGCGGAGCAGCGGCACCGCGCGCGGCGTCGTCGTCGCCACGGCCCGCGGGTCGTGGCCGAGCCGCAAGCCGAGCAGCAGGTTGTCCCACGCGCCACCCGCGCGTTCGCCCGCCATGTCCCACTTGGCGATCTCGTCGCCCCAGGCATGGCTGTGCTGCGGACCGCGCAGGCTCTCGGGCTCGCCCGCCGAAAAGAGCGTCGCGATCGCCCCGTTGGGCCAGGTCAGCTGCCGCTTCGACGGCTCGTAGGCCGGGCGCCGGCTCGGCGGTGCGATCGCGAGGAGTCCCGCCGGCCCCTCGACCATCACCCGCCGCGCCTCGCCGAGCGAGGCGCCGACCAGCGCGATCCGCGCGGTCGGGTCGGCCTCGGCCACCGCGCGGACCCATTCGGCGCCCGCGCGGGTCTTGCCGTAGCCGCGCCCGGCCATGATCAGCCAGGTGTGCCAGTCGCCGGCCGGCGGGATTTGGCCCTCGTGCGCCCACAGCAGCCAGTGCTCGCGCAAGGTCCGCCGCACGTCCTCGCCCATGGCTGCGAGCTCGGCGAGCAGTTGCGGCCGCGGCAGCGCGAGCAGGCCCTCGACGTCGTCACCCCCGGCCATCGTCGGCATCCTCGCCATCGGCGTCTTCGAGCAGGATCGCGGTGTTGGCGAGCCGCCGCTGGCGCATTCCCTCGAGGAAGGCGTCGAGCGCTTCGACCGACGCCTGCTGGTCCTCTTCCGCGGTCAGCGCGCGGCGGCGCTCGACGGTCTCGCGGTGCGCGGCGAGCAGCCGCATCGCCGCGGTCACGTCCATCTTCCGCTCCGGCTGCGGGTCGCGCAGATAGCAGAGCAGCTCCATCTCGAGCATGTCGTAGCCTTCGTGCAGCGCGACCAGCCAGGCAGCCGCGAATGCCGCGTCGCCGCGCCGCGCCTTGTAGACCGTGCGCAGCGGCACGTTGGCGCGGATCGCCGAGGCGGTCACGTTCGAGGTCTCGGCCAGTGCCTCGAGGAACGGGGTCCGCCAGCCGCCACCACGCCAACGCGCGGACGCGGCTTCGGGCGTCGGCTCCGGTTTCGGCGGCAGCGCATCCCTCCACGCTCGGGCGAAGATCTGGTTGTTGTTGCGCTGCCGATGGACCGTGCGCTCGCCCTTGCCGATCGCCTTGCAGGCCGCCTTGACCTGGCCGAGCTCGCGCAGCGCGGCGATGAAGCCCGGAATCCACGCCGGGCCGGGGATTTCCTGTTCGGCCATGTGAATGCTCCCATGCTGGGCGAAGGGCGGACCCAAAAAGGGCGGCCCGTCTGGACCGCCCTTTTGCGACTCGCACCATCGCGATGTTCTGCTTATGTACCATAATAGCGTGACGTTGTCAAGCAGAAAGTGCCAAATAGGTTGTTCCTCGGCTGCGCACTACGGGCCGCCTGCAACCAGCCCCGGCGGCATCTCGCTTCGCCGCCTTTGCCGGGCCCCCGTTCTCGCAATGCGTTAGCGGCGGACTTCGTCCAGGCCGTGAAGAGGGAAAACCGATGATCGTCGCCAAGAGTGCTCTCGCTTGCGCCGCCGCGTGCGGCGCCATGCTCGCCCCGGCTGCGGCAGCTGCCACGCCGTCTGCGGGCACGCGTGCCGCGGCGGCGATCGCGCAGGCCGATCAGCTCGGCGGGATCCCCGACGGTCCGGCCTCGATCGCCACCGTCATCGCGCTGCTCGCCCTGACCGCGTTGATCGCGCTGTTCGTCGGCAGCGGCGACGATGACGACGAGGCCCCGACCAGCTCGTGAACGCAGCCGCCGGCTCGACTCGCACTATCGCGATGTTCGTCTTTTGTACCTCAAAAGCATGACAATGTCAAGAGAGATATTCCAAATCGGTTAACTGCCGCGCAGCCTTACCGGCGCCTCTTGCCCCACCCGCGCACGCTCCTAGATGTCCCTCCAAGGGCCTTGGGAGAACTCCTGTGTCGGACAAGCTCGCCGATCTCTTCGTCATCATGGTCATCATGTTCAGCGCGCTGGCGATGGTCATGGTCGTCATGCGGCAGCTCGGCGCCGCCCGGCGCGATCGGCTCGCGGCCGAGAACGGCTCGCTCAAGCAGGACGTCGCCCGCCTGACCGAGCGCGTCGCCGTGCTCGAGCGCATCGCCACCGACCCCTCGGCGCGCACCGCGCTCGAGATCGAAAGCCTGCGCGCGCTGCCGTCGTCCGACGCCGGCGAGCGCTAGACTGCGCTCACCGAACCGCCGGCGTCCCCGGGCAGCGGGGATCGAGCGGATCGGGCTCGACCTCCCACTTGCCGTACCGCTCCTCGCAATACGTCGAGGGCCTGCAGCCGGTGGCCTGCTGGAATCGCGCATCGGCCGCGAGCGTGCGGTTGTAGAGCTCCATCTGTTCGGGCGGCACGTTGGGCGCGCATGCCGTCTCGCCGGAAAGCGGCGGCACGTCCGAAATCACCAGGCCGCCGCGGCTCTCGAACCAGTAATCCCCCGAGGGGCAGAACACGCCCGGAATGCTGATCCGCCCGAGCGAGGCGATCGTGAACGGCCTCCGATCGCCTTGGTGGATGTTGGCTTTCGCCGCCGCAACCGGGTCGCCGAGCAGAACGGTCTCGCACATGGCGAGGGGCGGAAGGCGGCGCGGATTGAGGTCGCGGGCGTCCCCCGCGCCCGGCCTGACGTCCTGCCCGGGTGCGCCCGCCTCGGGCCCGCACCCGGCAAGGCCCGCGACGAGCGCGGTCGCCACCGCCATCTGCCACCGCTTGCGCAAGCCGATTCCCCCGAGCTGTCCCTTGCCGCATCTTGCCTCAACCGGGTTGAAAGTCTCCGAACGTGGCGCGCCGAACCGACGCGGTCGCGCGCCGGCGCCCATTGCCGCCCGCCGCGGCAGGCCCTAGAGCCGCGCGACCGAGACGAGGGGTCGCCGAATGTTGCGCAAGCTGTACGATTGGACGCTGGCCAAGGCCGCGCACCCCAAGGCTGCGTGGTGGCTCGCCGGGTTCGCGTTCATCGAGGCGAGCTTCTTCCCGATCCCGCCGCACCCGCTGCTCGGGCTGATGTGCCTCGCCGAGCCGAAGAAGGCGATCCGCTACGCCGCGATCGCGACCGTGGCCTCGGTGCTCGGCGGGCTGCTCGGCTACGCGATCGGCTGGGGGCTCTACGACACCGTCGGCCGCCAGCTGCTCGAGCTGCTCGGCATGACCCAGAGCTTCCCGGTCGCCGCCTGCTACTTGCGCGAGTACGGCGCCGAGATCATCATGATCAAGGGCGCGACGCCGATCCCGTTCAAGCTGCTGACGATCACCGCCGGCTTCATCCACATGTCGCTGGTCCCGTTCATCCTCGCGAGCATCGTCAGCCGCTCGATCAGTTTCATGATCGTCGGCGTGCTGTTCCGCCTGTTCGGTGCCCCGATCAAGCGCTTCATCGACAAGTACCTCGGCCTCGTCACCGCGGCCTTCGTGATCCTCGTCGTCGGCGGGATCCTCGCGGTCACCCTGCTCGAGGGCGGCGGCAGCGAGGCCCGCGACAAGTGCTCGGCCGCCGCGCTCGACCCGCGCGTGGCCTGAGCGCTCAGGCGGGGTCGACCGCGAACAGCTCGCCGTCGCCGTCGAGCACGAAGAAGCGGCCCGATTGGTCGGACAGGAACGCCACCGGCCGGTCGATCGTGCCGGCATCGGGCTTGAAGTCCTCGGTCCGGTTCTCGATCTGCGTCCGGCCGTGGAGAATGCCGTCGGCCAGATAGCTCGCCGGCACCGCGAAGACCTTGCCCGAAACGTCCCCGAAGATCAGCCGGCCCGACAGCTCGGCGATCGGCCCGGCATAGACCCCGCCGCCGACCACGCCCTTGCCGAGGTACGAGCCGTCGCCGCGCTCGTAGGTGACCGAGGGGCCGTTGACCGCCGCCGGCGGGTTGGTGGTCAGCTCGACCGCGCCTTCGCGGTAGGGCCAGCCGAAATCGAGCGGGCGGGCGTCCTGGTTGAAGAAGTTGACCTCCTCCATGCGTGACGCGCCGCGGTCGAACAGGATCGTCTGGCGGTTGTAGGCGCTGACGCCGGCCGGGGCGTGCACGCCGTCGCCGAACATCTCGGCCCAGACGCAATAGGTCAGCATCGAAGCGCCACACCCCGCCGCCTGCACGCGGAACAGCTTGCCGTACCCGGTCACCCCGTCCTGCGCGAAGGTGCCCGTGGAATCGCCGATCGCGCCCCACAGCAGGCCGTCGCCGCCGGTGGCCAGCGCGCCGGCCGGCGCGAGGGTCGACGGCGCGGCCAGCTGGAATTCGTCGCGATATTGCCAGCCCGCGTCGAGCAGCGGAATCGACCGGACGAAGACGCCGCGCCCGGCGATGTCGAGCATGACCACGACGTAATGGTTCAGGTGGCCGACCGCCATGACGCGTCCGGTCTCGCCGGCCTCGAACGCATTGCCGCGCTCGGACGTCGCGCCGCTCGTGGCGTCGACCTCGCGGATCCGGCCATCGGCGCCGACGACCACCAGGCCGCTGCGCCGGCTGTTCGCGGTCACGACCGCGTCGCTGCCGAAGTTTGTGGCAAGGCGGTGGACCGCAATGCCCTCGCGCGCGTTCGCGACGGTCACCGCGACGGTCTGGGCCGCGTGCGCAGTACCCGCGCTGGCGGCGAGCGAAACCTGGTAGACGTTGTCGCCGTCGTGATCGGTGGGCAACTCGAAGTTCGGCGCCTGGACGAAGCGGAGCTGGCCGTTGGGCGTGATCGCGAACCGCGCCGCGTCGGGCCCGCCTTCGATCGAGAAGGTCACGGCCGCTCCGCCCGTCGCGGTCGCCGTCGCGGTGTAGAACGCTCCGCCGGCGTTTTCCGTCGTCGTCACCGAGCTCGCCGAGGCGAAGCTCACCGAAGCGCCGCCACCCGACGACGACGAGCCCCCGCCGCCGCATGCGGCGAGCAGCGCACACGCCGACACCGCCGTGGCGAACCGCCCGCTTCGGCCGGAGCGAGCCGGCCGCGCGAAATATTCTGTCATTCTGCCCCCTGAAGATGCGTCCCGCCCGGACGCTTAGGGTTCGCGGCGAGGCACCGCAAGCCGCAGACGCATCTCAGGGCTCGTCCGCGGCACCCTCGCGCACGCCGACGCGGTGGCGGAACACGAGCTCGCCGCCCATCCACCCGTTGAACAGCAGCAGCACCGTGACCAGGCCCGAGAGCACGATCCCGGTCGGCAGGACCGCCGCGGCGCCGTCGCGCATATGGATCGCGAAGTTGACGATCGACAGCATGACCGCGACGAGGTTGCCGCCCATGTGCCACCACGCCTCGCGCAGCGCGCGGATTCGCCGCTCGGCGACGAAGTCGGTGAACCCGGCGACCGCGGCGAGCAGCGCGGTGACGATACCCGCGCCGATCAGCCAGGCGGAAAAATCGGCAAACGCCGCCGACCGGGTCTGCCAGAACGCGATATCGGTCAGGAACGCGCCGACGAGGAACCCGATCGGCAGCGGAACCAGCAGCGGGTGCAGCGGATGGCCGGCGAGGGCGAAAGTCGAGCGGGGATTGGACGGCATCGGCGCCTCCGGGGGCTGACCCTCCCGCCGCGCCTTACCAACCGGCGAAAAACCCGTCGCGTTCCCGCTCCTGCCCCAGGTTAGGATCGCCGTTAGCGCGGGGTTCCGCGATGGTCGCCCTGGCCACGCGGCTGCCCGCCGCCACGCTGGCCCCCGCTGCGCTGCCCGCCGGCGCTCTGCCCGCGGTTCGCGCGCCAGGTCGGCCGCGCGTCGCTCGGCGTGCGGTCGGCGGCGTCGGTCGCCGGCGCGCTGCGCTCGACATTGCGCGTCGGCGGCGCCGGCCGGTCGGCCCGGCTGACGGTGGCCGGGGCCGGATTGGTCGCGCGCGGATTGCGGTCCGGACCCCGGCGGTCGACATAACGCGGCCGCTCGGGCGGAGTCCCGGTGGTGGTCGACGGCGCCGTGCCTCCGGTCACTACGCCGCGCGTTCCCCGCCCGTTACGGCCGTCGCGATCGCGCCACTGGCCGCGTTCGTCGCGATCGCCGTCAGCCCGCTGGCCGCGCCCATCGCGGTCACGCCACTCGCCGCGGCCATCGCGATCGCGGCCGGCCCAATCGCCTCTCCCGTCGCGATCTCCGCGATGGAAATCGGCCCAGTTCTCCCGGCCGTCGCGTCCATGGCGGCGGCCATCCCAGTGCCGGCGATGGTGGTCGTCCCATTTGTGGCGATGGCCGTCGTGGTCGTAGATGTAGTATCCGGTACCCGGATAATAATATCCATCATACCACCCGTAGTAGGGCGAGCCGTAGCCATAACCGTAATCGTCGTAATATCCGCCGGTGCCGTACCCCACCGAGACCCCGCCGTAGCCCGGGTAAGCGGCGCAGCCGGCGAGGCCCGCGGAAGCGGTCAGCGCGAGTAGTGCAGAAGCGATGCGGACCATGGCCGCTCTCCCGATCGTATCCTGTGATCGTCGGAGCGTGCGCCACGCGGGTTGAACCGCGAGTTAACCCCGCGGAATGAAGGACTTGGAGTCGAGCCGGGCTAAATGATCCCGACCGCCTTGCCGGCCCGCTCGAACATCCCGAGGATCGTCTCGACCTCCTCGCTCGAATGTTCGGCGCAGAGCGAGCAGCGCAGCAGCGTCATCCCCGCGGGCGTCGCCGGCGGACGGGCGAGATTGACGTAGAGTCCCTCGTGCAGCAGCGCTTCCCACATCGCCGCGCCGCGCTCGAGGTCGGGCATGATCACCGCGACGATCGCGCTCTGCGGCTCGTCGGTGCCGAGCGTGAAGCCGAACCCCTTGAGCCCGCCGTGGAGCCGCTTCGAGTTCTCCCACAAGTGCGCACGCTTGTTCGAGCCGTGCATCAGCTTGCGGATCGAGGTGCACGCGGTCGCGACCACGCTCGGCGGCAGGCTCGCGGTGAACACGTAGGGCCGGCACACCAGCCGCATGATCTCGAACTTCGGGTGGTTCGAGACACAGAAGCCGCCGACCGTGCCGACGCTCTTGGAGAACGTGCCGATCACGAAATCGACTTGGTCGATCACGCCTTGCAGCTCGGCGACCCCGCGGCCGTGCTCGCCGATGAAGCCCATCGAGTGCGCCTCGTCGACCAGCACCATCGCCCCGTGCCGCTTGGCGACCGCGACCATCTCCTTGAGCGGGGCGATGTCGCCGAGCATCGAGTAGACGCCCTCGAGCACCACCAGCTTGCCCGCGCCTTCGGGAATGCGCCCGAGCCGCTTGTCCATCGCCTCGATGTCGTTGTGCTTGAACGGCACGACCTCGGCGTTGCCGAGCGCGCAGCCGTCCCAGATCGACGCGTGGCTGTCGATGTCGAGCACGATGTAATCGCCCTTGCCGGCGATCGTCGAAATGATCCCGAGGTTGGCCTGGTACCCGGTCGAGAACACCATGGCGTGGTCCATGGCGTAGAAGTCCTTGAGCGCGTCCTCGACCGCCTTGTGCCCGGCGTAAGTGCCGTTGAGCACGCGGCTGCCGGTCGTGCCCGAGCCGTAGTTGTCGAGCGCGTCCTTGCCCGCCTGGATCACGTCGGGGTCGAAGGTCATCCCCATGTAGTTGTAGGTGCCGAGCAGGATCGTGTCCCGCCCGTTGCACACCGCGCGGGTCGGCGAGAGGACCCGCTCCATCACCAGTCCGAACGGATCCTCGACCCCGCTCGCGAGCAGGGTCTCGCGGGTGTGGATGATATCGTCGAACTTGCTGAACAGGTCGCGCGGCTCGGCGACTTCCGCATTGTCGCGCACGCGCGGCCGGTCGGCCTGGTTCACGCCCTCGCTCATCCGCTCAACCTTTCGTGAGCTGGCAGACCGCGTCGACGAGTTCGCCGTAGCTCTCGATCTCGGCCTGCTGGTTCATGCTGATGATGATGTCGAACTCGTCCTCGATCGCCGCGACGAAATCCATCACCGTCAGGCTGTCGAACTCGAGGTCGCCGGCAAATGTGGTCTGGTCGGCAATCTCGACGTTCTTCTTGTTGAACGGCTCGATCAGCGCGCGGATGCTGCTGTCGACTTCGTCGCGATCCATAGGGTTTCCCATCGTGCTGTGCGGGCGGTTTCGCCTGCCACGTCATTGCGGCTGAAAAGCGGCCCGGCGCGCCGCTTGTCAAGCGTGCGTGCCGATGGCAAGCCCCGGAGTGGGCAAGGGGAGAGGCGAGACGCTGTGGCGGAACCGGCAGCAGACCCCGCGGCGACGGCGGCCGCACCGCCCGCGCCGCCCTATTCGACGCAGGCCAGCCAGGCCCTGCGCACCGTGCAGAGCAACACGCTCAGGCTGTCGCAGATGGCCGACCAGAAGGCCTCGATCCTGATGGGCGCCACCTTCGTGGTGTTCTCGATCGCGGTCAGCCAGGCGCTCGCCGGCCGCCTGCCGTGGTCGCTGGCGATTCTCGCGGTGTTCGCGTTTCTCAGTGCGCTCTGCGCGGTGCTCGCCGTGCTGCCGCGGGCGGGCGGCTCGCTGGCGCCGGGCAAGCCCCGCAACCTGCTGTTCTTCGGGCACTTCCACGATCTCGACGAGGAGGAGTGGACGCTCGAGGTGCTTGCCGAGCTGCGCAGCGACGAGGGCGTCTACCGCGCGATGCTGCACGACATCTACCAGAACGGGCAGGTGCTCCAGCAGCGCAAGTACCGCTTCCTCGGCTACGCCTACCGCCTGTTCGTCGTCGGCCTCGTGGTCACGCTCGTGGCCTTCGCGGTCGAGCTGACGCTGGCTTACGCCTGACCGACCAGGCCCCTGACCGCCGCCATGAACGGGCCGATCGAGACCGGCTTGGCGAGGTACCCCTCGGCGCCGACCTCGCGGATCCGCTGCTCGTCGCCTTTGCCCGCATAAGCGGTCACCGCGAGCACCGGCACGTCGGCAAGCTCGGCGTCCTGCTTGAGCGTGGCGATGAGGTCGAGCCCCGAAACATCCTGCAACTGGATGTCCATCACCACCAGGTTGGGGATAAACCGTCGTGCTCGCTCGATGGCCTCATGGCCGTCGGCTACCTGTTCGACGGCGAAACCCCCGGCCTGCAGCACATCGCAAAACAGCTTCCGATTGAGATCGTTGTCCTCGACAACGAGGATTCTCTTCGTCATTGCGACCCCCGTTGCTTCCGCCCCCACGGAAGCTTTCGCGACCAATATCTCCTTAACGGATGACTGACAATTATTAATAGGTCTGAAGATTCGGTAAAAGACCCCTCAGGGGTTGCACTTAGTGCGCTGGTCTGGGTCCTTTCGGACACACCGCGTGCCGACAGGTTCCTCGCCTTGACGGGGCTCTCGCCCGAGGCCCTGCGCGCCGCGATCGGCGAACCCGCGATGCACCGCGCCGTGCTCGATTTTCTCTGCGCGCACGAGCCCGACCTCGTCGCCGCGGCCGAATCACTCGGCCTCGCCCCGGCCACGCTCGCCGGCCTGCGCGACAGGCTCGCGTCATGAGCCGGCCGCTTGTGGTCACCGATTGCGACGAGGTGCTGCTGCACATGGTGCGGCACTTCGGCGAGTGGCTCGGCGAGGTCCACGACATCGAGCTCACGCTCGCCGGCAACCCGTTCGAAACCATGCGCCGGCGCGGCGGCGAGCTGCTCGCCGACGCCGACAAGTGGGCCTACCTCGGCCAGTTCTTCGACACCGAGATGGCGCGGCAGACCCCGATCGAAGGCGCGGTGCGCGCGATGACCGAGCTCCAGCGCGACGCCGACGTGGTCGTGCTGACCAATCTCGAGGACCGCCGCCAGCCGGTCCGCACGCAGCAGCTGCGCGAGCTCGGCATCGACGCGCGCGTGTTCACCAACCAGGGGCCGAAAGGCCCGGCGCTGCAGCGCATCGTCACCGAGCTGGCGCCGAGCCGGGTGGTGTTCATCGACGATCTCGCGCCGCACCACGCCTCGGTCGCCGAAACGCTCCCCGAGAGCGGGCGGCTGCATTTCTGCGGCGAGCCGGCGGTCGCGCCGGGTATCGCCTGCGCGTTCGCGGCCGGCCATGCCCACGCGCGCATCGACACCTGGGCGGAAGCCTTGCCGTGGCTGCTCGAAACATTGCATGGGGACCGCCGATGAGCATCGCCGACCGTCTTGCCGAGCTCGGTATCGAGCTTCCCGCCGCCGCCGCGCCGGTCGCGGCCTATGTCCCGGTCGTCGTCGCCGGCGACCTCGTCCATGTCTCGGGGCAGCTCCCGTTCGTCGACGGCCAGCTCGTCACCGGCCGGCTCGGCGAGGACGTCTCGCTCGAGCAGGGCACCGCGGCCGCGCGCGCCTGCGGGCTGATGATCCTCGCGCAGCTCCGGGCCGCGCTCGGCTCGCTCGACCGGGTCGAGCGCGTGGTCAAGCTCGGCGCCTTCGTCAGCTCGACCGCCGCGTTCACCGACCAGCCCAAAGTCGCGAACGGCGCATCCGAGCTCATGGCCGAAGTCTTCGGCGAGGCCGGCAAGCACGCGCGCAGCGCGGTCGGCGTGCCGGTTCTCCCGCTCGGCGCCGCGGTCGAAGTCGACGCGATCGTCGCGCTCAAGGCTCGCTGAACCGATTCGGCCTGTTCAATCCCGCTGCGGAAGGCCCTAACTTCAGCAGGATGGCCGAAGCCGATCTGACAATCCGCCTCGCTCCCTCGGTCGGTTCGCTGCCGGCCGCGGACTGGGATGCGCTCGCCGGGCCCGACAACCCGTTCATGGCGCACGCCTTCCTCGCGTCGCTCGAGGATTCGCACAGCGTCGGCCCCGGCACCGGCTGGACGCCGGCGCCGCTGGTGGTCGAGGACGGGGCAGGGCACCTGCTCGGCGCGCTGCCGGGCTACGCCAAGAGCCATAGCCAGGGCGAATACGTGTTCGACCATGCCTGGGCCGACGCGTGGGAGCGCGCCGGCGGCGACTACTACCCGAAGCTGCAGATCGCCGCGCCGTTCACCCCCGCGACCGGCCCGCGCCTGCTGCTGTCCGATCCGGCTTACGCCGCGCCTTTGCTCGACGCGGCCGAGCGCCTGTGCCGCGGCAGCGGCTTCTCCTCGGCGCACGCGACGTTCGTCGAGCCCGCGCAGCTGCCGCTGTTCGAGGCGGCCGGCTGGCTCGCGCGCAGCGACATCCAGTTCCACTGGCTCAACCGCGGCTACGCCTCGTTCGACGACTTCCTCGCCGCGCTGTCCTCGCGCAAGCGCAAGGCGATCCGCAAGGAACGCGCCGCGGCGCAGGACGGGGTCACGATCCGCGCGCTCACGGGCAGCGAGATCCGCACCGAGCACTGGGACGCGTTCTGGCTGTTCTACCAGGACACCGGTTCGCGCAAATGGGGCCATCCCTACCTGACCCGCGAGGCGTTCGACTTGCTCGGCGAGCGCATGGGCGAGCGGATCCTGCTCGTGCTCGCCTTCGAGGGCGCGCAGCCCATCGCCGGCGCACTCAACTTCATCGGCGGGGAGGCGCTCTACGGCCGCTACTGGGGCTGCCTCGTCGACAAGCCGTTCCTGCACTTCGAGCTGTGCTACCACCAGGCGATCGACGCGGCGATCGAGCGCGGCCTCGCGCGGGTCGAGGCCGGCGCGCAGGGCGGGCACAAGCTCGCCCGCGGCTACGAGCCGGTCGAGACCTGGTCGATGCACTGGATCGCCGATCCGGGCTTTCGCGCGGCCGTGGCGGATTTCCTCGAGCAGGAGCGCCTCGGTGTCGCGCGCGACGGTCTCCTGCTCGGCGAACGGACCCCGTTCCGGAAGGGCTAGGCCCGCTCCGGCGAGGCGCAGAGGTCAGGCCGCGCGGCGCGCCTCGGCAACCAGCCACTCGCGCGCACGGCGCTGGGCTTCGGCGATCTCGCGCGCGGTCATCTCGTCGGACACGTCGGCGCGGCACCAGGCCGCTTCCTCGTGTCCCGCCGCGGCGGCGAGGTTGAACCACTTGTGCGCCTCGATCAGGTCGCTCGCCACGCCGTGGCTGCCGGTCGAGAACGCCACCCCGAGATCGTAGTAGGCGTCGGTGTCGCCCGCGGCGGCGGCCGCGAGGCAGCGTGCCAGGTGCAGGTCGGCGACCGTGCTGTCGGCCGGCCGGATCTTCGCGAATATTTCGATCTTGGTAAATTCCATGATCGTGTCCCCCAATCGCCCCGGTCCCCCCCGCGGCTCCTGAGAGCGGATGTTTGACCACCCCGGTCAAGAAATGGTTAACGGCGCCGCGAATTCGTTAACCGCTTCTCAGCGCAGCAGTTTGTTTCCCCGTTAGGCCGGGCTTAATCCGCCGCCGTCTAGGCCCCGTGATGGCCCTTGTGCGGGATTCACGGTGCCACTATAGGCCCGCCAGCCCGGCTGGGATTGGCGCCTGAGGTGGCCATCGCTGACCGGCGCGGAGGTGACGCGGTCTGTGGCAGGGTCGTGTTGGGGTCGTTCCTGGGCGGCCAAATGCGGAGTTCGTGAATGGCCTCGGTTCCGAATGACGACATCGACATCCTCGCCAAGGCGAAGCGAGCGCTGGACCGCGATTACGCCCCCACCGACGACGAAGAATACATGTCGCCGCAGCAGCTGAACTACTTCAGGGTGCTGCTGCTCGAGTGGAAGAAGTCGATCCTCAGCGCGGCCGAGAACACCCTCCAGTCGCTCCAGGACGGCCCGATCCGCGAGCCCGACCTCAACGACCGCGCCTCGAGCGAGACCGACTGGGGCATCGAGCTGCGCACCCGCGACCGCCAGCGCAAGCTGATCGCCAAGATCGATTCCGCGCTGCGCCGGATCGACGAGGGCGAATACGGCTGGTGCGAGGTCACCGGCGAGCCGATCGGCATCAATCGCCTGATCGCCCGCCCGATCGCGACCATGACCGTCGAGGCGCAGCAGGCGCACGAGCGCCGCGAGAAGGTTTCGCGCGACGACTGACCCGGAATGGGACAGGTCTGCAAACCTTCCCGGCGTTTTAACCATCGGTTAGCCAAGACTTGCGATGACGCGCGGGTAATTCGATCGCCCGGTTCCGGCGACGATCGCCAAAGGCACCCAGGATAGCGAAACGCATCGATGAGCAACGTCGACACCCGCCAGGTCAACCGCGACAGCCTGTTCCTGCTCGCCCAGGTGCGAGTCGACGGGAAGGACGCGGTCACGCGCGTCAAGGTGCGCAACCTCTCGGCCGGCGGCATGATGGCCGAAGGCGATTCCAAGGTCGTCCGCGGCTCGCTGGTCGCGGTCGAGCTGCGCAACATCGGCTGGGTCGAAGGCTCGGTCGCCTGGAAGCAGGACAACCGCTTCGGCATCGCCTTCGTCGACGAGATCGATCCGACCGTGGTCCGCGGACCTGGCGCGTCGAGCGGCGGGACCGAGTTCGAGATCCCGCGCTTCACGCGCAATCACCAGGCCGTGCCCCCGTCGCAGGCCGAGGAAACCCGTTTCCGCAAGATCTGACGCACGGCCGGGGGTTCAGCCCGGGCCGCTGATGATCTAGTGCTGCGTCCATGGCGTGGTGCCGGCTCTTCGTTCCTGTCTTGGCCGCGCTCGCGCTGGCTGGCTGCGGGCGGAACGACGGCGCGGTCGAAGTGGCCTTCATCGACACCCCCGAGCAGTTCTTCGCCGGGGGCGTGCGCCTGTCCCCCGGCGCCCAGCACTTGCGCGCGGCGACCGATGCCGGCCTGGTCACGCTCGACGCCGAAGGCGAGGTGATCCCGGCGCTGGCCGACCGGTGGATCGTCACCGACGACGGCCGCAGCTACATCTTCCGCCTGCGCGACGGTGCCTGGGCCGACGGCGGCGAGCTCACCGCCGAAAGCACGCGCGATGCGCTGGTCAGGGCGATCGCCGCGCTGCGCGGCACTTCGCTCGGGCTCGACCTCAAGCCGATCGCCGAAGTGCGCGCGATGGCCGGCCGCGTGGTCGAGATCCGCCTGTCGAGCCCGGTGCCGATGCTGCTCCAGCTCCTCGCCCAGCCCGAGCTCGCGCTCGCTCACGGCTCGGGCAAGAATCGGGGCGGCAACGGCGACATGCTGCTCGCGCGCGACGGCGACCGTGCCGTGCTGACGATGAAGCCGCCCGCGCTGCGCGGCATCCCCGAGGAGCGCAACTGGGAGGCCTACGTGCGCGCGGTCCACGTGCGCCCGGAAAGCGCCGAGCGGGCCATCGCGCTGTTCGACGACGGCGAGGTCGACGTCGTGCTCGGCGGACGGCTCGAGGCGCTGCCGCTGGCCGACACCGGTCCGCTGTCGCGCGGCACCGTGCGGCTCGATCCCGCGCTCGGGCTGTTCGGGCTCCAAGTGCGCCGCGCCCAGGGCTTGCTCGCCACCGAGCAGGGCCGCGAGGCGATCGCCATGGCAATCGACCGTCCGCAGCTTATCGCCGCGTTCAACATCGGCGGTTGGGTGCCGACCACCCGCGTCGTCGCGCCAGGGCTGCCCGGCGATCCCGGCTACGTCGGCGAACGCTGGGCCGATCGCTCGCTCGACGACCTGCGCGCGCTCGCCGCGAGCCGGGTCGGCAACTGGCGGCGCACCAGTGGCGGCGGCGAGGCACGGCTGACCCTCGCGATGGGCGAGGCGCCCGGGCTCGACCTGCTGTTCCGCGAGCTCGCCGCGCAGCTCGCTACGATCGGCGTGCGCCTCGAGCGCGTGCGCGAGGGCACGCCGGCGGATTTCGTGCTCGTCGACCGCGTCGCGCGCTACGCCGAGCCGCGCTGGTTCCTCAACCAGTTCAACTGCACGCTGCGCAACGGGCTGTGCGACGCCGACGCCGACTTCCTCGTCCAGCAGGCGATGGCCGAGATCGACCCGGTCGCCCGCGCCACGCTGATCGCCGAGGCCGAATCGGCGCTGACGCTGTCGAACATCTACATCCCGTTCGGCTCGCCGCTGCGCTTCTCGCTCGTGCGCGGTGATGTCGACGGCTTCGCCGGCAACGCCTGGGCGTTCCATCCCTTGCCGCCCCTCGCCGTGATCCCCAGATGACTCGCCGAGAGGAGTAGCGATGGCTGCGCAACGACCGATTCCGATGGACCTGCCGCTCGGGCGCGACCCCGTGTCGGCGCTGCGCCGCATCGAGGCGATGGAGCACTTGCTCGAGCGCAGCCTGACCATCCCCGGAATCAACCGCAAGGTCGGCCTCGACGCGATCGCCGGTCTGGTCCCGGTGCTCGGCGACGTGATCACGGCGGCGATGGGTGCCTATATCGTCTGGGAAGCCGCCAACCTCGGCCTGCCGAAGTGGAAGCTGTGGCGCATGGCCGGCAACATCGCGATCGACACCGGTCTCGGCGCGATCCCGCTCGTCGGCGACGCGTTCGACGTGCTGTTCCGCTCGAACACCCGCAACCTGAAGATCGTCAAACGCCACCTCGAGAAGCACCATCCGCTGATCGTGCAGTAGACGGCTCTTTCCGCAGCTTATCCTTTGTCCCCCGGTGACTCGCCTCGGCCGACCCGGCTAATCGCTGGCGCATGGCCGGCCCCTCCGCACCCACGCCGATGATGGCGCAGTACCTCGCGCTCAAGCGCGAGGCCGGCGAGTGCCTGCTGTTCTACCGCATGGGCGACTTCTTCGAGCTGTTCTTCGACGACGCCCGCATCGCCAGCCAGGTGCTCGACATCGCCCTGACCAGCCGCGGCGAGCACCTGGGCGCGCCGATCCCGATGTGCGGCGTACCGGTCCATTCGGCCGAAGGCTATCTCGCCCGCCTGATCAAGGCCGGCTGCCGCGTGGCCATCGCCGAGCAGACCGAGAGCCCCGAGGACGCGCGCAAGGCGCGCGGCTCGAAGGCGCTCGTCGCGCGCGACATCGTCCGCTTCGTCACCGCCGGCACGCTGACCGAGGAAGCGCTGCTCGAGCCGCGCCGGGCCAACGTGCTCGCCGCGGTTTGCGAAGTGCGCGGGGCGATGGGCGTCGCCGCCTGCGACATCTCGACCGGCCGCATGGAGCTCGAGGAGTGCGCCCCGAACGCGCTCGGCGCCGCGCTCGCTCGCCTCGGCGCAACCGAGACCGTCGCCCCCGAGGACTGGCCCGACGCGCCGCACGATGCGATCCCGCGCCCGCGCCGCGATTTCGCCTCCGACGACGGCGAGGCCCGGCTCAAGGCGATCCACGGCGTCGCCACGCTCGACGGCTTCGGCCAGTTCGGCCGCGCGATGCTCGCCGCCGCCGGCGGCCTCGTCGCCTATCTCGAGCACGCCGGCCGCGGCCGCCTGCCGCTGCTGCTGCCGCCGGTCGCGCGCGCCGAAGGCGGCACGCTGGCGATGGACGAAGCAACGCGCGCCAGCCTCGAGATCCTCGAGGCGCAAGCGGGCGGCCGCGCCGGTAGCCTGGTCGCCGCGATCGACCGCTGCGTCACCGGTGCCGGCGCGCGCCAGCTCGCCGAAGACCTCGCCGCCCCGCTCGCGCTGAAACCCGAGATCGAGGCCCGCCTCGACTTGGTCCACTGGCTCCACGCCGACCCGCTGCTGCGCGCAGACTTGCGCGACGTGCTCCGCGCGCTGCCCGATCTCGGCCGCGCGCTCGGCCGCCTCGTCGCCGGCCGCGGCTCGCCGCGCGATCTCGGCCAGGTCCGCGACGGCCTCGCCGAAGCCCGCCGCATCCATGGCCTGCTCGAACGCCAGCGCGACGTGCCCGCGCTACTGCATGCGCTGCTCCCGAGCCTCGCAGGCCACGGCGCGCTGACCGACCACCTGTCGCGCGCGCTCGTGCCGACCCCGCCGACCGAACGGGCCCAGGGCGGGTTCATCGCCGAAGGCTACGACCACGGCCTCGACGAGCTGCGCCAGGCCTCGGGCAATGCCCGCCGCGCGATCGCCGCGCTCGAGGCGCGCTACCGCGCCGAGACCGGCGTCGCCGCGCTCAAGATCCGCCACAACGGCGTGCTCGGCTACTTCATCGAGGTCCCCGCGGGCCGCGCCGACTCGCTGATGGCCCCCGACAGCGGCTTCACCCACCGCCAGACCATGGCCGGCGCGGTCCGCTTCAACTCGCTCCACCTGCACGAGGAGGCGAGCCGCATCGCCGAAGCCGGCGGCCACGCGCTCGCCGCCGAGGAAGCCCATTTCGAAACCCTCGTCGCCGAAGTCGCCGCCTCGCGCGAGCGCATCGCCGCGACCGCCGCCGCGCTCGCGCGGATCGACGTCGCCGCCGGCCAGGCCGAGCGCGCGGCCGAAGGCGGCTGGATACGCCCGCAGATCGCCGACCGCCCCTGCCTCGAGGTCGAAGGCGGCCGCCACCCGGTGGTCGAGGCCGCGCTCGCCCGCGCCGGGGAGCGCTTCGTCGCCAACGACTGCCGCCTCGGCCCCGACGATCGCCTGTGGCTCGTCGGCGGCCCCAACATGGGCGGCAAGTCAACCTTCCTCAGGCAAAACGCGCTGATCGTTCTGCTCGCCCAGGCCGGCGGTTTCGTGCCGGCAGCGCGCGCCACGGTCGGCCTCGTCGACCGCCTGTTCAGCCGCGTCGGCGCCGCCGACAACCTCGCCCGCGGCCGCTCGACGTTCATGGTCGAGATGGTCGAAACCGCGGCGATCCTCGCCCAGGCGACCGAGCGCAGCTTCGTGATCCTCGACGAGGTCGGCCGCGGCACCTCGACGTACGACGGCCTCGCGCTCGCCTGGGCGGTCGCCGAGGCGATCCACGAGACCAACCGCTGCCGCTGCCTGTTCGCGACTCACTACCACGAGCTCGCCCGCTTGGCCGAAACCTGCCCCGCGCTCTCGCTGCACCACGTGCGCGCCAAGGAGTGGCAGGGCGATCTCGTCCTGCTCCACGAAGTCGCCGAAGGCGCGGCCGACCGCAGCTACGGGCTTGCGGTGGCCAAGCTCGCCGGGGTTCCCGCCGGCGTGCTGGCGCGGGCGCGCGAAGTGCTGGGCCGGCTCGAGAAGGGCAGGGCGGAAACCGGCGGCCTCGCCGCGGGCCTCGGCGAGCTGCCGCTGTTCGCCGCGGCGATCGAAGCCGCCGAGGAAAAGGTCGACGCGGTGCGCGACAAGCTCGACACGCTCGACATCGATTCGCTCTCGCCGCGCGCGGCGCTCGACTTGCTCTACGAGCTCAAGCGGATCGCCGGCGAGCGCTAAATCTTAACCATCGCCCCGCTAGACCCGGGCCATGATTCCGTTCGGGCCCAAGCTCAACACGGTCTTCGCCAGCCGCTGGAAGGCGCTGGTCTGGGCAGGCGGCATCCTGCTGACGGCCTACTGCACCGTGCCCTCGGCCGAGCAGACCGCCCGCGACGACGCCAAGCGTGCCGAAGAGGTGGCCAAGCACGCCCACCACAACCCGTGGGCGCTCGACAAGAGGACCGAGGGCGAAAGCTAGCTACTCGTCGTCCTCGTCGATCGCGTCGCCGTAAGCCTCGTCCTCGTCGTCGTGGTTCGGCTCGCCGCGATAGGCGCCCATGTCGATCCGGCCCGACTGTTCCATGTCGCGCATCTTGTCGATCAGGTCCTGCGAGGAATCGTCCATCACCTCGCCCTCGTCGTCCGGCTTCACGCTGTCGAGCGGGCTCGCGTCGCGCGCGCCGCCGGCGAGCGCCTCGTCGGCCACCGTCTGCGCCTGGTCGAGCTCGTCGTCCTGCTCGGCGTTGTGCAGCTCGGGGGCTTCCTCGGCGGAAGTACGTTCGCGGCTCGGGCGCGGTCGATCGGTCATGGCAATCTCCTTTTCCGGCCAACGTCAGCGCGTCGGCACCGGTTCCTCACCGGCGTAATCGTAGAATCCCTTGCCGCTCTTGCGGCCGAGCCAGCCGGCCTCGACGTACTTGGTCAGCAGCGGGGCGGGGCGGTATTTCGAATCCCCGGTGCCCTCGAAGATCACCCGCATGATCTCGAGGCACGTGTCGAGCCCGATGAAGTCGGCGAGCTGCAAGGGCCCCATCGGATGGTTGAGCCCGAGCCGGCAGGCCTTGTCGATGTCGGGCACGCTCGCGGTCCCGCTGCCGAGCACGAACACCGCCTCGTTGATCATCGGCAGCAGCACGCGATTGACGATGAACCCCGGCTCGTCCTCGCTGAGCACGACCTCCTTGCCGAGGCTCTCGGCAAAACTGCGCACCCGCGCGACCGTGTCCGGCGCGGTGGCCAGCCCCGGGATCACCTCGACCAGCGCCATCAGCGGCACCGGGTTGAAGAAGTGCAGCCCGACGAACCGTGCCGGGTCGACGGTGCCCGCGGCCATCCGCGTGATCGGGATCGAGCTCGTGTTGCTGGCGAGCACCGCCTGCGGCCCGAGGACCTTGCCCGCCTCGGCGAAGATCGCCTGCTTGATGTCCTCGCGCTCGGTCGCCGCCTCGACGATCAGCCCGGCCTCGCCCATCGGCGCGTAGTCGGCCGAGGGCGCGATCCGCGCGAGCGCGGCATCGGCGGCCTCGGCCCCCATCTGGCCCTTCTCGACCAGCCGCGCGAGCCGCTTGCCGATCGCATCGCGCGCCTTCTCGGCGATGGCGAGGTCGCGGTCGGCCAGCACCACCCGGTAGCCGCTCGCCGCCGCCACTTGCGCGATACCCGCGCCCATCTGCCCGGCGCCGATAATGCCCACCGTGTCCATAAGCGCGGCTCCTTTTCGCAGATGCAGCATGATAGCGCTTGCGCTGCGATGGCGCCACTGTGCTCTCACCCCCAAACCGTCATCCTGAACTTGTTTCAGGACCCATTTCTCGGTTTGCACGGAGCCCTCGGTGTGGACGCGGCCCAACCGCGAGGGCGTGGCAGACTCCACGCTCCGTGTTTGGC
>CBHWED010000014.1:0-28435 GCA_966112795.1 uncultured bacterium
CCCGCGTGGGGGTCGGGGGGGTCCTCAAACGGTACACACGGGGGGGGGGGGGGGGGCGGGGGGGCGGGGCGCGCGCCGCCAGCCGGCGCTAGTCTCGCCGCTCCGGCAAACGAGGGTCGCCGCTACGAAAAAGGGCCCGCGACCGTGGTCGCGAGCCCCTGTTTTCGCTTCGCCGCGAGGGCGAAGAGAGCGGCTTAGTTGCCGGCGCGACGCGCCGCGGCCGCAACGGCCTCGGTGGTCGGGTTGCCGAGCGACAGCTCGCGGCCGTTCGGGAAGCGGATTTCCGCCGCCGACGCGCGGGTGTCGCCGTCGCGCGCACGGAAGGCGTCGACGATGATGTCGGTGCCCGCGGGCAGCGAGTTCCGGTTCCAGCCACGGCGCAGCAGCGCCGACGGAGCGCCGCCCTCGACGCGCCAGGTGGTGCCGTCGGCGGTCCGCAGGTGGATCCACGAGTGCGGGTTGACCCACTCGAACTTCACCACTTTGCCTTCGAGCCGGATCGGCTTGTTGCGGTCGAACTCGGTCGCGAACGAGTGGTGCGCGACAGCGACGCCGGCGGCGCTCACTGCGAGCACCGCACCGATCGCGGCGGTGGCCCACTTCTTCATGTGCATCGTCTGGTACTCCTCAAGTCTCTGAATGCGGGTCTTTTGTCTTCATTATTGGGAAGGCTTCGCGCCTTCCTCCAGCAAGTCGCCGTATAGCAGCTGCTCGCTGAACGGAACGCAACGGAACTCGAGCAGCTGGGCGTTCGGTTCGATGCGCCGGTACAGCGGCATCGAGATGGTCCACGGCTTGGTGTAGACTTCCGGATCCTCGATCGTCGCGCTGTACTGGATGTGGTTGTCGTCGATCTTGGTGAAGCGCTCGGTCACCGTCGCGGTCGGCGACAGGTAGTTGCCGGCGCGGTCGAGCCAGGTCACGCCGTTCGGCTCCATCACGCCGCCCGGCAGCTTCACTTCACCGGGGCCCTGCGACAGGGTGACGACGACCAGCGTGTCGCCTTCCCACTTGCCGTACGAGGTGCCCATCCAGGTGTCGATCGGCGGGACTTCGACGTCGCGCATCTCGATCACGCGGTTGGCGTTGGCGTACTCGTACACCATCAGCATGTCGTCGCCGCCGCCCTGCACGATCTGGAACGGGTAGGGCAGGTAGGTCGCGCGCGGGATGCCCGGCAGGTAGCAGGCCGCTTCCGGATCGTAGTTGATCAGGTGCTGGCGGTGCTGGTTGAGCCGCTCGAGCGCTTCGGGCTTGTAGGGGATCGTGCCGCCTTCGACCACGCCGAGGCCGGCCGGGATCGCGCCGGTCGCACCGACCTGGCGATCGGCCACCGGGTTCGGCCCGGCAGCGTGCGGCTCGAGGTTCCAGTTGGCGGTGTTCATCGCCTGCCAGATGCCGTTCAGGTTCGGCTTGCCCTCGATCTTGGCCGGCTGCTGCGCATTGGCCTGAGCCAGCGCCGGGCCGCTCACGGTCATCATCAGCGCCGTGGCCGCGGCTGCCAGAATGCTAAGTCTTTTCATTCCCCCAACTACCTCTCTTGTTGGTTTCGCTAGCGGGATAGCGAATACGTGATGATAGTGCCACCGGCATTGATGGCGACGTACTGTTTGCCGCTGCGGCCCCGATAGGTCATCGGATTGGCATTGGCGTTAGCGCGCAACTGGGTCTCCCACAGCTGCTGTCCGGTTGCCGCGTCGAAGGCGCGGAAGCGGCGGTCGTTGGTGGCGCCGACGAACACCAGGCCGCCCGCGGTCACCGTCGGACCGGCGCTGCCCGAGTTGCCGACGAGGCGCTTGCCCTCGGGCAGTTCGTCCATCACGCCGAGCGGGACCGACCAGGCGATCGCGCCGGTCTGGGCGTTGACCGCGACCAGCTCGCCCCACGGCGGCTTGTAGCACGGCGCCTGCGGCCCCTGCGCGCGCCCGTTGGCGTCGTACTGGCCCGACAGCGGCGCGCTGAACGAGAAGAACGGGCCCTTCCCGTCGACGCTCGCGCGGTCGTAGGGCTGGTCCGAGCTGTTGGCGTCGAAGCTGTAGCTCTCGGCGCTCTCCTTGCGCTCGACCCAGCCGACCAGCGAGGTGTCCTGCGCATTGAGATAGACGAGGCCGGTGGTCGGGTCGGCCGCGGGGCCGCCCCAGTTGACCCCGCCGGTGCCGCCGGGAAGCTGGATCGTCGAGCGCGGCGGGGTGCCCGCCGCGTGGTACATGAACGGCGTGTACGGGCCGTAGTTGAGGAACCCGCCGGCCTTGTCCCACATCGCGCGGCACGCCTTGGCATGCTCGGGGGTGGTGTCCTCGGCGTCGACGATGTCGTCGTAGGTCAGGCTCACCCGGCTCAGCGGCGGGGTGTTGACCGGGAACGGCTGCGTCGGGCTGTAGTACTCGCCGGGCACGTCGCCCGCCGGCACCGGGCGCTCCTCGACCGGCAGGTACGGCTTGCCCGTGTCGCGGTCGATGACGAAGAACAGGCTGCTCTTGTTCGACGAGGCGATCACCGAGTGCCCGTCGACCTCGAGCAGCGCGCCCGCGGTCGCCTGGTCGATGTCCCAGATGTCGTGGTGGACCGTCTGGAAGTGCCACTTGTACTGGCCGGTCTTGTAGTCGAGCGCGACCAGCGAGTTGCCGAACAGGTTGTCGCCGGGGCGCTCGCCGCCCCAGTAGTTCGGCGCCGGCGAGCCGAGCGGGACGATGACGATCCCGCGCTTGAGGTCGACCGGGGCCGAGAAGCCCCACATGTTGGTCCCCGAGCGGCCCTTCCAGCCGTTGCCCCAGGTCTCGTTGCCCGGCGTGCCGGGCTGCGCGACCGAGCTGAATTCCCACAGCTTCCGGCCGGTGCGCACGTCGAACGCGCGGGTGTTGCCCGGATCGCCGGGCTGGTTCTCGAGCGTCGCCGCGCCGATCACCGCGACGTCCTCGGCGATCGTCGGGGTGCCGCCGTAGGCGGTGCCGACGTCGATCATCCCGCCTTCGCCGAATCCGGCCGAAGGCTGGCCGCTGGCCGCGTCGAGCGCGAGCATCGTGCTGCCGGCCATGGCCAGGATCCGCGCCGGCGTCGCGGTGTCGCCGGGCCAGTAGCTGACCCCGCGGGTCGAGGCGTTGCGCGGCTGGCCATTGGCGCCGTTGGGGATCGTGTAGACCCACTTCTCCTGCCCGGTGTCGGCATCGAGCGCGATGATCCGGTTGCCGGCAGGGATGTACATCGTGCCGTCGACGACGATCGGCACCGCGGTGGTGAACGAGCGGAACGGGTAGTTCCACGCCTCGGTCAGCTTGGCGACGTTGCTCTTGTCGATCTCGTGCAGCGGCGAGAACCGGGTCGCCGCGAGATCGCGGTTGATCGTCCGCCAGTCGCCGTCGGGGATGGAATCCTGCGCAATCGCGGCCCCGCTCACGGCAATCAGTAATGATGTCGCGAGCCTGAGGCTCCGTGCGACCCGCATCGCATACCCTCCCGACAGTCCTCGACGGGCCACCCATCCCACGGCGGGCGGAGGGCCTCCTCGTTGATTCTGTCCTAGGGTCGGCGGCCGGTTTTGACAATGGCCTGACGTGCCTCGGATGGTCGTTGATTGTCGCATTTTGTATCGCGGCAGCCGCGCCGGCCGTTGTGTTCCTTCGGAATCCCGTGGCCGCCTTGCGACAGGCAGACATAGTCAATCAAAAACGCCTTGACGGCGCTCGGCGGGACGCGTTTGGAAAGCGCGAGCAGATTGCGTCGCGTCAAAGCGCGTGGTCGATCTGCCGAGTAACAGGCGTGTAACTGCCGCGGTTACGGTAATTTACTCGGCAAGGCTGCCGATGGTCCGCATACCGGATCGTCGGGGGGATTCGCGTCCCGGCACCTGCGGGTCGGGCGGATGAAACATGGGGAAGAGAGTTCTCTGATGGGCGACTTACTATTCAATTTCACGGAGTGGCTGCGAGGCAC
This sequence comes from uncultured bacterium, assembly GCA_966112795.1. Classification (GTDB taxonomy): domain Bacteria; phylum Pseudomonadota; class Alphaproteobacteria; order Sphingomonadales; family Sphingomonadaceae; genus Croceibacterium_A. Next base: position 3,931 of record CBHWED010000014.1, read on the forward strand.
GCCGCTCAACGATCTCGCGCTGGCCATTTCGGAATCCGCTCCGACGCTGTGGATCGGCGAGCATTTCTACGCGATCCCGATCTTCCAGGTGACGCACATCCTCGCGATCGCGGCCTCGTTCGCCTCGATCCTGATGATCAACGCGCGCATGCACAAGCTCGCCGGGCACAGCACGCTCGAGGAAACCGCCGCGCGCTACTTGCGCGTGCTCTGGTGGTCGCTGCTGGTGCTGGTCCTGTCGGGCATCTGCATGATCGTCGGCGAGCCGATCCGCGAGTTCATCAACGCGGTGTTCTGGGTCAAGATGGCCCTCGTGGTGACCGCGATCCTCGTCACCATCTCGTTCCACAAGGGCATCGCCAAGCGCTTTGCCGGCAGCCAGGAGGCCTCGGGCGGGGCCAAGCTGATGGGCATCGTGCTCGTCGTCCTGTGGCTGATGATCATGACCGGTGGGCGCTGGATCGCCTACAACCCGGGCTGAGGGGGCTTTCAATGTCGTTGTATCCCGAACCGACCAACATCTGGGAATCGATCGAGTACTCCACGCTCGGCACCACGATTGCCGAATCCACCTGGATGTTCCCGACCATCGAGACCATCCACGTCATCGCGCTGGTGACCGTGATCGGCACCATCGCGCTGGTCGACCTGCGCCTGATCGGCGTGAAGGGCCACGCGCTGCGCGTGTCGCAGCTCGCCAAGGACACGCTGCCGTGGACCTGGGGCGCCTTCGCGCTCGCCGCGATCACCGGCCTGCTGCTGTTCGTCTCCAAGGCGAGCAGCTACATGGTCAACCCGTGGTTCCTCGGAAAGCTCGCGATGCTCGCGCTCGCCGGCCTCAACATGATGTACTTCCACATGACCACCTGGCGCGCCGTCGACCATTGGGAGCTCGACCCGTCGTTCCCGACCGCGGCCAAGGTCGCTGGCTGGCTCTCGCTGGTGTTCTGGCTCGCGGTGGTGTTCTGCGGCCGCATGATCGGCTTCACGCTCGGCATCTTCTTCTAAGGCTGGCCGAGCCTCGAGCCCACGGAAAGGCCGCCCGCGGGGCGGCCTTTTTCGTTTGGGGAGGCGACCGGCTTGAGGCATCCTCCGGCAAACGGAGGCGCTCGATGGACGACGGCGCGGAACGGATCCCGATCGACATCGCCGCCGAAGCCGGCGCGGAAACGGCTGCGGACCCGCGGGTGACCGTGCGCGAGGACGGCACGCTCGTCATCGACATCCTCGCCGCGCAACCTTGCGCCCCCGATCCGACCACCGAGGACGAGATCGTCGTCTGCGCCGCCGCGCCCGAGCAGGCCGACGCGCTCGCCGCGCCGCCGCCCGGCAAGAGCCCGGTCGACGCGATCGGCGACGCGCTCAGCTTCGAAGTGGGCGGCGTCGAGCTCGGCTTGGTCAAGAAGCGCGACGGTACCCGCGCCCTGGGGCTGCGGTTCAAGTTCTAGCCAGTCCTCCCGTTCATGGGGGATGACCCTGCCGCTCCCGCTTCATCCGCGCTTTGCGCAAGGCATCGGGCACCGGCCGGTGATCGTGCCGCATCAGCACGACCGCGCCCGCGACGGCGAGCGCCATGAGCACGACCCACAGCGGCCATCCGAGCACCCAGGCGATCGTCTGCGCACCATGCCCCGCGTCGGCACCGGTCTCGATCCCGACCACGGCCATCGCGTCGGCGAGCGTGACCTTGGGCCACACGCCGTACCGCATCGACGTCGCCGCCTGCCACAGCAGGATCGCGCCCCCCGCAAGTGCCAGCGCGACGACCGCGCTCGCCCAGTAGCCGAACCGCGCCTCGCGGCGATCGTCGGCCGCGAGGAGCTCGCGCTCTTGCGCGCTCAGCTCGTGGTCCATCGCGCGTCTCCGCGTGCGTGGCGAACGCCGCCGGTCAGCCGTGCACGGCCTGTCCATGCGACAGGCGAACGATGCCGCTTACGCGAGGCGCGCAAGCTTGGCATGATGGCGGCATGCTGTGGCTTTCGAACCATTCGCTCAACCCGGCGACGGGCCGGCCCGAAGCACACCACCTGTGGCCATTCGCTCGCCTGTTCATGGCGGTGCTCGGGTTTGCCGCGTTCGCGTTTCTCGCGCTCGCCGGCTTGCTCGCGACGTCCGGAGCGATCGGCGCCGCTGCCATTGTCTTCGCGATCGCGGCCTCGCTGGTGGCTGCGGCGGTCCATCACGGCCGCATCCGCTGGCGGCCGCGGTCGCGCGATACGACGCGGGGCTGCGCCGGGCATTCGACTGACCGCCGCCGCGTCATTCTTGCTGCCCATAGCGATCAGCCGCCGGCCGCCGACCTCATCGCCATCTCGAGCATCTGGCCCGCATTGAACGTCGCCGGAGCCTGGCGCGGCGGGAACTCCTTGAACGTCGCCACGTGGGTCTGCAGCAGGTACGCCGCCGGCATCACCGTCCACAGCTTGTAGCCGGCGTAGATCGGATAATACGCCGCTTCCATGTGCTGCTCGAACGGGTCGTTGCGCAAGTTGACCGGCCGCGGCACCGTCGGGGTCAACGACGCGCCGGCGAACCAGTCGTCCTTGACCTGGAAGTGCACCTTCCAGTTCTTGTAGCGCACCGCGTAGAGGTCGTGCTCGCCGTAGTAGAAGAACTCGTCGCGCGCGGAGTCCGTGGCCTCGCCGGTCAGGTAAGGCAGCTGGTTGTAGCCGTCGAGGTGAACCTTGAAGGTCTTGCCCGCCGCCTCGTGCCCCTTGAGCAGCTTGTCCTTGACGTCGGGCTCGCCCGCCGCCGCGACTACGGTCGGGACCACGTCCTCGAGCGAGAAGATGCCGTTGAGCACTTTGCCCGCGGGGATCTTGCCCGGCCAGCGCATCAGGTAGGGGACGCGGAAGCCGCCTTCCCAGCCGAGGCCCTTCTCGCCGCGGAACGGGCTGGTCCCGCCGTCGGGCCACGAGAACTTCTCGGCGCCGTTGTCGCTGGTGAAGATCACCACCGTGTCGTCGGCGATGCCGAGCGCGTCGAGCTTGTCGAGCAGCTCGCCGACCACCCAGTCGAGCTCTTGCAGGCCGTCGGCATAGACGCCGAGCCCGGTCTTGCCGGCCCAGCGCTCGGACAAGTGCGTGAACACGTGCATCCGCGTGGTGTTGTGCCACAGGAAGAACGGCTCACCCGCGGCATGCGCGCGGTCGATGAAGTCGAGCGAGTGCGCGAGGAGGTCGTCCTCGACCGTCTCCATGCGCTTGCTGGTGAGCGGACCGGTATCGGTGATCGTCTGCTTGCCGACCCGCCCGAAGCGCTCGTCGACCGTCGCATCGTCGGTGTCGCTCGCCTTGCAGTCGAGCACGCCGCGCGGCGCGAACAGCTTCTGGAAGATCGGCATGTCCTTCGGATAGTCGGGCTGCTCGGGCTCCTCCTCGGCATTCAGGTGGTAGAGGTTGCCGTAGAACTCGTCGAAGCCGTGCACCGTCGGCAGGTACTCGTTGCGATCGCCGAGGTGGTTCTTGCCGATCTGCGCGGTCCGGTAACCGTGCGGCTTGAGCAGCTCGGCGAGCGTCGGGTCCTCGTGCTGCAGGCCCTGCGTCGCCCCCGGCAGCCCGACCGCGGTCAGGCCGGTGCGCATCGGCAGCTGCCCGGTGATGAACGCGGCGCGCCCGGCGGTGCAGCTCGCCTGCGCGTAAGCGTCGGTCAGCCGGACGCCCTGGCTCGCGATCCGGTCGATATTGGGCGTCGCCGCGCCCATGATGCCCTGGTGATAGGCGCTGCAATCGAACCAGCCGAGATCGTCGGCGATGATGGCGAGGACGTTGGGCTTTCCGTTGGGCATGGCAGGCTCCTGCGCGCGCGATCCACGGTGACGTCCTGCGCCAAACCGCGCGAAGCGCCATCGGGGAATCCCTGCAGGGCGGCTTCGGGAAATAGGGGGCTGACCCGCGGCGACCGAGGCCAGGCGCTTCCATCCACGGCGGAGACAACCCGTCAAAACCGTTTTCCTACATGCCTCGTCATGTATAGAGGGCCTGATTCGCGTTTTGTTCTCATCAAGGGAAAGGGCGAATCATGGATCTCTCCAACACTCCCAAGACCCGTCGCGACGGCTGGACCGCCGCGCGCCGGACACAGTTCCTCGAGGCGCTCGCGCAGGACGGCAACGTCAGCGCGGCTTGCGCCAAAGTCGGCCTGAGCCGCGAGGCCGCCTATCGCTTCAAGCGGCGTAATGCGCTGTTCGCGCGCGCCTGGGCGGCGGCGCAAGTCCAGGCCTGCGCGCTCGTCGGCGAAGTCCTCGGCACCCGCGCGATCGACGGCATCGAGGAACAGGTGTGGTTCCGCGGCGAGGTCGTCGGCACGCGCCGCCGCTACGACACCCGGCTGCTGCTCGCGCACATGGCCCGGCTCGACAAGCTCGCCGAAGACCCGCGCGCCCGCGAGGACGCCGAGCGGTTCGACGAGCTGCTCGCCTGCATCGCCGGTGAGGCGGTTCCCGAAGAGCTCGACCAGGGCCCCGGCGAGCTGCCGCTCGACCGCGCCGCGGCCCGGCGCTCCCGCCATGCCGAAGGCGAGGCGCTGTTCGACGCCTGGCGCGCGGGCGCCTGCGACGCGATTGACCGCCTGCTCGCTGCGCCGCTCACCGCCGGGTCCGGTCCCGCGCCGTGGACCCTGTCAGAGGTGTCAACTTCGGCCCTGGCGAGCGCGCTGCTGGCGCGCCGGCCGGGCGCTCAGTCGGGCAGCGCGAACACGTAGACCGACGAGCTGTTGACGCTCGGCAGCTGCGTCTCGGGGATCACGTCGGGAATGCCGAACGATAGCGGGTTACCGGCGCCGGTGACCATGGCGATGTACTGCTTGCCGTTCACCGCGTAGCTGATCGCCGAGGCGTTGGGCACGCCGGTCACCCCGGTGCGCCACAGCTCCTTGCCGTCGCGCTGGTCGTAGGCGACGAACTGGCGGTCCATCCAGCCGGTGAACACGAGGCCGCCGGCGGTGGTCAGGATGCCCATGTCCGGGGTCTGCCGCGTGCGCACCTCCCACAGCTTCTTGCCCGACTTGAAGTCGATCGCCTGGAGCATGCCGTAGTTGCCGTCGCCGTCGGGCGGCGGGGCATAGACCGCGTTGACCCCGGTCGAGAGCAGCCCCGGGCCTTCGGTCGGGGTCAGGTCGGTGCACACGTCGCGCGCGGCGACGAACAGCGTCTGGCTCGCCTCGACGTACGAGGTCGGGTTCCAGTTGCGCCCGCCGCCGCCGTGCGGGCAGGTGTAGACCGGGCCCTTGTCCTTGCCCGGGATCTTGTCGGGCCGGACGTGCTTGTCGCCGGTCACCGGGTCGATCCGGTCGATGTAGTCCTGGAAGCCCATGTCGTAGGTCGTCAGGTACTGCCCGGTCCGCGCGTCGACCGCGTCGAACAGCCCGCTCTTGCCGCCCGTGATGACCACGTGGCGCGGCTGTCCCTTGACGTCGAGCGTGCCGACCACGCGGTCGAACACCCAGTCGAGGTCGTACTGGTCGTTGCGGTTGTGCTGGTAGTACCACACGAGCTTGCCGGTCCGCGGCTCGAACGCGAGCGTGCTTTCGGTGAACAGCGCGTCGTTGTTCTGTCCCGGCTTGAGATCGCGCAGCGGCGCGGTGTCGTAGGTGTTGCCGACGCCCCACAGCGCGAGGTGGTTGACCGGGTCGTAGCTGCCCGAGGTCCATACCGAGCCGCCCTTGCGCGTCTCGCCCGGCTGCCCGTTCCAGGTGTCGCCGCCGAGCTGGCCGGGCTTGGCCGCGGTCTCGAACTCCCACAGCTTGGCGCCCGTCTCGGCATCGACCGCGACGATCAGCCCGCCGCCCGCGGCCTGGCTGGCGAAGCCCTGCATGATCACCCCGTCGGCGGCCAGCGGGCCGCCCGGGATGCGCATGTTCGGCTTGTCGGTCAGCGCGACGTCCCACACCTGCCGGCCGGTCTGCGCGTCGAGCGCGACCATGTGGTTGTCCGAGGTCGCCGTGTAGAGCTTGGTGCCGTAGAGCGCGATCGTCTTGCGCGAGTTGAGCGCAGTCCGCTCGGGCACCTGGCGCTGGTAGCGCCACAGCTGCCGCCCGCTCGCCGCGTCGAACGCGAACACCTGGTCGCCGAAGCCGAACACGTAGAGCACGCCGTTGTGCACCAGCGGCTCGTTCATGTTGACCCCCGCCGGCAGCGCCTGCGCCCAGGCGATCCTCAGGCGGCCGACGTTCGAGGTGTCGATCTGGTCGAGCGGCGAGTAGCCGAGCCCGCGGTGGCTGCGGCGCCAGGCCGGCCATTCCTCGGCCGGCGGGTCGGCAAGCAGCGCCTCGGTCACCGGCGCGTAAGTCGCCAGTGGATTGGGGATCGCCGGGCCCGGCGGCAGCGGATGCACGCGGGTCGACAGCCCGCCGACCGCGGACTCAGCCGGCGGCGGCAGGCGCAGCGCGGCGAGCCTGGCATCGGTCGGGTTGAACGGCGCGTCGGCCGCCGCGCGGTTCTCGCGCATGATCAGCGCGACGATCGAGGCATAGGCCTCGGGCGAAAGCGCGCCGGCCTGCCCGGGCGGCATGTTGTCGTGGATGTAGCTGTAGAGCTCGCCGAGCGTCTTGTTGCCGCCGCCCCACTTGGCGAGGAACGCGTTGCCGCGCAGCGTCGGCGCGATCTGGCCCTGCAGGTTGTCGCCGTGGCACGAAGCGCAGTTCTCGGCGTAGGCCGTCTCGCCGGCCTCGGCCTGCGCGGCGAACGTCGCCGCACCCTGCGCCCACGCCATGGTCCCGCCGAACGCGGCGACCGAGGCAAACGAAAGGAGGAGCGGCCAGCGCCGCCCCTTACTCGACAGCGCCATGACCTCTCCCCCTTTGCTAGCTTACTTCTTCCAGTTCGCGATCCCGAGCGGCGTGGCGATGTCGCGCTCGAACAGTGCGTCGTACAGCGCGACTTGCGCCGGCGTCATCGTCGCGCCCGGCTTGGAGTCGACGTCGAGCACCATCGCCTGGTTGCGCTCCATCTGGCTGACCTGCGGCCAGTTCGGCAGGCCGGCGCCGTTCGGATTGCCGGTCCGCGCGAAGTTGGTCCAGTAGGTCATGATCTGGTCGGCCAGCTTGATGTCGGGCGCGCTCTGGCTGACCACCGCCGGATCGCTGTTGTCGGGCACCTCGCGCGGCGCGGCGAGGTTGCCGAACACGTAGGCGAGGTCGGCCGCGTGGCTCGCGCCGCCGTTGGGCTTGCCCGGCGCCGAGGCCGGGGTGCGCGCGAACTGGTACAGATACGCCGACTTGCCGGCGGCCGCCTGGGTATCGGCGTAGTGGTGCATGAACCACGCGATGCCGTCGGTGAACGGCCGCGTCGAAGCGACCTTGGCCTCGGCGTCGGTCGTCACCGGATAGGCCGCGAGGCCGGTCTCGGCGAGCGTGCCCCAGCGCTGCGCGGCGCCGCCCTGCCAGCTGGCCACGGTCGGCGGCGGGCCGAAGCCGAAGCTGCCGCCTTCGTTCGAGTTCGAGCCGAGCAGCACGTCGACCTTGTTCTGGCGCCCGTCGGCGAAAGTCTTCGACAGGTCCTCGGGGACGATCCAGCCGTCGACGATGATGCCCTGGTTGCGCAGCGCGTTGGGTCCGTTGCTCTGCGCGGTCAGCGCGACCAGCTTGTCGACCGGCAGCGCCTGCAGCTCGGCGAAGCTCTTGACGCCGAGCGCGTTGAGCGCGGTCACCGTGCGCTGCTCGGCAGCCTCGCGGGTGACCATCTTGGCGGCGGTCAGGCCGGCCCAGGCGCCGCTCTGCGAGATCGCCCGCTGGAACAGCCCCTCGGCGACCGGCGAGCCGGTCAGCGCCGCGGTGATGCAGGCACCGGCCGACTGGCCGAAGATCGTCACGTTGTTCGGGTCACCGCCGAACGCGGCGATGTTCGCCTGCACCCACTTGAGCGCGGCGATCGAGTCCGACAGCGCCTGGTTGCCCGAAGCATGGTTCGGCGAGGCCGCGGTCAGGTCGGGATGCGACAGGAAGCCGAGCGGGCCGACGCGGTAGTTGAGCGAGACGACGATCACGCCCTTCTTGGCGAGGTTGCCGCCGTCGGCGAACGGCATCGAGCCGCCGCCTTCGTTGTAGGCGCCGCCGTAGAACCACACCATGACCGGCAGCTTGTCGCCGGCGGTCGCCGCCGGGGTCCACACGTTGAGGTTGAGGCAGTCCTCCGACATCGGCGGCGAGTCCGGCATGTCGGTCGCCTGGTTGACGCCGATCGGCCGCGTCGGCGCCGGCGGCTGGATGCAGGTGTTGCCCCACTTGGTCCCGTCGAGGATGCCGCTCCACGGCTGCGGCGCCTGCGCTTCGCGGAAGCGCAAGTTGCCGACCGGCGCGGCGGCGAACGGAATGCCCTTGAACACCGACACGCCCGGGGTTGCGGTGCCGCGGACCGAACCTTGCTTGGTGGTCACGATCGTGCCGATCGCCTGGGCATAGGCGCCCGGCGCCGTTGCCATCGCCGCGGCAGCAGCGAGGCCGGTGAAGGCTAGGCGGAAACTGCGCTTCGAAATCATTGAGCCTCTTCCCTGTTTTGCAATCCGCGCGCGGCGCGCGAGGAGGTTATGTATCCGCGAATCTGAACGTTGCCTTCGTGGCACGCGTATTCGAACAAGTGGTAGTCGGAGTTCCGCTGCCAATCGAGCCGCACCGTCCACGGCGCGGTGTAGATCACCGGATCGCTGTAGGTCGCCTCGTAGACGATCGTGTCGGGCCCGGTCATGATGAACCGCTCGGTCAGCCTGGCCTCATCGCTCTGCGGGGTGTTGTTGCCCGGCGGCGAGCCCCAGGTGCCGACGTTGACCGGCGCGCCCAAGCCGTTGAAGTGATCGGTCTCGACCACCAGCGTGTTGCCGTCCTCCCAGTGGCCGCGGCTCTGGCCGATCCAGAAGCCGACGCCCTGGGCCGGCGCGCGGTCGTCGGTCGGGATCAGGCGGACCTCGTGGACCATCTCCATCTGGATCGCGACGAGGCCGGGCGCCTGGAACAGGCGGATGCCGTTGTTGTAGTTGAACGGGAACATCGACGCCGGCAGCCCGCGCGTGATGCAGCGGTCCCAGGTGTCGAAGTCGAGCCAGCTGTCGTATGTCTGGTTGGCGATATAGCTCGAGCGCTTGGTCGCCTGCCGGCGCTTGCCTTCCTCGGTCAGCTCGGGAACCCGCCCGTTCGGCGGATCGATCAGGAACGAGGTGCGGCGGTTGGCGGTGCCGGGCTCGACCCAGTGTCCCTGGCCGAGCCGTTCACCCTCGATCTCGTTGCTGTAGGCCTGTCCGCGCTGGGCGAGCGTCGCCTGCCGCTGGGCGAACTCCTCGTCGGTCAGCCAGTAGCGATTGCCCTGCTCGGGCGTGCGCTGCAGCGTGGTGAAGTTGAGATGGTCGATCGGCCAGGTGCCGCGCAAGTCGGGCTCGCCCCACGCGGTCGTCGCCGGCCGGTAGTCGCGCGGGACCGCCGGGACCGTCACCAGGTCTTCCTGCGCCGCTACGGGGGCCACGGGCGCGAGCCCGGCGAGCACAGCGCCCGCCGCCACGCACCCGAACCCCCGCGCACGGCTCACTGGCCGCCGCCCGCCTGCGCTGCCTGCGCGCGCTCGGCGTGCGAGGCGGTGACGAAGTTGCGGATCTGCACGTTGCCCTCGTGACAGGCGTATTCGAAGATCCCGAAGTTGTCGTCGCGCTTCCACTCGAGCCGGGCGGACCACGGCTGGGCGAAGATCACCGGGTCGGTCCAGGTGAACTCGTAGATGATCTCGTCGGGCCCGGTCATCGTGAACCGCTCGACCATGCTCGCCTGCTCGCTCACCGGCGTGTCGTTCTCCGGCGGCGAGCCGGTGGTGCCGATGTTGGTCGCCGAAGGGCCCGGCTTGAAGTTGGTCGTCTCGACCACCAGCGTGTTGCCGTTCTCCCAGTGCCCGCGGCTCTCGCCCATCCAGTTGTGGATCTGGTTGGGGATCGCGGCGCGCCCGTCGGTCGGGATGATCCGCGTCTCGTGGACCATCTCCATCTGCAGCGCGACCGTGCCCGGGCTTTGGAAGATGCGCATCCCGTTGTTGTACATGAACGGGAACATCGACGCCGGCAGCCCGCGGGTGATGCAGCGGTCCCAGGTGTCGAAGTCGGTCCAGCTGTCGAACGGCTGGTTGCGGCGCCAGCTCGAGCGCATCTCGCCCGCACGGCGCTTGCCCTCGGCGGTGTACTCGGGGAGGCGGCCGTTGGCCGGCGAGGTGATCCACGAGGTGCGCCGGTTGGCGCTGGCGACCTCGGCCCAGTGGCCGATGCCCATCTTCCCCTGGCTATCCTCGTTCTGGTAGCGCTGGGCGAGCTGCTGCACCTCGGCGTCGCGCGCGGCGAACTCCTCGTCGGTCAGGTAGGCGCGGTTGCCGTACTTCGGATCGCGCTGCAGCGGCGTGCGGCCGTTGAGGTGATCGATCGGCCAGCCGCCGCGGAAGTCGGGCTCGCCCCACGACGTCTTCTTGGCCTGGTAGTCGGTCGGCACCGGCATGAGCACGGTGAGATCCTGCTGCGCCACGCCGGGCGCGGGAACCAGGGCCACGGCGCCGAGCAGGGCGAGCAGCTTGAGCGAACGCATGATCAATCCTCCTTACCGCGCGGGCAGGGCGAAAGTGACGTAGCGGCTCGGGCCGGGGGCCGGGTTGCCCTTCTGCGAGAACAGGCCGTCGCCGCCCACCGGCAGCGTGACATACTCGCGCCCGCCGACTTCGAACACCGCCGGCACGCCTTCGGTGCCCGCGTCGAGCTTGTACTCCCACAGCACCTTGCCGGTCGCCGAATCGCGCGCGCGGAACGTGCGGTCGCCGGCGGTGCCGACGAACAGCAACCCGCCCGCGGTCGCCACCGGGCCGCCGCGCGGCGCCTGGCTGCCGACGTCGTGGTGGCCTTCGGCGAGCGGCTGCAGGCTGTCGCCATTGGGGATGCGATAGAGGATGTTGCCGGTGTTCATGTCGTAGGCGGTCAGGAACGAGAACGGCGGCTTCACCGCGACCATCCCGTTCGGCTGCAGCATGAAGTCGACCGGCGAGGTGTACGGATAGTTGTCGGGCCCGCCGTTGGGCATCTTGGCCCGTGCGCGCGCTTCGGCCTCGGCGTTAGGCAGCTGGTTGAGCTTGATCACCACCGGAATCTCGCGGCTGACCACGAAGAACCGCTGGTTGAGCGGGTCGACCGCGCTGGTGCCGAAGTTCACGCCGCCGTTGTGCCCGGGCATCGAGATCGTCCCGCGCACGCTCGGCGGGGTGAACAGGCCCTCGTTGCGGCTGCCGCGGATCTTCTCGCGCAGCGCGGCCTGGTCGGCCTCGGGCAGCAGCGGGTTGATGTCGGCCTCGGTGAAGCTCTGCCGCGCGAACGGCTGCGGCCAGGTCGGGAACGGCTGCGTCGGCGAAGCATGCTCGCCGGGGACGTCGGACGCGGGGACCGGACGCTCCTCGATCGGCCAGATCGGCGTGCCGTCGCGGCGGTCGAACACGAACACGAAGCCGTGCTTGGCGGCGACGATCACCACCGGGATGTCCTTGCCGTCCTTGTGGATGGTCATCAGCTTCGGCGCGTTCGGCAGGTCGAAGTCCCACAGGTCGTGGTGGACCGTCTGGAAGTGCCACTTGCGCTCGCCGGTACGCGTGTCGATCGCGATCACCGAGTTGGCGTAGAGATTGTTGCCCGGGCGGTTGCCGCCGTAGAAGTCATACCGCGCGGTGCCGGTCGGGATGTAGGCGATGCCGGTCTCGGGATCGATCGTGAACTCGGACCAGTTGTGCACCCCGCCGAACTTCTCGCGATCCTTCTCGGGCCAAGTGTCCGAGCCGGGCTGGCCGATCCGCGGGACGACGTTGAACACCCACTTCAGCGCGCCGGTCTTGATGTCGTAGGCCTGGATGTCGGCCGGGGCCGAGGCGTAGTCGTAGGCGCCGGCGGGCAGCGAGACGATGTAGGTGTCCTCGAAGATCCGGCCGGGATTGTTGGTCATCAGCGGCCGCGGCGTCTCGGTGTGGCCTGCCGGCAGCGCGTCGCGCACGTCGATGCTGAAGTTCTCGATGTAGGCGCCGGTGTCGGCGTTGATCGCACGGACCAGCCCGTCGTTGAGGAACACCAGCCGCTTGTCCGAGCCGTCCTTGCTCTGCCAGTAGTTGATCCCGCGCCCGCTGATGCGGCCGGTGGTCGCGCTCCGCCACAGCTCGCGGCCGGTCGCCGGATCGAGCGCGGCGATCTTTCCGTCGCCGGTCTGGACGTACATCTTGCCGTTGGCGATCGTCGGGTTGAACAGCGGCGGCTGCCCGGCGCCGGTCTCATACGTCCAGGCGACCTGAAGCTGGTTGACGTTGTCCTTGTTGATCTGGTCGAGCGAGGAGAACTGCGAGGAGTCCGAGCCGCCGAGGTAGGAATCCCACCCGACGTAGTCGAAGCTCGAATTGGGCGCGGTCTCGGCATTCGCCGTTGCCGCCCAGGCCATCGCGGCCAGCGCCACGCAGCTCGGAATCAGCCCGCCCATGCCGTTACGGCGATAGGATGCTCCACGCGGCGAATTGCCCACTCCACACTCTCCCGATGTCACTTGGCCGGTCCCGTCCCGGCCGGCGGGCCAGCCTAGACGCAAAGGCGCGGCGACAACAAGGGTCGAAAATGTATCGAAGTTGACAAAATCTGGTTCGTCCGACGGCTACTCGGGCGGCGTAAGCTGGCGTTCTTGCGGCACGCCCATCTCGAAAATCGTCGAGCCGGTGATCGGCCCGGCGGCGAGCACCGTCAGCGTCACGTCGTCCATCGAGCGGTTCTGCCAGTACCAGCCGTGCAGGCCGGTGAACTGCGCCACGTAGCGCCCGTGCATCTGCGCGCGCGTCTCGATGCTGTAGGTCTCGGTCAGCTTGTCGCCGCCATCGAACGGGTGCGAGTGCATGTCGTAGTAGAGCGGCCCGGTCGCGGTCCACGAGAAGTCGAGCGGGGCCTTCTCGGCCAGCGTGTACTTGAGCTCGATCGCTTCGTAGGGCCGCAGCGTGATCTGCCAGCGGTCGTTCCACGCCGCGGGCGTCGGCGGCGTCTCCGACAGCGTCAGGACACCGACGCGCTTGTTGCCGCGGATCTGCTCCTCGTTGAGCCCCGGCTCGCTGAGCTTGGTCAGGCCGAACGCCTTGCCGGTGCCGAGCGGGTCGATGCCGTACTCGGCAGGCAGCACGAAGCCGACCACGACGATCGCGGCAACGGCGAGCGCGGCGGCCGAGCCGAGCAGCAGCTTCTTGCGCGACGGCGGCGGGGGCAGGGGAACGGCGGGATCGGTCATGACGTGAAGTATCCTGTCAGCTGGTAGCCCATGAGAACGAAGCCCCCGGCCATCAGCGCGAGGTTGGCATAGAACGCGCCCGGGGCGAAGCTGCGCGTCGAGCGCCAGAGGTTGAGCAAAGTGACGACGACCAGCAGCACGAGCACCTGGCCGACCTCGACCCCAACGTTGAACGCGATCAGGTTCACCAGCAGCCCGTCGTCCGACAGCCCGAGGTCGCGCACTTTGGTGGCGAGGCCAAGCCCGTGGAACAGGCCGAAGCCGAGCACCGCAAGCTTGGTGTTGAGCGCGAGCCCGAGCTTCCTGAACCCGCCGAGGTTCTCGAACGCCTTGTAGACCACCGAGAAGCCGATGATCGCATCGACGATGTACGAATTGGCGCCGGTATCGAGCAGCACCCCGCCGAGCAGCGTCAGCGAGTGGCCGATCGTGAACATGGTCACGTAGATGACCACGTCGCGCAGCCGGTAGAGGTAGAAGATCACCCCGACGAGGAACAGGATGTGGTCGATCCCGGTGACCATGTGCTTGGCCCCGAGGTAGAGGAACGCGCCCGGCGCTGGCCCTTCGATCCGCTGGACGGCGGCGCGGTCGGCCTGCGAGATGTCGTGCGCGAAGGCGGCGACGCTCTCGAGCAGGAGCCAGGCGACGAGGAGCAGGATCGCCGCGCGCAGGAGAGTGGCCGGACTAGGCCAGCGCAGCGCGGTATCGGGCATCGATCACTTCCCAGTCGAGGTTGGCCATGAACGCATCGACGTACTTCGCCGCGGCGCTGCCGTAGTCCATGTGAAAGCTGTGCTCGTACATATCGAGCGCGAGCAGCGGGGCGCCGGTGACGGCGCCGTGCATGTGGTCCCACGCCCAGTAGTTGTGCAGCGAGCCGGTGTGGCGGTTGTAGCTGAGCACGACCCAGCCGGAGCCGCCGGCGAGCGCCATCGCCGTGCGGCGGAACTCGGCTTCCCACGCCTCGTGGCTGCCGAACCAGTCGGTCAGCGCCTGCGCGATGTCGCCGCCGCTCCGGCCGTCGCCGCCGAGGCCGTCGAAGTACAGTTCGTGCAGCACGACCGACCCGGTGCGGTGCAGCTCCTCGCGCTTGAGTCCACCGTAAATCAGGGGCGGGAAATCAGGATCGATCATCGCCGCATGAAGCCGTTGCTCGACCGTGTTCAGCGCCCTGACCGAGCCTTGGTAGTTGTTCTCCCAGTGCGACCGGATGAGCTTCTCGGACAAGCCGGTCAGCTTCGCCGGATCGAACCGCAGCGCTTTGGGCTGGTGCTGGGCCGTGAAGGCCTTGGCCGGAAGGAGCCCCGCGTCCGCCAGGGCAGGGCTGGCGCCGAGCGAGACGGCAGCCGCGCCGGCTCCGGCCACGAGAAGCGCATCCCGGCGTGTGACGTTGCTCATCGCTTCGCCTCCTTCATAACCTGAGGCCGAGTTTCGGCCCGGCCCAGACCATCATCGAATACAGCGCCATCGTCAGGACGCAGCCCGCGGCGAGCGCGAGCCAGAACGGGAAACCCTGCCGCAGCATAAGCGGAATCAGCAGGAACATCGGCAGGCTCGGCAGCACGAACCAGAACGTCGCCTCGGCGTGCGCGGCGAGCCGCACGGGATCGCGGGTATCGCGCCACAGCCAGATCATCGCCAGCACCGAAACCAGCGGCAGCGACACGATCAGCGCGCCCCAGCCGGGCCAACGCCGCGCGACTTCGGACGCGACCGCGATGATCGCGCCCGACAGCGCCGCCTTGATCAGCAGGTAGAACAACTGCGCGGCTCAGCCCCCGGCGGCTTCCTCGGCCTCGGGGCCGGTGGTCGCCGGGTAGACCTGGTGGCAGGCCGAGCAGACGTTGTACATCGTCCCGCCGACCTCGAAGACCTTGTCGGGATCGCGGGAATCGGCGGCCTGCTCGGCGAGCTTGGCGACGTCGGCCAGCGAGTTGGCGAACGTGGTCCAGTCTTCCCCGCGGCCTTCGGTGTAGGCCGGGGTCTTGAGCAGCGCGGCGAGCTCGCCGATCCTGGTCGCGGCATCGCGGGTCTTCTGCCAATCGGCATCGGTCTCGGGCTTGATGTCGTGGTCGCCGGTCTCGTCGCTGATGAACTGGACCGAGTTCCAGAAGATCTCGGCGGTCGGCTGGACGTCCTGCGCCATCAGTTGCTGTACGGTCTTGGCGGGCGCCTCGGCCTGCTGGTTGCAGCCGCCGAGCAGCGCGAGTGCGGCGGTCGCCGCGATCAATCCGGACTTCGTCATCCCTCAGGTATCCTTGTTGCCTCACCGCGGCTTATCACGGTGCGAGAGTGGCGGCGAGCCGCGCGCTTGCCGAGTAAATTACGGTAACAACCGGGGTTACAGCGTCGCGCGCACGGCGCTCAAATTGACAAAGTCCGAAACTTGTCGGCGGTGTAAATGTTCGGTAAAGGCGGGCGCCGATAGACGCTCATCGACCGCGGTCCGCTGTGCCGGACCCTGCGGAAACAACTTGGAAGGTGGATTGCGGATGGCACGATTCGTTTCGAAGTTCGGCAGCATTGCGACGCTCGGTCTGGCACTGGCGGCGGTTCCGCTGGCGGGTGCCTTCGCCAGCGCCGAGGAGACCAAGCCCGCTCTGACCGCGGAGCAGGTCGCCAAGGGCCGCCAGCTGTTCACCGACAACGGCTGCGTCGCCTGCCACACGCTCGCCGACGCCGGCGCCGCGGGCACGGTCGGCCCGTCGTTCGACGGCGACGCCAGCCTCGACAAGGACCACGCGATCGCCGTGATCACCAACGGCCAGGGCCCGATGCCGAGCTTCAGCTGGCTCGGCGACGAGGACATCGACCTGATCGCCTCGTACGTCGTCCAGGTGAAGAAGTAAGATTTCCGATCCTCCCCGAGCAGGCTCGGGGAGGATTTCACGCCCGCTCAGTTCCCGCCGGCCCGCGCCTGCTGCGCCGTCCGGCTGTTGGGCCCGACTTGCGCGAAGTAGTTGGTCACCCCGTCGGGATCGTTGAGCCACACGGTCACCAGGTCGAACCCGGAAAGCTTGTTGAGCGGCGTCTCGACCGCGATCCCGCCGCGATGCTTGGCCTTGGCGTCGACCATCGGCGAATCGCGCACCACGTACTGGATTCCCGCGCTGCCGTTGTCCGGGTGCGCGTTGTCGCCGAGCTGGTAGAGGAACAGCGTCGTTTCCTGGTGCCGGTAGGGATAGAGCGTGGTCCCGAGAATCCTGGCCTCGACCGGCGCCAGCTCGTCGAGGCCGACGAACTCGCGGTAGAACGCGCGGCTGCGGGCGAGGTCGGACACGTTGATGCCGACGCCCACGCCGCCGTCCGAATGATCCTTGAGCCCGGGCTTGGCCAGCAGCACGACCGGGAAGCCGCCCGGGTCGATCGACTGTGCCTGCCAATAGCCGTCCTCGCGTTCGACGAACTGCGGCACCGCGAAGCCGGCGTCGGCGAAACGCTGCTGCACGACCTTGTAGTCGGGGTAGCTGAACAGGAAGAAGCGGATTCCGGTGCCGCCGGCGATGCCGCCGGCCATGTCGTACTTGCGGTTGCCCTGCTGCCCGGCCGAGAGCTTGACCTGGCCGCTGCCGACCCCGGTCAGGATCATCTGCTGGGTCGCGGTGAGCTGGATCGGGTTGAGCGAGCGCAACGCGAGCGCCTCGGTGTAGAACTTGACCATCTCCGCGGTCTTCTCGCGCGGGTAGCGGCGGAACACGTTCATCGAGTTCTGCGCGAACAAGTCGCGGGTCGAGGCATTGAGCTGGGCCTCGGTCAGCTCGCCCGGCTTGTAGGCGAGGTCGGTCGCGGCGCTCATCTGCGCGCCTTCGGGCGTGGTAATCGTCTGCTGTGCCGCTGCACCGCCGGCGAGCGCCATGGCCGTCGCGCCGAGCAGGATCGTGAAGTTGCGTCCCATTGGTCCTCTCCTAGTTCTGTCCGGGCAGCGCGAATGCGATCACCGATTCGTTGTTCAGCGGCCGTCCGTCGGGCCCGCGCGGGGGCGGGCCGCCGAGGCCGGAGCCGGCCGCGACGACGGCAACATACTGCTTTCCATCCTTGCCGCGATAGCTGATCGGCACCGTCATCGGCGCGTAGTCGAGCTGCTGCTCCCACAGGATGCTGCCGTTGCGCGCGTCGAACGCGCGGAAGTAGCGATCGCCGGTGGCGCCGATGAACACGAGGCCGCCGGCGGTCACGATCGGTCCGCCCGAGCCGTTATTCGAGCCGGTGTCCTGCTTGCCCTTGGGCAGGCCCTCGGTGATGCCCAGCCGGCTTGCCCAGAGGATGTCGCCGGTGTTGGCGTCGACCGCCACGAGCCGGCCCCACGGTGGGCGGAAGCACGGCAGGTTGAGCGTCTGCCCCGCGTCGTTCTTGAACGAGGCGGTGAAGCCCGAATAGGCGCCCGGGCCGATAAGGCTGCCGCGGTCGTAGAGCTGGTTCGAGCCTTGCGTGCCGCGGCCGTAGTCGCCCTTGGGGTCGCGCTTCTCGATCCAGCCGATGCTGCCGCCCTCGCTGACGTTGACGAAGACGATCCCGTGGGTCGGGTCTGCCGCGCTGCCGCCCCAGACCGAGCCGCCGTTGTGCGGCATGTTGATCGACGCGCGCGGGGGATCGCCGGGGTTGTGCAGGAAGAACGGGGTGAACGAGCCCTGGTTGAAGAACGTGCCGCCGTAGGAGGCGAGCAGGTCGCGGCACGCCTGGGCGTGCTCGGGGGTGGTGTCCTGCGCGGTGACCACGTCGTCGGGCGTCCACACGCCGCGGTTGAGCTGCTCGGGCTTGACCGGGAACGGCTGGGTCGGGCTGTACCATTCGCCGGGCACGTCGGCCGCGGCCACCGGGCGTTCCTCGACGCCGTGGATCGGCTCGCCGGTCTCGCGGTTGAGGATGTACATCAGCCCCGGCTTGCCGGTCTCGGCGAGCGCCGGGATGCGCTTGCCGCCGACGGTCACGTCGAACAGCACCGGCGGCGCCGGCAGGTCCCAGTCCCACAAGTCGTGGTGGATCGTCTGGAAGTGCCACTTGTACTTGCCGGTCATCGCATCGACCGCGACGATCGAGTTGCCGAACAGGTTGGCCCCGGGCCGGTCGCCGCCGTAATAGTTCGGCGAGGGACCGCCGATGGTCATGTACAGCGTGTCGGTCTCGGGATCGGCGGTGGTGTACCAGATCCACATGTTGTTGCCCGAACGGCCTTGCCAGCCGTTGTCGAGCCAGGTCTCGTGGCCGACCTCGCCCGGCTGGGGCACCGTGTGGAATTGCCACAGCTTCTTGCCGGTGCGCGCGTCGTAGGCGCGGCTGTCGCCGCTTTCGCCTTGCGGCATCTCGGCGGTGTTGGCGCCGATCAGCAGCACGTTGCGATAGACCGACGGCGGGTACGAATAGGGCGTGCCGTCGATCGCGGCGGTGCCGTTGTCGCCGAACGCGGTGTCGACCTCGCCGGTCGCGGCGTCGAGCGCGACCAACGCACTGCCGGTCGAGTAGAAGATGCGCGGCTTGAGCGTGCCGTCGCCCGGCCACCACGAGACCGCGCGGCGGACCATGCCCGCGGTCACCGGGTGGCGCCAGATCTCGCGCCCGTTCGAGGCGTCGAGCGCGACCACCGCGTTGCCGAGCGGCAGGTACATCGTCCCGTCGATCACGATCGGCACCGTCCCGCCGAGCGCGGCCGCACCGCCGTCGGCACGCAGGCGGAAGCTCCACGCCTGGTCGAGGTTCTCGACATTGCCGGCGTTGATCTGGTCGAGCGGCGAATAGCGCGTGCCGCCGAGGTCGCGCGCATAGCGCGGCCAGTCGGCCGGATCGACCTGCACCGCGTCCGACTTGGCGTAGGCGGCGGACGCCAGCGTCGCGGCGCCCAGCAGCAGGGCGATCATTGTGCGCATCGGAAATCCTCTCCAAGACCCTTTGCGCGATCAGTAACCGAGACTTCGCGGGACTGCAAATCGTTCAGAAGTGAACGATTCAGAAGGCTAATCGATTACCGCTCCAACGCCCTGCGCTGCGCAGCTTGGGTGAGCACGTAGGCACGCACCGCCTCGATTTGCTCGGCGCTGAGCCACGGCTTGAAGCTGATCATGCCGCGCTCGGCCAGCGCGCCGTCGTAAACGACCGAGCGCCAGGCCTCGGCACTGGCGGCGACCGGCGAGCGCAGCAGGTCGGGGTTTACCGGGCCGTTGTGACAGATCGTGCAGAAGGCGAAGTATTGCGCCTCGCCCTCGGCGATCTGCGCGGGGGTGAAGCGCTCGTCGCTGGTCACGAACGGGCGCGGTTCGACCGGCGGCAGCTTGGCGAGCGTGCCCTTGCCGCCGATCTTGAAGGCCAGCAGCACGCCGTTCGGCGGCGGGCGGCGCATCCATTCGCTGGCAGTCGCCATGCCCATCGAGCCGCCGTAGCCGGCGAGCACCGCGACGTATTGCTCGCCGCCGGCGCGGAAGGTGACCGGACCGGCCATGATCCCGCGCTGCGAATCGAACGACCACAGCTCCTTGCCGGTGTCGGCGGCGCGGGCGCGGAACACGCCGTAGGGGTCGCCCTGGAACAAGAGGTTGCCGGCGGTGGCGAGCGTGCCGCCGTTCCACGGCCACGGCATCTCGATCGTCCAGCGCGCCTTCTGCGCGACCGGGTCCCAGGCGACGAGCATGCCCTTGTTCATCGCCGCAAGCGCCGCGCGCCGCTCGAGCGGGGTCGCGCCCGGCACCGAGCCCTCGGGCGGGGCGAGGAAGCTGACGCCGGTGTTCCAGCGGCCGATGTGGCGGGTGAAGTTGGCGTCGTCCGCGTAGCTCAGCGGCACGTGCATCGCCGGGATGTAGACGAGGCCGGTCTTCGGCGAATAGCTCATCGGCATCCACGCGTGGGCGCCGATGCCGCTCGGGTAGGTCAGGTGCGGCGCGTCGGCGTAACGTGCCTCGGGGCGTTCGACCGGGCGGCCGGTCTGGAGGTCGATGCGCTCGGCCCAGTTCTGCGGGGCGTAGGCCTCGGCGCTGATCAGCTTCCCGTTCGAACGGTCGATCACGTAGAAGAAGCCGTTCTTCGGCGCCTGCATCAGCACCTTGCGGACTTTGCCGTCGATCGTGAGGTCGGCCAGCGTGATCTGCTGGGTGGCGGTGAAGTCCCACATCTCGGCGGGATTTTCCTGGTAGTGCCACTTGTACGCGCCGGTGTCGGGGTCGAGCGCGAGGATCGAGCTCAGGAACAGGTTGTCGCCCTTGCCGGCCGAGCGCGCGCGGTGGTTCCAGGGGGATCCGTTGCCGACGCCGATCAGCAGCTGGTCGAATTCCGGGTCGTAGACGATCGAGTCCCACACGGTGCCGCCGCCGCCCATCTCCCACCACTTGCCGTTCCAGGTCTTGCCGGCGAACCTGGCGAAGACCTCGTCCGAAGCAGCGTGGTCGGGCCCGTCGGCCGGGTTGCCCGGGACCGTGTAGAACCGCCAGGCGAGGTCGCCGGTCTCGGCATCGTAGGCGCTGACGTAGCCGCGCACGCCGAGCTCGGCGCCGCTGTTGCCGATGATCACCTTGCCGCGGACCACGCGCGGGGCGCCGGTGATCGTGTAGGGCTTCGACTGGTCGACGGTGACCGTGTCCCACAGCTTCGCGCCGGTGCTCGCGTCGAGCGCGACCAGGCGGCCGTCGATCGTGCCCGCGAAGACCTTGCCTTGCCACACCGCGACTCCGCGGTTGACCACGTCGCAGCAGGCGTGCGCGCCCTTGGCGCCGATCGGCTGCGGGTCGAAGGTCCACAGCACTTTGCCGGTGGCGGCGTCGACGGCCATGACCTTCGACCAGGCGGTGGTCAGGTACATGATCCCGTCGACCACGATCGGGGTCGCTTCCTGGCCGCGATTGGTGTCGAGCTCGACTGCCCAGGCGAGGCTGAGCTGGGCGACGTTGCCGTCGTTGATCTCGGTCAGCGGGCTGAAGCGCTGCTCGGCGTACGTGCGGCCGTGGCTGAGCCAGTCGTCGCCGTTGTCCTCGGCGGCGAGCAGGCGCGCTTCGGTGACGTTGCCGGCCTCGGGCTCGCTGTTGCAGGCGGCGAGCGCAAGCGCGGCAGCGAGCGCCAGGGCTCTCAAGATTCTCTCTCCCATCGAAGGGATGGTTGCATAACGAGGGCGTTGTAGGAAAGCCCCTTCCCCCTTGATGGGGGAAGGATAGCGTAGCTTACCGCCGGAGGCGGTTAGCGAAGCTTGGATGGGGGTGAGCGAGCCTGCACGTGCTGCGTCTGGACGAGGGATCACCCCCATCCAACTGCGACTAAGCCCCTGCGGGGCTAAGTCTGCGTATCCTTCCCCCATCAAGGGGGAAGGGAAGCTACACCGGCCGTTGATCCGGCCCGATCGGGATCACCACGTCGGCGCGGCCCGGCATTTCCTCGAGCATCCACCGCGTCAGCCGCTCGTAGTGCATCAGGAAGCGGTCGAGCGCCGCGTCGTCCATGATCGCCGAGCCTTCGGGGTTGCTCGCGGCGAGCTTCTGCTCCTGCAGCGCGCGGTTGGCGCGCACCATGTCGAAGCTCTCGACCTCGAGCATGACCAGCAGCTCGGGCCGGGCGAACAGCTCGGCGTAGTCGGTCGCGAGGCGCCGGTTGACCTCGCGCCGCCAGACGCCCTCGGCATCTTCGTACCGCTCGAGGTCGTTCACCGGACGGCGCAGGTCGTCGGCCGGCTGCGGCACGGCGCCGACGCACCAGCCTTCGAGCAGCACGACCTCGATCTGCGGCTCGACCATGCGCCGGACGGGGGCGCGGTCGTCGACCGCCTTGTCGAAGCGGGGCAGGGCCGCGGTGCGCCCGGCGAGCAGGTCGTCGATGATCGCTTCGCCGAGCGCGACGTCGTGGGTGCCCGGCACGCCGCGCGTGGCGAACAGCGGATGCTCGTGCTCGGCCATCTCGAGCCGCTCGGCGCGGGTCAGGTAGAGGTCGTCGAGCGAGAGCGTGACCGTGCGCAGGTTGTGCTCGATGAGCAGCGTCTCGAGGAAGCGGCACAGCGTGGTCTTGCCCGAACCTTGCGCGCCGTTGATCGCGACGAGGCGCGGGCGCTTGTCGAACCACAAGTCGGCGATCTGGTCGGCGAGCGGGCGCCAGTGGCGCTCGACCACCTGGCGGTAGTCCGCCGGCAGGCCCTCCGAGAGGATCAGCTTCTCGATCGCCGTGCTCATGCGACCCGATCGGGCAGCGGGGTGCCGGCGGCGAAGGCGGCGACGTTGGCCAGCGCCTTCATGCCCATCGCGACGCGGGTCTCGGCGTTGGCGCTGCCGAGGTGCGGCAAGAGCACCACGTTCTCGAGCCCGAGCAGCGCCAGCGGCACGTGCGGCTCGTGTGGATAGACGTCGAGCCCGGCGCCGGCGAGGTGCTTGCGGTCGAGCGCGTCGGCGAGCGCGTCGTGGTCGACGATGCCGCCGCGCGCGGTGTTGATCAGGTAGGAGCCGGGCTTCATCGCGGCGATCGCTTCAGCGTCGATCAGGTTGGCGGTCTCGGCACCGCCGGGGACGTGCAGCGAGACGAAGTCCGCGACGCCGAGCAGCGCGGGGAGCTCGGGGTAGAACTCGGCCTGGAGTTCCTCGGCGACCACCGGGTCGCATTCGCGGCGGCCGTAATAGGCTATGCGCATGCCGAAGCCGTGGTGGGCGCGGCGGGCGGTGGCGACGGCGATGCGGCCCATGCCGACGAGGCCGAGGACCTTGCCCTTGAGCGCCGAGCCGATCAGGTGCGTCGGCCGCCAGCCGCTCCAGCGCCCGTCGCGCAGCTCGCGCTCGCCTTCGCCGGCGCGGCGCGCGGCCATCAGGATCAGCGTCAGCGCGATATCGGCGGTGGCGTCGGTGAGCACGCCCGGGGTGTTGGTCACGGCGATGTCGCGCGCCTTGGCCGCGGCGAGGTCGATGTGGTCGAAGCCGACGCCGTAGTTGGCGATCAGGCGCAGGCGGCCGCCGTCGCCGATCACCGCGGCGTCGATCTTGTCCGACACGGTCGGGCACAGCACGTCGTAGTCATCGACCGCGCGCGCGAGCTCGGCCGCGCTCAGCGGGCGGTCGCTCGGGTTGAGCGTGACCTCGAACCGCTCCTCGAGCGCGCGTTCGACTTCCGCCGGCCAGCGCCGCGTGACGAGGACTTTGGGACGCTCCACCCGGCTCAGGCTTTCGCCATGCCTTCGGTGATCTTCTGCGTTTCCGCACGGGTCGAGTCCGGCCCGGTGTTGCGCTTGTGGATCCCGCCGAGGCCCGCCGGCATGAACAGCGGCGGGTCACCCTCGCGCTGCTCGAGCCCGAACAGGTTGAACAGCCCCGGATGGCGACCGAGGCCGCCGTACATGTCGAGCAGGCTGTCGATCCACGGGCGGAGCGGCTCGTCGGCCGCGAGCACCGGGCCGTTGCGGCACACCGAGGCCGTGAACAGGATCGAGCCGAGGATGCGGTAGTCGGCGTAGTTCGGCGTGTCGCCGCCGAGGTACTTGCTCTCGCGCAGCGCGATGCGCAGCGGCTCGAGCGAGGCCGAGATCGGCGCGAGGCGGTCCTCCCAGCCGTCCTGCATCTCCTCGAGCGTCTTGCCGAGCATCTTCTCGCGCGAATAGGTGATGTATTCGTGGTCCTCGGGGTTGGCGAGGTCGCGGTAGTTGACGCAGTTGCAGCGCATCCACGGGCCGGTCGCGGCGCCCCAGAACCACGCGTCGAGCGCGCGGGTCATCGCAGCGACGCTCGGGTGCGGGATCAGCGTCGGTCGGTCGGGGTAGGTCTCGTCGAGGTATTCGACGATGCCCCAGGAATCGAGCACCCACTTGCCGTCGTCGACGATCGCCGGGAGCCGCTCGGTCATGCCGCCGGTGCGCTCGGGGATCCTGGTGAACCCGCCGGGAACCACCTCGAGGTCGAAGCCCTTGTGCTTGAGCGCGTACTTGGTCGCCCAGACGAACGGGCTGATCGTCGCGCCGGTGCTGAGCGCGAGGTCGTAGAAGGTGATGGTGTTGTTCTGGGCCATGGCGGCAGCTCGTCCCAAGATTGATTTTGTCCGCCCTGTTATGACCCGCCACGGCAAAAGGGAAGGGGGCGCTGCGGCCAGGCAAACTTGACGCGATATGGCCAGTCGAAGTGGCTACTTCCGGCGGCAGTTATTATTAAATCTCAGTATATTGCCGCCGAGCTCGTGGTGCGGAGTGTTACCTTTCGCGGTGGGCGTCGGCGCTCGCGGTTTGCGATCGATCGCGAGCAGGCGAGTCGCACCCGTGTCATTCCGGAGTCTGGCCGAATGCGGGGCGTGTAGGAAAGCTGTTTTTGATCCGGGGAGGTGGGTTCTG
>CBHWED010000015.1:0-28140 GCA_966112795.1 uncultured bacterium
CGTGTGGCGGCTGGTGCCGGTCGCTACAAGCCGATCTGCCCGCCGATGCCGGCGAAGCTGACGACCAGCAGCAGCGCCCCGAATCCCGTCACGGTCGCGACCACGCCAGTGAGGGCCCAGAGCCAGCGCCGCGTGCGCAAGTCGTGCCACACCGCGCGGGCGCCGCAGACGAGGATCGCGAGCAGCAGCGCGATGGTTACCAGTGCGGGTAGCATCCACATGGCGCAGTCTCCCCCTAAGGACGCGCGCCTCGCGGCGCGCTCCCCCACCCCCTACCCCCTCCCCGCCGGGGAGGGGGAACTATGGGTCAGAACTCGTAGCTCGCCTCGAGCCCGTAAATCCGCGGGCGCGCCTTGAACACGAAGCCGCCGGGCGAGAACTCGGCGTTGTATTCCTCGTCGAAGATGTTCGAGCCGAAGATGTACACGCCCCAGTTGCCGCCCCTGACCCCGGCGCGCGCGTCGACCAGGTTCACCGGGTCGCGCACGGTGGTGTTGTAGACTTCCCACCAGGTGTCGCCGGTGCGGCGGTAGTCGACGCGCATCAGGCCATCGAGCGTGTCGTTGAGCTGCGGGGCCCACTGGAAGCCGAGATTGAAGGTCGAGCGCGAGATCAGCGGGGCCTCGTTGCCGATCACGACGGGATCGGGGAACTCCTTGATCTCGCTCCAGGTCATCCCGAGCGCAGCGTTGATCTGGATGTCGCGCGCCGGGCGCACGAACGCCTCGAGCTCGAACCCGTCGATGCGCGTCTCGGGCACGTTGCCGAGGTTCTGCGTCGAGTTCGCGGCAAGGAAGACGAAGAAGTAGCTGTTCTTCGACTTGGTGGTGAAGGCGGCGCCGTTGAAGCTCAGCACGTCGTCGAACAGGCGGGTCTTGAAGCCGGCCTCGAACGTGTCGGCGGTCTCGGCCTGGAACACGTCGGAGACGCCGACGATGCCGTTGGCCGCAGCGACCGCGCCGACGCCGGTCTGGTTGAACCCGCCGCTGCGGAAGCCGCGCGAGTAGCCGGCGTAGAGCGTGACGTCGGGGTTGGGCATCCAGGTCAGCGTGAGCTTGGGCTGCCAGTCGTCGAAGCTCTGCTCGCGCACGTCGCCGGTGGCGCCTTGCGGGAAGCCGGGGACGTTGGGCAGGAACGCGGTCGGGGTCAGCGTGGTGTTCTCGCGCCTGTCGTGGTCGTAGCGCAGCGAGCCGTCGACGCGGAACTGGTCGGAGAACTCGTAGCCCAGGTTGGCGAAGGCGGCCCAGGCGAAGTTGTCCTGCGAATCCGCGAGGAACGAGAACTGCGGGTTGACCGGGTTGGTGCTCGGCGTGCGGTAGACCGGGAACACGCCCTGCCCGGTGTCGACCATGTTGCCGGTCGAGATGAACCGGTCGGTGGCGATCGCGTAGAGCCCGGCCATCCAGAACAGCTTCTCGTCGGGCGGGGATTCGAAGCGCAGCTCCTGGCTGAAGGCCTCGACGTCGAGGAACTGGCTCTGGTTGAGGTCGAAGCCGTTGCCGGGGCCGAAGATCTGCTCGAACAGGTTGAAGAAGAACGATTCCGGGATCGGCAGGAAGTCGAACGCGTCGCCGGTGAGGATCTCGTTGAGCGTGTCGTACGAGGTGATCGAGGTCGCGGTGAAGTGCTCGCCTTCGTAGCTGATCTTGGCGGCGAGGTTGTAGATGTCGCGGTCGTTCTGGCCGGCGTTGTTGACCCGTACCGGCAGGTGGGTGTCGTTCACGTCGGAGACGATGTTGAAGTACAGCGCCTGGGTCTCGAGCAGGTCGAGCGAGCCGCGCAAGTCGATCGTCCAGCCTTCCGCCGGCTCGATCAGCAGGTTGCCGCGCAGCGAGATCTCCTGCGCCGGATCGGCGTCCTCGCCGAGATAGCGGTTGCGGATGTAGCCGTCGGTGTCGGAGAACTGGCCCGAGAGGCGGAACTTGATCCCGTTCGACAGCGGCCCGCTGACCCCGCCGCGGGCGAAGTAGCCGAAGCCGTTGTCGATCCCGGCGGTGATCCGGCCTTCGAACTCGTCCGACGGCGCCTTGGTGGTGACGATGATCGCGCCGCCGATCGCGTTGCGGCCGTAGAGGCCGCCCTGCGGGCCCTTGAGCACCTCGATCTGCTCGATGTCGAACAGCGCCTGGTTGAACTGCGCCGGATTGACCTGCTGCACCCCGTCGACGACGACCGCGACCGAGGGCTCGGAGTTGCGCGCCTGGGTGATGCCGCGGATGATGATGAACGCGTTGCCGGCGTTCTGCGTCTCGACGAGGTTCACGTTGGGCGTGAGGTTGACGAAGTCGGCGGGGCGGATGATCCGCGCGTTCTCGATCGTGTCGGCGGTGAACGCGGTGATCGCGGCCGGCGTGTCCTGCAGCTCGTCGGCGCGCCTGAGGCCGGTGACGAGGATCGTGTTGCCGTCCGCCGGGGCGTTGGCCGCGCTGTCCTGGTCGGGGGCATCCTGGGCGGCCGCGGGCGAGACCGTGGCCAGGGCCGCGAGCGAAATCGAAGCGCACCAGATGCGGCGCAGACACGTCCGTGTCATTGTCGTCCTCCCCAAGTCGTTTGTTCTTATTGGGGCAACGAATACTCCGAAAATGGCCGGGTGGGAATTGGCGCGGGTTAACCCTTGCGATTGAACAACATCAGGCCCGCGACCGAAAGCGCGCTGGCGACGAGCACGGCCCCGGCCGCGCCGTTGGCCCCGGCGCGGGCGACGACCAGCGGCAGCGCGACGAGCGCGAGCAGCGTCGGCAGCGCGCGTAGCAGGAAGTTGGTCAGCGCCTTGCCGCGCGCGACCAGCAGCGCCTCGAGCGGCGCGCCGGCGAGCTCGATCGCCGCGGCGCCGGCGAGGAGCAGCATCGGCACGTAGGCGTCGAGGTACTCGCGCCCGGCGATGATCAGGATCACCCAGTGTCCCGCAAGCGCCCCGAACGCGAGGGTGACGAGGCCGGTGACGAGCGCGATGCGGCCGATCCTAGCGGCGATCTGGCGCGCCGCGTCGGGATCGCGGACGAGCTCGGGATAGGTCGCGCGGAGCACGGCCTGGGCGAGCTTGAGCAGGCCTTCGCCGAGCTGCGCGGCGACGCGGTAGATGCCGGCGAGCCCGACCCCGCCGAGCGCGCCGACGAGCAGCACGAGGATCTGGCGCGAAGCGATCAGGATCGTGCCCGAGAGCCCGGTGCCCCAGACGAAGCGCCAGGCGTCCTTCTCGACCCGCGGCAGGCGGCGGAGGCTGACCATGCGCAGCGGCAGCGGGCCGTCGCGCAAGGCGAAGCGCCAGTAGGCGAACGCGGTGGCGAGCTCGGCGACCGACCAGACGATGACGAAGGCGGCGCTGGTCTTGAACACGAGGAAGGCGATGACCGCGCCGACCAGCCGCACCACCGGGGTGACCGAATCGGCGGTCGCGGCGAGCGCGTAGTGGTCGTGCAGGCGCAAGATCCCGGTCGGGGTCGAGCGGACCGCGAGCAGCGAGATGAAGGTCAGCCAGAACGCCTCGTGGCGCAGCGCCGGCGGGACCGGCAGCCAGTCGCCGGCGAAGTAGAGCAGGAGCCCCGAAGCGACGGTGCCGGCGACCACGGTCACGAGGTCGAGCGCGAGCGCGAAGCCGACCGCCTCGGACGGGTCCTCGCGCCCGTGGCCCCAGCGCACGACCGCCTGCCAGGTCTGGAACGAGGCGAGCCCGACGACCGCCTGCGAGAAGCTCACCGCGAGGACGAACTTGCCGAATCCCTCGAGCCCGAGCGCGCGCGTGGCGAGCGCGAGATACCCGAGGCTGAGCACGGCGTTGATCCCGCGCGCGCCCATCAGCCAGCCGGTGTTCGTGAGTGCTCGGCGGATCATCGGCGCGCGCTTTGGCGCAAGCGGGCGAGGATTGCAAAGCCATGCGCGGTGCCGCACACCGCGCGACGGGAGACACGCATGACCACGCCGCCAGTCCGCCTCGGCTTCTTCAAGCTCAACGTGCCCGCGATGGAACCGGCGCTGGCGTTCTGGCGCGAGGCGTTCGGGTTCGCGATCGCGGCGACGTTCGACGAGGCCGAGTTCTTCGAGCACGTGCTCGCGTTGCCGGGGCTGGAGGCGGGGCCGAGCCTGATGCTGGTGGCCTACAAGGACGGGCGCGAGGTGGGCGTGGGTCCGGGGCACGGGCCGGTCGGGCTGATCTGCGACGACATCGCGGCGAGCCACGAGCGCGCGCTGGCCTGCGGGGCCGAGGCCATGACCGGGGTGTTCGAGGCGGCCGGGGTGCGGATCGCCATGCTCCGCAGCCCGCAAGGGCACGAAATCGAGCTGATCCAGCTGCCATCCTAACGCTGCAGCGGGAGGGTCTCAGCTCGCCTCCTCGAGAACATCCGCCAGCACCGCCGGCCGCAGCTCATAGCCGAGCTGGTCCATCGTGCATTGCCGCGGCGCCTTGTCGGGACGCCAGCGCAGGAACGTGGTGCCGTGGCGGAAGCGGGCGCCGGTGACCTGGTCGTAGACCACTTCGGCGACGAGTTCCGGCCTGAGCGGAACCCATTCGGTGCTGCGCCCCTTGCTCCACCGGCTCGGCCCGCCGGGCGAGGTGCCGGTGAACGCCGAGGGGCCGTGCAGCGGCTCGAGCTTGGCCAGCAAGGCCTTGCGTTCGGCGGCCGAGAACGCGCTCGTGAAGCCAACCGAGTTGAGCCGGCCCTCGTCGTCGTAGAGCCCGAGCAGCAGCGAGCCGACGGTCTTGCCCGACAGGCGGTAGCCGCCGACGACGCAGTCCGCGGTCCGGTGCTGCTTGATCTTGAGCATCGCCCGCTCGCCCGGCTGGTACGGCGCGTCGAGCCGCTTGGCGACCACGCCGTCGAGCGCGCCGCCGGTTTGCGCGAACCACGCTTCGGCGAGGTGCCGTTCGATAGTGCGCGGCGAAAGCAGCAGCCGCGGGCCGGCGGCCGTGCGCATGAAGGCTTCGAGCGCGGCGCGGCGATCGCCGAGTGGCTGTTCCGACAGGTCCTTTCCGCCGAGCTGCAGGCAGTCGAACAACATGAGCTGCGCCGGGGTCTCGCGCGCGAGCCTGGCGATCCGCGAGGCCGCCGGGTGCAGCCGCATCTGCAGCGCCGCGAACGACAGCGTCTCGCCCTCGGGCAGGACCAGCTCGCCGTCGAGGACGAAGCGGCGCTCCGCGAGCGCGGCGAGCGCCGCGACGATCTCGGGGAAGTAACGCGCCAGCGGCTTGCCCGACTTCGACTGCAGCTCGATCGCATCGCCATCGCGGAAGGCGAGGCAGCGGAAGCCGTCCCACTTGGGCTCGAACTGCCAGCCCTCGCCCCCCGGGATCTCGTCGGTCAGCCGCGCTTCCATCGGCGGGGTTTGGAGCGGGATTGCGAGCGCCATTGTCCCTGAATGCGAGGCGCTGGACAGCGGTTCCGCGCGCTGCAACCCTCGCGCGCGTATGGCCGCGAAACCGCCGAGCATCGTGTTCATCATGGCCGACGACCTCGGCTACGCCGACCTGTCGTGCTATGGCCGGCGCGAGTACGCGACGCCGGCGATCGACCGGCTGGCGCGGCAGGGCCTGCGCTTCACGCATGCTTACGCCAACAGCGCGGTGTGCACCGCGACGCGGGTCGCGCTGATGACCGGGCGCTACCAGTACCGGTTGCCGATCGGGCTCGAGGAGCCGTTGCAGGGCCGGCCGCTCGGCCTGCCGCCCGAGCACCCCACCCTGCCTTCGCTGTTGCGCGCCAGCGGCTATCACACCGCGCTCGTCGGCAAGTGGCATCTCGGCGAATTGCCGGCCTACTGCCCGCTCAAGAGCGGGTTCGACGAGTTCTGGGGCATCCGCGGCGGCGGGGTCGACTACTTCACCCATGAGCTCGACGGCACGCCGGACCTGTGGGACGGCGAAACGAACATCAGGCGCACCGGCTACCTGACCGAGCTGCTCGGCGACCGCGCGGTCGACGTGCTCGAGCAGCGGGCCAGCGACCCGCGGCCGTTCTTCCTCAACCTCAACTTCACCGCGCCGCACTGGCCGTGGGAAGGGCCAGAGGACGAGGCGGAATCGCGCCGGCTCGCGGCCAAGGGCGGGCCGATGCCGATCATCCACTGGGACGGCGGCACCCTCGCCACATACGCGGCGATGATGCGCTCGCTCGACGACAACGTCGGCAAAGTGCTCGCCGCGCTCGACCGGCTCGGACTCGCCGACACCACGGTGGTGGTGTTCACCAGCGACAACGGCGGCGAGCGGTTCAGCGACATGTGGCCGTTCACCGGCAGGAAGACCGAACTGCTCGAAGGCGGGCTGCGCGTGCCGGCGATCGTCCGCTGGCCCGGCCGAACGCGGCCCGGTTCGGTGAGCGAGGCGCAAGTCATGTCGATGGACTGGCTGCCGACCTTCGTCGCCGCGGCGGGCGGCGCGCCGGATGCCGACCATCCGAGCGACGGGATCGACATCTACCCGGCCATCGCCGGCGGCAGGCTGCCCGAGCGCACGCTGTTCTGGCGCTTCGCCAACCATAGCCAGCGCGCCGCGCGGCGCGGGCGGTTCAAGTGGCTCGAGATCGCCGGCAACGCGTTCCTGTTCGACGTGGTCGCCGATCCGATGGAACGCGCCAACTTGCGCGAGCGCGAGCCGGCGGTGTTCGCCGAGCTTTCAGCGGCGTGGGAAGCGTGGAATGCGGGCATGCTGCCGCCGGACCCGGCGGCAGGGCGGCATGGGTTTAGCGGACGCAACCTCGCCGAGTATTTCGGGGTGGATAGTTAGGGGGGTTTGCAGCGATCCTCAGGCGTATTCGTCGGCAAACACAGTGATCGTCTGGTAGTGCGCGTCCTGCAGCACGCTCGACATCAGGAACGCCTGGACCGCATCGCAGCGCGGGTCGCTGCCGGCGTCCTTGCGGAACCACAGCAGCCGCCAGTTCTCGAGCGGGTAGAGCATGATCACCTCGTTGCGCATCTCGGGTGGCAGGATCGTGTCCGCGAAGCTCGCAATGCCGACCCCACGCTCGAGCATCGCGGCCATCACGTCGTAGTACTGCGTGTGGCCGATCACCCGCCGCGGGCGGATGCCGTAGCGCTCGAAGAAGCGCAGCATCTCGATTTCCTGCGCGCTCGCGGCGAGCGGCATGATGAACGGCAGGGTGTTGACCAGCTCGGGCCGGAGCGGGAGCTGGCGCCCCTCGGCGAACTTGCGGTGGCCGTAGATGCCGCCGCGGACGACTGCCAGCTGGCGCATGTAGGGCTCGACCGTGCGGTCGGCGCGGCGGTGGATCATCGCGAAGTCGAACCGCCCGTCCTCGATGTCGCGGGCGAGCGCGTTGCTCGGCGGATGGGCCTCGAAAGTGAGCTCGATGTTCGGGTGCGCTTCGAAGAACCGGTCGAGCTTCGAGCGGATGTAGTTGTCGAGCAGGCCTTGCCCGACGAGCACGCGGTAGCGGACCGGCTGATCCTCGTCGCGCGCACCGCGGCGGTGCGCCGCGAGCGCCTCGCCCGCAGCGTGGAACGCGCGCAAGTCGTCGAGGAAAGCCATGCCTTCGGGCGTCAGCGTCGGCCGCTGACCCGGGCGCCGGGCAAACAGCGCGACGCCGAGCTGCTCCTCGAGCGCCTTCATCTGGTTGCTGACCGAAGCCTGCGAAATCCCGAGGTTTTCGGCGCTGCGGCGGAAGCTTCGCGTCGCGCTGAGGCTGGCGAAAACCTCGAGCTGGCGCAAGGTGAAAGGAAAGTTGGCCATTATCGGTCCCCCGGTAAGGCATAACCTGCAAATTATAGCCTGTCATCACTTTGCGATGCGTTGCTTTCGCAGGCCTCCCGGACGACCCCGCGCAAAAGGGAGCAAGGGGAGAGAATTCATGTCACCGACCGCAATCACCAGCCGTACGCGGCTTCGCCGCGTGTGGGCCGCAGGCGCGAGCGCAACCGCGCTGTGGGCCGCGCCGGCGATGGCGCAGGATCAGCCCGCCGCAGCGTCGGACGCGCCGCAGGGCCAGCAGCAGGACAGCGCGCCGATCATCGTCACCGGCTCGCGGCTGGTGACCAACAACATGACCTCGCCGGTGCCGGTGACCTCGGTGCAGGCCGAGGAACTCGAGGCGATGGATCCGGGCGCGCTGATCAACAGCGTCAGCCAGCTGCCGCAGTTCTACGGCAATTCCACGCCCAACAACTCGAACTTCTTCGTCCGCGGCGGCACCGGTAACCTCAACTTGCGCGGCCTCGGCCAGAACCGCACGCTGACGCTGCTCAACGGCCGCCGCGTGCCGGCCAACAGCGCGTTCGGTGGGGTCGACATCAACCTATTTCCCGAGGCGCTGATCAGCGGCATCGAGACGGTCACCGGCGGCGCCTCGGCGGCCTACGGCACCGACGCGGTGGCGGGCGTGGTCAACTTCCTGCTCGACACCGAGTTCGACGGGCTCGAAGCCAACGCGCAGTACGGGGTCACCGACCGCGGCGACGGCGACAGCTACGAGCTCAAGGCCGCCTACGGCATGGACATCGGCTCGCGCGGCCATATCCTGGTCGCCGGCTCCTACGCCGACCAGCAGGGCATCCACGACGTGACCAGCCGCGACTGGTACACCAACACCGGCGCGGTGCAGGTCGGCGGCGTGTGGCGCGACTTTGCGAACACCAGCACGATGGGTTCGTCGTTCGACGGGATCATCTTCTCGCCCAACGCGGCGCTCAACGGCCTCGCCTTCCGGCCCGACGGCACTTACGCTCCGTTCGTGCAGGGGTCGCCGTCGCAGGGCGCGCTCGCCAACGGCGGCCGCACGGTCGGCGGCCCGAGCGCGCAAGACCTCAACGCCGAACTGTTCACGCTCTACCCGGATACCGACCGCTGGTCGGTGTTCGCCTACGGCGACTACGACGTGACCGACCACATCAAGGTCTTCGCGCAGTACATGCACGGCTACAATCACCAGTTTCAGTACAACAACCCGCGCAGTTCGCTGCTCGGCTCGCCGACGCAGATCACGATCTTCCAGGACAATGCCTACCTGCCGGCCGGCATCCGCGACCTGATGATCGCCAACAACGTGCAGTCGTTCGTGCTCAAGCGGGTCGGCAGCATCGAGGACATCGGCAACGTCTGGTTCGAGGACCGGATCAACCAGGACGTCGGCACGGTCGGCTTCGAGAGCGAGATCGAGAGCGAAGGCTTCCTCGACGGCTGGCAGGTCGACGGGTACTACCAGTACGGCAAGAGTGAGCGCGTGTGGGACCAGCACACGCTGCGGATCGACCGGATCTTCCCCGCAGTCGACGCGGTGCGCAATGCGCAGGGCCAGATCGTCTGCCGCGTCTCGACGTTCGCCGCCGG
Source organism: uncultured bacterium (assembly GCA_966112795.1). Taxonomy (GTDB): domain Bacteria; phylum Pseudomonadota; class Alphaproteobacteria; order Sphingomonadales; family Sphingomonadaceae; genus Croceibacterium_A. The sequence goes on from CBHWED010000015.1 coordinate 9,281, forward strand.
CGCCGCCGCCTTCCCGGGCTGCCAGCCGCTCAACCTGTTCGGCCGCGGCAACGCGTCGCCCGAGGCGGCCGACTGGGTGCTGGGCAACGACGTCGGCGTGAACGTCGACACGCCGCTCTACTTCGCCAACCTCGGCTACACCGGCGAGACCCTGCAATACACCTCGGTCGCGCCGAAGCGGAACATCACCGACTTCGACCAGCACTTCGCCGAGATCTCGGCGCGTGGGGACATCTGGAAGGGCTGGGGCGCGGGGGCGATCTCGCTCGCGGTCGGCGCGTCGTACCGCAACGAATCGATCTACCAGGTGGTCCAGGACACGGCCAACCAGTCGTCGAACCACGACGGCGCCTACCACCCGTGCTCGAACAACGCCGCGGTCAACGCCACGCTCGGACTGCGCGGGGTCAACCCGCCGGACTGCAACAACACCGTCGCCCACCAGTTCTCCAAGGTCTCGAACATCCAGGGCGATGCCGAGGTGTGGGAAGCCTTCGCCGAGACGCTGATCCCGGTGTTCGACACACACAACGGCACCAGCCTGACGATCGACCTCGCCGGCCGCTGGGCGGACTACTCGGGATCGGGCACGATCTGGGCCTACAAGGGCGGGGTCGACTTCTCGGTGATCGACGGCGTTCGCCTGCGCGGCACCTATTCGCGCGACGTGCGCGCCGGCAACCTGTCGGAACGGTTCGACAAGACCGGCGGCGCGGGCAACGTGCTCGACCCGCGCACCCCGGCGCAGAACGCGACCTGGGGCGGGCAGACCTACCAGACGACGATCTTCTCCGGCGGCAATCCCAACATCAAGCCCGAGGAGGCCGATACCTTCACCGCCGGGGTGGTGGTCCAGCCGAGCTTCCTGCCCGGCTTCTCCGCCTCGGTCGACTGGTACCAGGTCAAGATCGACGGGGCGATCGCCACGGTCGGCACCAACGAGGTGGCGCGCCGCTGCTTCCAGGACAACGAGCAGCAGTTCTGCGACCTCGTCACCACCGACCCGACGCAGCAGGACAAGATCATCCTCGTCGGCAACCAGTACGTCAACGTCGCCCAGTCCGAAGTCGAAGGCATCGATGCAGAACTCGGCTACACCACCGACATCGCCCTGTTCGGCGGCGACGAACGGCTTTCGGGCCGCGGGTTCTTCACCTGGCTGATCGACCGCGAGGACGTCGGCGCGACCGGCGCGGTGACCCGCTTCGACGACCTGACCGGCCTCGCCCCGGACACCGGCGCCGCCGGCCTGTTCCCGAGCTTCAAGGCGACGATGAACCTCAACTACAACAACGGGCCGTTCGGCTTCTTCCTCCAGGGCCGCTACATCAGCCAGGGCCGGCGAGCGTGGCTGATCGGCACGGCACCCGCTTCGCCCCTGAACATCGCCGACAACACCGTCGAGCCGGTGTTCTACGCCGACGTGCGGGCGAGCTACGAGTTCGAGATCGCCGGCGCCGACTTGCAGCTGTGGGGCTCGGTCACCAACCTGTTCGACCAGGATCCGCCGGTGACCGGCACGTTCTCGACCTTCACCGGCGCCTCGATGCAGTACAACGCCGCGCTCTTCGACGTGCTCGGGCGGCGCTACACGATGGGCCTCAGGCTGCGCATGTAACCAAAAGGCTGGAAGTGGAGGCTGGTGCCGGGCCAATGTGCTCCGGACCGGCACCGCCGAAACCGGCGGCCCCGCTTCGATGTAACCGGCATCGAAACGGGGCCGCCTCCTCGCCGCGAGAGAACAAGAAGGGACGCAACCCATGACCGACAGCCGGGACAGGCTGAGTTTGACCCGACGCACGGCGCTCGCCGGGGCGCTCGGTACGGCCGCTCTGGCGGCCACACGCCCCGCGCTGGCGCAGGCCGGTGCACGCAAGCCGAACGTGCTCTACATCATGGCCGACGACCTCGGGTACGCCGACCTCAGCTGCTACGGCCGGCGCGACTACGCGACGCCGGTGCTCGACCGGCTCGCGACCGAGGGCATGATGTTCATGCACGCCTACGCAAACAGCGCGGTGTGCACCGCGACGCGCGTGGGGCTGATCACCGGGCGCTACCAGTACCGGCTGCCGGTCGGGCTGCAGGAACCGCTCGGCGTGGCCGACGTCGGCCTGCCCTCGTCGGCCGAGCAGCCGACGATGCCCTCGCTGATGCGTGACGCGGGCTACGCGACGACGCTGGTCGGCAAGTGGCACATGGGCAGCCTGCCCAAGTACGGCCCGCTCAAGAGCGGCTACGACGAGTTCTGGGGCCTGTACGGCGGCGGGGTCGACTACTTCACTCACGGCTTCGGCGGCAATCCGGACTTGTGGGACGGCGAGACGCGGATCGAGGCCGCCGGCTACACCACCGACCTCCTGGCCGACGCGGCGATCCGCACGCTCGAGAAGCGCGCGGGCGACCACAAGCCGTTCTTTCTCAGCCTGCACTTCACCGCGCCGCACTGGCCGTGGGAAGGCAACGACGAGGAAGGCCGCGCCGAGAGCGCGCGGCTCGCGAGCAGTGGCCAGGGCATCGGCGGCATCCAGCACTACGACGGCGGCACGCTCGAGACTTACGCGAAGATGATGAAGTCGCTCGACGACAACATCGGCCGCGTGCTCGCGCGGCTGTCCGAGCTCGGCTTCGACGAGGACACGATCGTGGTCTTCACCAGCGACAACGGCGGCGAGCGGTTCAGCGACACCTGGCCGTTCACGGGCAAGAAGACCGAGCTGCTCGAAGGCGGCCTGCGCATTCCGGCGATCGTCCGCTGGCCCGGCACGGTGCGCGCGGGCAGCCGCAGCGATGAGCCGATCATCTCGATGGACTGGTTGCCGACGTTCGTTGCCGCCGGTGGCGGGCAGCAGAGCGCGGCGTTCCCGAGCGACGGCCTGGACATCCGGCCGGCGCTCGCCGGGGGTGCCCTGCCCGAGCGGACGCTGTTCTGGCGCTACGGCAACAAGGGCCAGCGCGCGGCGCGGCGCGGCAGCTACAAGTACCTCAAGATGAACGACAACGAGTTCCTGTTCGACGTCGTCGCCGACCCGCTCGAGCGCGGCAACCTCAAGCTGCGGCAGCCCGAGCGCTTCGCCGCGCTCAAGGCCGCGTGGGAACAGTGGGACGCGGGGATGCTGCACGATCCCGCGGCGCCAAGCGCGGGCAACACGCCCGACCACCTCGCCGACCACTTCAACTCGCCTCCGCCTCCGCCGCCTCCGGCGGCGCGAGACTAGGCGTGCAGCGGGCGGGCAGGCACTGCTGCGGGCTCGCGGGTATTGGTCCAGCCGAGCAGTGCGATCAGCACGGCGACGATCAGCGCGGGCACGGCCACCGCGAGCAGCAGCGACTGCAGCGAGAGGTCGAGCCCGAGCGCCGCGCCTCCGGCCAGCGGGAACGCGATCCCGCCGATGCGGCCCGAGCCGCCTGCCCAGCCGATGCCGCTCGAGCGCATCTCGGGCGGGTAGCCGAGCGTGGCGAGGTTGTTGATCCCGGTCTGCCCGCCGACCTGGCAGTAGTTCCACACGACGAGCCCGATGACGAAGACAAAGGTCCCGACGGGCAGGAAGCCGAGCGCGGCGATCGCGATCGCATCGACCACAAAGAAGGTCGAGATGAGCAGGTACTGGTTCACGCGGTCCATCAGCCAGCCCATCGTCAGCGTGCCGAGCGCGCCGCCGGCGAAGCCGATCATCATGTACTTGGCGAACTCCTGGATCGGCAGGCCGCCGAGCTCCTGGAAGTAGGTCGGCAGCCAGTTGGCGAGTAGCGCAATGTTGCCCATCGCCATGAAGCAGGCGCACCACAGGATCATGGTCTGCGTCAGGTAGCGCGGGCCGAACATCGCCCAGGGACCGGCCTTCTCGACCGGCGCGGCCTTGGCCCCGAGGTGGAACGTCTCGCCGCCGACGATGCCGGCGGCCGGATCGATCCGCCGGATGACGGCGCCGACGCGCGGGTCCGCGGGATTGCGCGCCACGCGGAACGGCAGCGATTCGGGGATCAGCAGCAGCAGTGGCAGGCCGAGGAACGGCAGCACGCCGCCGAGCCAGAAGCCGATCTGCCAGCCGTAGATGTCGAGCAGCCAGGCGGCCATCGCCCCGCTGGCGATGTTGGCGCCCGAGAAGCACACCAGCGCGATCGCCATGAACGAGGCGCGGCGCCGGCGCGGGGTCATCTCGGAGAGAAACGCGAGGCCGATCGGCAGCATCGCCGAGAAGAAGATCCCCGAGATGCCGCGCAGCCAGGCCATCATGACCGTCGAGGTCGACCACGCGGCCCAGAACGTCAGCACGCCGAACACGACGAGGCTCAGCGCGAGCACCGGCTTGCGCCCGATCCGGTCGGCGAGCGGCGGCATCACGAAGGCGCCGACGAACATGCCGACCTGCTGCCAGGTGACCACCCAGGTCATCCCCTTCGGTGTCGTGCCGAGCCCCTCGGCGACGGCCGGGAGGACCTTGCCGAAGAAGTACATGTCGAAGCCGTCGATGAAGAGCATGATCGAGACCACGACGAGCGTGGTGATCTCGCGCCAGCCGATCGGGCGATCGTCGATGAAGGCCGCGACGTCGAAGCGCGCGCCTTCGGCAGTGGGGGTCATGCGTCCTCTCCGTGGACTTGTTGTTTGCGCGGAGAGTGGCGGCAGGGCCGGGAGCCGTCAACGCGGTGAGCGAAGTTTAGGGAAGTTTAGGTCAAACGCGCTTGTTGTACGATTGTATAACAAGCCAATCGAGCCGGCGGGGGACCGCCACACCCCTTTCCGTTATCTCCACGAAAGCGGAATCCCCGCTTTCGCGGGGATGACGAGGTGGTTCTTGACTCGACGAGGCGGAACGTACCGAGGGCGCAGAGGGCCTTGGATCAGCGCTCGGCTTCGAGCTCGGGCTGCGGATGGTGCGGGACGAGGATCATCGTCTCGCCTTCGAGCCGGACCGAGGCGAGGCGCGAGAGGAAGTTCATGCCGATCACGTTGGTCGGCCCGAGCCCGGGCGCGATCACCGCGTCGAGTCCGCGCGCGGCGACGTTGCCGAAGCGCAGCTCGTCGATCGTGGTCAGCTCGGCGGCGACCGCCCCGTTGGCGGTCTGCATGCGCACCGGGATGCCGGCTTCGCGCGGCTGCAGCCCGGCCGCGGCGGCGGTCTCGGTCGAGACCGCGGTCAGCGTCGCGCCGGTATCGACGAGGAAGTTCGCCGGGTGGCCGTTGATCTCGGCGCGCAGCCAGTAGTGCCCGTCGGGCGCGCGGGCGATGCGGGTCTCGCCGCCTTCGACGACCTGCTCGGGCAGCCCGACCTCGGGCACCGCGAGATCGAACCGGGTGTCCATGCGCGAAAGCTGCAGCACCACGAGCACGAGGATGCCCATCAGCGCGACCGTGCTCATCGTCCGCATCAGCCGGCCGAGCAGCGGCACCGGGCGCAGCAGAATCGAGCCGAGGATGCCGAGCATCATCGCTCCGAGCGCGGCGATAAGCAGGCCCGAACGCGGCAGTTCGTGAATGGTGTGGGCGACCTGGTCCCACAGCGGCGCGAAATCCATGGCGGCTATATAGGAAGCGCCCGATTGCTTGGCGATGAGCGGATCACACGGGCGGTCGGCCGAAACTCGGCGTTTCGTCGATCACCTGCCCGGCCGGCCACTCGAGCAGTGTCGAGGCGCAGCCGAAAGTGGACTGCAGGAAGCGCTGCAGCTCGGCGTCGGGATTGCGCGCCTCGCGCACCGCGGCATAGGGCAGCAGGAACTCCTTCAGGTCGCGATGCCAGAACGCCGCTTCGGGCTCGACCGGCTGCACCGACAGCGCCACCGGGGTCGGATAGGCATAGGCGTAGAATGCCGCCTCGTCGTAGCCGCCGCCGCCGGGCCAGAAGCCGGCGCTGATCACCTCGTGGCTATAGGCCTCGCGCGTCACGCGGTCAGGCAGACCCGGCACGCCGCCGGGGTGGACCGGCGCGCTGCGGCCCGAGAAGCGCGTCACCGCGAGGTCGAAGCTGCCCCAGAACAAGTGGCTCGGCGAGGTCTTGCCGCGATAGAGCGAGCGGAACGCGTTGAAGCCTTCGTCGGCGCGCAGGAACGCCGCGTGCAGCCGCGCCGCGGCGTCCGGGTCCCACTCGCGCGGGCGATCGTCCTCGGCGAACGGAATCGCATCGGGGATCTCGTTCGGTTTCCCGTAGAGCGGCGCGGGAAAGTCGAGCCCGGCGAGGAGCCCGAACAGCTCGCCCTGCACTTGCGCGACCGGCTTGCCGGCCACGCGCAGCTCCGACTGCGAGCCGCGATCGCATTGCACGCGGATCACCCCCTCGAGGAAATCGAGCTCGACGGCGAACTGGCGTCCGTCGGCCGGGATGCCGCGAGTCACCGCGCCGCGCGGGGTCATCCGAAGCGCCGCGTGCCAGCCGTGGTTGATCCACGGATGGAGCCGCAGCGGCAGCTTGCCGATCAGCTGCAGCAGCAGGTGCAGCGTCTCGATCGTGCCTTTGTCGGCAGCGTAGTCGAGACGCGGCCAGCCGCTCACGGCGCGTTCCGCGGGCGCGTCGCTTCGGCGAGGATCAGCGAGAAGCGCTCGCCGGAGTCGAGCCAGCGCTCGACCGGGGTCCAGCCGCCCGCGAGCAGCAGGGTGTACTGGCTGCGGCGGTCGAACTTGTGGCTGTTCTCGGTGTGGATCGTCTCGCCCTTGCGCAGCGCGAAGCGGCGGCCGGCGACCTCGAAGGCGAGGTCGTCGAGCGCTTCGAGGTGCATCTCGATCCGCGCAAACGTGTCGTTCCAGCGCGCGACGTGACGCAGCTGCTCGAGCGGGATCGTGCCGCCGAGCTCGCGATTGATGCGCCGCGCGAGGTTGAGGTTGAACTCCGCGGTCACGCCCTGCGCATCGTCATAGGCGGCCTCGAGCACGGCGACGTCCTTGACCAGATCCATGCCGATCAGCAGCAGCGCGTCGCCGCCGAGGGTGAGCCGCATCGAGCGCAAGAGGTCGACCGCGGTGCGCGCGACCATGTTGCCGATCGTCGAGCCGGGGAAGAAGCCGAGCTTGGGCAGTGCGGCGACTGCCTCGGGCAGCGAGACCGGCTTCATGAAGTCGGCCTCGACCGGGTGGACCGGCAGGCCGGGGAACTTGTCGGCCAGGTCGGCCGCGGCGGCGCGCAGGAAATCGCCGGAAATGTCGAGCGGGACGTAGGCGGCCGGCTCGATGCATTCGAGCAGCAGCGGCGTCTTGACCGAGGAGCCCGAGCCGAATTCGACCACCGCGCGGCCCGGCGCGATCAGGCGGCGGAAATCCGCGCAGCGCTGGCGCAGGATCGCGGTTTCGGCGCGGGTCAGGTAGTACTCGGGCAGGCGCGTAATCGCCTCGAACAGCTCCGAGCCGGCGTCGTCGTAGAGCCAGCGTGCCGGAATCGCCTTGGGATCTTGCGCGAGCCCTTCGAGCACGTCGGCGCGGAATGCGGTGGCGATCCCGTCGTCGTCGTATTCGACCAGGGCAAGAGCGTCGGCAGGTTGCATCGTCACAGGTCCTTTGCCAGCCTCAGGCCAGTGAACTGCCATTGCTGTTGCGGGTAAAAGAAGTTGCGGTAGCTCGTGCGCGAATGGCCGCGCACGGTGGCGCAGCTGGCGCCCTTGAGCACCCACTGCCCGGCCATGAACTTGCCGTTGTATTCGCCGACCGCGCCTGCGGCGGGCTTGAAGCGCGGGTACGGCAGGTAGCCCGAGCGGGTGAACTGCCAGCAGTCGCCGAACAGCGAGGCGCTGCCCGTCGGCAGCGGCGGGCCGGCGCGGTCGAGCTGGTTGCCTGCGGTGGGATCGTGGCCTTGGGCGATCGCCTCCCACTCGAACTCGGTCGGCAGGCGCGCCCCGGCCCAAGTGGCGAAAGCGTCGGCCTCGAAGTACGAGATGTGCGCGACGGGCGCCCACGGGTCGCGCACCTGCCAGCCGGCGTGGGTGAAATGCTCGCCCTCGTACCAGTAGAGCGGCGCCTCGATGTGCTTGCGCTTGACCCAGTCCCAGCCGTCGGCGAGCCACAGCGAGGCGGTCGTGTAGCCGCCGTCGGCGATGAACTGCTCCCATTCGCCGTTGCTGACGAGGCGCCCGGCGAGCGCGAACGGCTCGAGCAGGACGCGGTGCGGCGGGCCTTCGTTGTCGAACGCGAAGCCCCCATGATCTTGGCCGCCCTGGTGGCCGATCATGGCGATGCCGCCCGGGTGCTCGTGCCAGTCGACGCCGCCGTCGATCGGCACCGCGGCGGCCGGCTCGGGCACGGCCCACATCGCCGGGGCCAGCGGGTTCTGGAACAGCGCGTGCTTGATGTCGGTCAGCAGCAGCTCCTGGTGCTGCTGCTCGTGGGCAATGCCGAGCGCGATCAGCGGTGCATGCGCGGGGTCGTCGAGCAGCGGCTTGATCGCCTTGTCGACGTGCGCGCGCCAGTCGGCGATCTGGTCGAGCGAGGGGCGCGAGAGCATGCCTCTCCGCGCGCGCAGGATGCGCTCGCCCTCGCCCTCGTAGTAGGAGTTGAACAAGTACGGCCAGCGCTCGTTGAACAGCGTGTAGCCGGGCAGGTGGTCGCGCAGCAGGAAGGTCTCGAAGAACCAGGTGGTGTGCGCGAGGTGCCACTTGGCCGGCGAGGCGTCGGGCATCGACTGGATCGTCGCGTCGGCCTCGGACAGCGGCCCGACGAGCGCCTCGCTCAGCCGGCGCGTGGCCGCGTAGCGGTCCGCGAGGGACACTGCGCTGTCGCCGTCGGAATGGCGCTGGGCTTCCGGCACGCTGACCTCCCTAGCCTGGTCCGCGCCCAAATGGCGCAGCTGGGCTGGAAAGGAAAGTCAGAAGTTCCGCAGATGTTCCCGTTCTCGTAGTACTCCCCCGTTCACGGGGGAGGACTGCGAATGCCTTGTACGCCGGTCAGGCCGCGCGCTTGTGGCGTTCGGTCATCTCGAGATTGAGCATCTCGGCCAGCAGGAAGGCGAGCTCGAGCGACTGCGGCCCGTTGAGGCGCGGGTCGCAGTGCGTGTGGTAGCGGTCGGCGAGCCCCTCGTTGGTGATCGCCACCGCGCCGCCGGTGCACTCGGTCACGTCCTGCCCGGTCATCTCGATGTGGATGCCGCCGGCATGGGTGCCCTCGGCCCGGTGGACCGCGAAGAAGCCCTTCACCTCGTTGAGGATGCGGTCGAACGGCCGCGTCTTGTAGCCGGTGTTGGTCTTGATCACGTTGCCGTGCATCGGATCGCAGCTCCACACCACCGGGTGCCCTTCGCGCTGCACCGCGCGGACCAGCCTGGGCAGCCCGGCCTCGACCTTGTCGTCGCCGAAGCGCGCGATCAGCGTGATCCGGCCCGGCTCGCGCGCCGGATTGAGCACGTCGAGCAGGCGCAGCATCATGTCGGGCTCGAGGCTCGGGCCGCACTTCATGCCGATCGGGTTGCCGACGCCGCGCAGGAACTCGACGTGCGCGGAACCGTCGAAGCGCGTGCGGTCGCCGACCCACAGCATGTGCGCGCTGGTGTCGTACCACTGGCCGGTCAGCGAATCCTGCCGCGTCATCGCCTGCTCGAACGGCAGCAGCAGCGCCTCGTGGCTGGTGTAGAAGCTGGTCGACTGCAGCTGCGGCACCGTCTCGGGGTGCACGCCGCAGGCCTCCATGAAGTCGAGCGCCTCGCCGATGCGGTCGGCGACGTCCTTGAAGCGCTCGGCCCACGGGCTGCGGCCCATGAAGTCGAGCGTCCACTGGTGCACCTGGCGCAAGTTGGCGTAGCCGCCGCTGGCGAAGGCGCGCAGCAGGTTGAGCGTCGCCGCCGACTGGCTGTAGGCGCGGATCATCCGCATCGGGTCGTTGCGGCGCGATTCCGGCGTGAACTCGATGCCGTTGACGTTGTCGCCGAGGTAGCTCGGCAGCTCGACCCCGCCGATCGTCTCGGTCGGCGCGCTGCGCGGCTTGGCGAACTGCCCGGCCATGCGCCCGACCTTCACCACCGGCAGCTTGCTGGCGAAAGTCAGCACGACCGCCATCTGCAGCAGCACGCGGAACGTGTCGCGGATGTTGTTCGGGTGGAACTCGGCGAAGCTCTCGGCGCAGTCGCCGCCCTGCAGCAGGAAGGCGTTGCCCGCGGCGACGTCGGCGAGCGAGGCCTTGAGCGCGCGCGCCTCGCCGGCGAAGACCAGCGGCGGGAAGTTGCCGAGCGTCGACTCGGCCTCGGCAAGCGCGGCGGAATCCTCGTACACGGGCAGGTGCCGTGCCTCGTGCCGCTTCCAGCTGTCGGGGTTCCAAGTCTTAGCCACGTCGAAATTCCATGCTTTACGGGAGGGCCGCGCCCCTACTCCCCGAGGGCGAACGGCGCAAATGTTACTTCGGTTATCGTTTCATCACCAACGATACGACTTTACCGGCCAGCGCTCGCCGACTGGCCCTGGGGCAGGACCGCGAGGCGCCAGCCGCGCTGGGCGCCGAGATAGCGCGCGGCGAGCGCGCGCATCTCTTCGGGCGTCACCTGGGTATAATCGCTCATCAGCGTCGGCAGGTAAATCAGCCGGTTGCGGTCGAGCGTCGAGCCTTCGAGCTGCTGCAGCCAGAACGTGTGCCCGGTCTGGGCGCGGTTGAGGAATTGCAGCATCGGCTCGGTCACCCGGGCGATCTCGTCGTCGGTCGGGCCGGTCGCGGCGAGGTCGGCGGCGATCTTCTCGGCGGCCGCGAAGAACGCCGGGACCTGCTCGGGCGGCAGCTGGGCGAGCGCGAGGATGTTGCCCCCGCTGCTCGTGTCGAGCGGCCAGGTCGAGCCGACGTAGGGCGAGTAGCTCGCCCCGGCGTGCTCGCGCATCGCGTCGAGCAGGCGGTTGGAGAAGATCTGCGCGAGCAGGTCGAGCTTGCGGCTCTGCGGCAGCCCTTCCGAGCCGGCGCCGGCCGGCCAGGCGATCGCCGCCGCGGCCTGGTCGGGCTCGCCGCGGTGGTTGAGCGTGACCGGCGTCGCGGTCGCGGCCGGGAACGTGGTGCGGCGGGCGAGCATCTCGGGCGGCGCCGGCTCGCGCGGCGGCAGCGCGCCGAAGGTGTTCGACAGCGCGGTGACCACGGTCTCGCGGTCGACGTCGCCGAACACGTCGACTTCGATCGGGCCTTGCGCGAGCAGCCGCGACCAGACCGCCTTGAAGCCCTCGGGCGTGGTCGCGCGGAGCTGGTCCGGGGTCGGCGTGCCGTAGCGCGGGTCGCGGTCGTGCAGCAGCCAGTCGAGATCGCGGTTGATCACCCCGTTGGGATCGCCGCCGTAGGTGTCGTAGGCGAGCAGCAGCGAGGCCTTGGCCCGCTCGACCGGCGCGGGGTCCCACCGCGGCATGCCGAGCTTGGCGGCGAACAGGTAGATCTGGTCGGCGACGTCGCTCGCGCGGGTCAGGCCCTCGAACTCGAACGAGCCGTCTTCGACGCGGAAGGTCAGGCCGAGCTTGCGGCCGGTGGCGAGGCGGTCGAGCTCGTTCTGCCCGAGCGGGCCGATGCCCGAGCCGACCAGCGCCGCCTTGCCGAGCTGGATGTAGGCGGCCTCGTCGTCGGTGAAGCCCTGCAGGCCGCTGCCGAAGCGCACGCGGACGGTCGCCCGGCCCGGCTCGTTCTCGGTCGGCCAGACGAGCGCGCGCACGCCGTTGGCGAACTCGAGCCGCTCGACGTCGACGCCCTGGAAGATCCCGACCGGCGCGCGGACGACCGGCGCCTGCGGCTGGCCGATCGCCGGCAGGTCGGCGAAGTTGATCGCCTCGGCCGAAGCGCGCACCGCGCCGTCGCCGTTGACCCTGGCCAGCATCGCCCGGCGCAAGTCGGCGGCGGTGGCCTCGCCGGCCTTGGGCGTGAGCAGTACCGCGCGGGTCACGGTGCCCTGGAACATGCTCTTGGTATGCGCGTGGATCTCCGCCGGGGTGAAGCGGTCCTTCATCCCGCGGAACACCTCGAGGATCGTCTCGGGCGCGGCGACGGATTCGCGGATATCGACCGCGCCGACGACGGTGTCGGCGAGGTCCGAGCCGGCCTGGATGCGGCGCTGCTCGACGTCGTTGGCGAACACGAGGTCGAACTGGGCGACCTCGCGGTCGATCTCGGCCTGGGTCGGCGGCGTGGCGATCGCGTCGGCAATCACCGCACGCACGTCGGCAAGCGCGGTCTTCCAGTCCTCGCCGAGCGGGGTCACGTCGACGTACGTGCCGTCGGCGGAGCGGCTGGTCTTCTGCCGGCCGACGGTCGCGAACAGGAAGCTGCCGCCACCGCGTGCGCGAGTCTCGAGCCGGCGGTTGATGATCGTCTCGGCGACCGCGTCGAGCAGCAGCCCGCGGTTGTACTCGAGGTTGTCGGTGACCTGGTGCCACGGGCGCAGCACCGCATAGCTGAGCTGGCGCGGCTGGCCGGGCTCGACGAGCACCCGGGTCTCGCCGACCGGGTTGTTGCGGTCGGCACCGCGCGGCGCCTGCGGCGCGCCGAAGCTCGGCTGCGGGGTGTGCTGCCCGGCGACCTTCCAGTCGCCGAAATACTGCTCGATCAGCGAGGCGAGCCGCGCCGGGTCGGCATCGCCGGCGATCACGATCACCGTGTTCTCGGGCCGGTACCAGCGCTGGTGGAACGCCTTGACCCCGCGCGAGGTCGCGCCCTGCAGCGTCTCGACGCTGCCGATCGGGGTCCGTGCGGCGAGCCGCTGGCCGGCGAAGTAGACTTCGTTGGTCGCCTCGATGATGCGGCGGTCGGGCCCGTTGCGCTCGCGCCGCTCGGCGAGCACGATCGGCACCTCGGCGGCGAGGTTGGCATCGCTGAGCGCGGGCTCGCGGATCATCCCCGAAAGCAGGCGGATGCTCTCCTCGAGCGTCGCGTCGCGCGCGTTGGGCAAGTCGAGCTTGTAGACCGTCTGCGTCGGGCTGGTGATCGCGTTGGTATCGTTGCCGAGGCTCGCGCCGAGCCGCTGGAAGTGCGGGATCGCCTCGGCGTCCTTGAGGTACTTCGACTCGCGGAAGGTCAGGTGCTCGATCAGGTGGGCGAAGCCGAGCTCGGAATCCTCCTCGTTGAGCGAGCCCGCGTCGATGCGGATGCGGATCGACACCTGCCCCGGCGGCACGCGGTTGTTGCGCACCGCGTAGCGCAACCCGTTGGGCATTTCGCCGAACAGCCACTCGCGGTCGACCGGGATGTCGGTGCCGCGATAGATCCACGGATCGTCGGGCTGGGCGAAGACCGGCGCGGCGATCTTGGTGACCGTCTCGACGGCCGGCACGGCCGGCGGCTGCTGTGCCGCGAGCGGCAGAGGCGAAAGCAGGACGAGGGGGGCGAGGACGCGGAGAGCGCGCGTGGCGGGGGTCATGGCAGCGGCAATAGGCGACCAAGGCATGAAGGACCAGTGAATGAGCGCCACGCCGCCGCGCGCGAGTGCTTGCGGGCATGCGGTGCGCATCCTACATCGCCGCCATGTTCATCGAGACCGAAACCACGCCCAATCCGGCGACGCTCAAGTTCCTTCCCGGGCAGCGGGTGATGCCTTCGGGGACGCGCGACTTCGCCTCGCCCGAGGAGGCCGAAGCCTCGCCGCTGGCGCAGGCCCTGTTCGACACCGGCGAGGTCACCGGCGTGTTCTTCGGCGGCGACTTCGTCTCGGTCACCGCTGCGCCCGGCGTCGACTGGAGCCAGCTCAAGCCGCAAGTCGTCGCGGTGCTGCTCGACCACTTCGTCAGCCAGGCGCCGCTGTTCGCCGGTCCCAGCGCGAGCGGCATCGCCGTGCCGCCCGAGTCCGACGGTGACATCGGCGACGATCCGGCCGACGCCGAGATCGTCGAGCAGATCAAGGAGCTGATCGAGACTCGCGTGCGCCCGGCCGTGGCCAACGACGGCGGCGACATCCGCTACCGCGGCTTCCGCGACGGCGTGGTCTACCTGGCGATGCAGGGCGCCTGCTCGGGCTGCCCGAGCTCGACCGCGACGCTCAAGCAGGGGATCGAAGGGCTGCTCAAGCACTACGTCCCCGAAGTCACCGAAGTTCGCGCCGCCTGATGCCGGCGCACCACTCCGAGCCGCTCAGCGAAGCGGCGCTCGACCAGCTGTTCCGCGAGGCGCGCAGCTACAACGCCTGGCTCGACCGCGACGTCAGCGACGAGCAGATCCGCGCGATCTACGAGCTGATGAAGATGGGCCCGACCTCGGCCAACCAGCAGCCGGCGCGGCTCGTCTGGTGCAAGTCGGCCGAAGCCAAGGCCCGCCTCGCCGCGCTGGCGAGCGAAAAGAACCAGCCGAAGATCACCGGCGCGCCGGCCTGCGTCATCGTCGGCATGGACCTCGACTTCCATGAGCAGCTCCCGTGGCTGTTCCCGCACACCGACGCGCGCAGCTGGTTCTCGGGCAGCGAGGAGCTGCGCCAGGCCAACGCGTTCCGCAATTCCTCGCTCCAGGGCGCCTACCTGATGCTCGCCGCGCGTGCGCTCGGGCTCGACTGCGGGCCGATGTCGGGGTTCGACAACGCCGCGGTCGATGCCGAGTTCTTCGCCGGCCAGCCGAACGTCCGCTCGAACTTCATCTGCTCGATCGGCTACGGCGATCCGGCAAGCATCTTCGGACGCAGCCCGCGGCCCGAGTTCGACGTCTTCAACCGCGTTCTGTAGGTCCGCCCCGTGCGGACGCTGGTCATCGATAGCGCCACCGAAGCGTGCTCGGTCGCCCTGTTCGAGGGCGAGACGCTGCTGGCCGGCGCCTACGAGGTGATTGGCCGCGGCCACGCCGAGCGGCTCGTGCCGATGATCGCCGAATTGCCGGGCAAGGGCCGCGCCGCGCGGGTGGTCGTCTCGCTTGGCCCGGGCAGCTTCACCGGCGTGCGCATCGGCCTCGCCGCTGCGCGCGCTCTCGGCCTTGCCTGGCAGGCCGAAGTGCTCGGTTACCCGACGCTGGCGCTGGTCGCGGCGATGGCCCGCGACAAACACCCGGGCCCGGTCACCGTGTGCATGACCGGCGGCCATGGCGAATGGTTCGTCCAGGACTTCGAGGAAAACGGCCTGCCTGAAGATGAATTACGGTCGCAGAAGCCCGAAGAAGCGAGGTGCGCGGCGCGCTATTCTGTAGTTGCCGGCAGCAAGTCGGCCGAACTTCTCCAGGGCGACCCGGACGCGATTGCGCTCGACATCCTGCCCGACGCGCGGTCCTTCATGCTGCTGCCGCAAGCCCTGCTGACGTCCTCGCTCGCCCCGCTTTACGGCCGTCCTCCGGACGCGCGGCTGCCCGGCGCATGACCGACGACCTCGACCGGATCATGCAAGTCATGGAGGCGGCGTTCGACCCCGCCTTCGGCGAGGCCTGGACCCGTCGCCAGGTCACGGACTCGCTGCTCCTGCCCAACACCCATTACCTGCTCGCCGGCATCGACGGCCGCGCGCCGCGCGAGGGTGAGCCCGCGGCCGGTTTCGCGCTGTCGCGCGGCGCGGCCGACGAGGAGGAGCTGCTGCTGATCGCGGTCCATCCCGATCACCGTGGCCGCGGCATCGGCGGCGCGCTGATCGAGCGGTTCATCGCCGCCGCGCGCGAGCACGGGGCTCGCCGGCTGTTTCTGGAAATGCGCGAGGGCAATAAGGCCGAGTCGCTGTATCGGCGCCATGGATTTGAAAGCGTTGGGCGGCGCCGCCACTATTACCGCCGAGGCAGCGGAAGCCCGCTAGACGCGATTACCTTCGCACGCGAAGATTCAGTCAACGTTTAGACTTGGTTGCGAGGATTGTTCCCCGCAGATTATTTGCCGCCCTTGTAATGCCGCGTAAATGGGCGCAAGGCGTGGGTGCTCCCCCCGTCCAGCCTTTGTGGCGGATGACCAAGGGCCGGGTCGCAAAAGAACAACGAGGAATATATGGCTACTCTCGAACAGGATTTGTCCGAAACGCTCATAACCCTGACTTCGGACATCGTCGCCGCTCACGTCAGCAACAATAGCGTCAGCGTGGACGAGGTTCCGGCGCTGATCCAGAACGTCTACGGCGCGCTTGCCGGCCTGGGCGCTGCCCCGCAGGCCGAAGTCAAGCCGGAGCCCGCGGTCTCGGTGCGCGCGTCGGTCAAGAACGACCACATCGTCTGCCTCGAAGACGGCAAGAAGATGAAGATGCTCAAGCGCCACCTGATGACCGACCACGGGCTCACCCCGGCCGAATACCGCGCCCGCTGGGGCCTGCCGGCCGACTACCCGATGGTCGCTCCCGACTACGCCGAGAAGCGCCGCACGCTGGCCAAGGAAATCGGCCTCGGCCGCAAGCCGGGCCAGCGCCGCGGCCGCCGCAAGAAGGCCGCCGAGTAAACCGCGCTCACGGTTGTAAAAACGCCCCGCCGCTTCCATAGTGGCGGGGCGTTTTGCATTCGGGCTGAGGAACCTTGCACCAACCGATCGATCTCGAAGCCCTGTGCGCCGAGCGTGGCCTGCGGATCACCGAGCAGCGCCGGGTGATCGCGCGCGTGCTGTCGGAGGCCGAGGACCATCCCGACGTCGAGGCGCTGCACGAGCGCGCCGCGGCGATCGACCCGAAGATCTCGATCGCCACCGTCTACCGCACCGTGCGCCTGTTCGAGGAAGCGGGCATTCTCGACCGGCACGACTTCGGTGACGGCCGCGCGCGCTACGAGGCCGCGCCCGAGGCGCACCATGACCACCTGATCGACGTCGAGAGCGGCAAGGTGGTCGAGTTCGTCGACCCCGAGCTTGAGGCGCTGCAGAAGCAGATCGCCGAGAAGCTCGGCTACCGCCTCGTCGACCACCGGATGGAGCTCTACGGCGTCCGCATCGACCGCGAGGATTGATCTGCACCGCCTTCGCGAAGGGGCGAGGTGGCTGGGCGTCGCGCTCGGATTCCTGATCCTCGTCCCGCTCCACGTCCTCTTCTCGCTCATCGGCCAGCGCGAGCTGATGCCGCCTCTGTTCCTGCGCTACATGGGCCGTATGGCCGGCCTCCGCGTGCGCACCGAGGGCACTCCGCTGGCGGGCGCGCTGTTCCTCGCCAACCACGAAAGCTGGCTCGACATTCTCGCGCTCGCCGGGGCCAGCCGGGCGGTGTTCGTCGCGCACAGCGGGCTCACCGTCCACGGCGGGCTCAAGTGGCTGTGCGAGCAGAACCACACGGTGTTCATCACCCGGCACCAGCGCGGCTCGGTGACCGGCCAGGTCGAGCAGGTCCGCGCCGCGCTCGGCGTGCGCCCGGTGACGATCTTCCCCGAAGGCACGACCAACGACGGCACCGCGATGCTGCCGTTCAAGAGCTCGCTGCTCTCGGCGGTCGAGCCGCTCGCCGGCACGGTGCCGATCCAGCCGGTCGCGCTCGACTATGCCGACGCGCACGACATCGCCTGGTTCGACAACGAGCCCGGCCTCGCCAACGTCCGCCGCATCCTCGCGCGGCCGGGCCGCGTCGAGCTGACGATCCGCTTCCTCGAGCCGCTCGCCGGCGAGGCGCTCGCCAACCGCAAGACGATGACCGCCGCGGCGCAGGCAGCGATCGCCGGGGCGCTGCGGCTTTAAATCGCCGGGCAAATGGCTTAAGGGCCCCGCCCCATGCCACAGTCCCGCGCCCCCGAGACCTTCCGGGTCAAGAGCTTCGGCTGCCAGATGAACGTCTACGACGGCGAGCGCATGGCCGAGCTGCTCGCCGACCAGGGCCTGCGCGCCGCGCCCGAGGGCGAGGACGCCGACCTCGTCGTGCTCAACACCTGCCACATCCGCGAGAAGGCGGCCGAGAAGGTCTATTCGGACATCGGCCGGCTGGTGAAGGCCGGCGAGGAAGCGGGCCGCAAGCCGATGATCGCGGTCGCCGGCTGCGTTGCCCAGGCCGAAGGCGAGGAGATCATGGCCCGCGCGCCCGGCGTCGGCCTCGTGGTCGGCCCGCAGGCCTATCACCGCCTGCCCGAGATGATCGAGCGCGCCGCCCGCGGCGAACGCGCAGCCGACACCGACATGCCGGCGGACGCCAAGTTCGCCGCGCTGCCCAAGCGGCGGCGCTCGGGGCCGAGCGCGTTCCTGACGATCCAGGAAGGGTGCGACAAGTTCTGCACGTACTGCGTCGTGCCGTACACCCGCGGCGCCGAGATCTCGCGCCCGTTCAGCGACTTGCTGCGCGAGGCGGAGATTCTGGTCGAGGGCGGCGCGAGAGAGATCACGCTGCTCGGGCAGAACGTCAACGCCTGGACCAACGACGAGACGGGCTTCCACGATCTCATAGCAGCGCTCGCCAGGCTGCCGGACTTGCAGCGCATTCGCTACACCACGAGCCATCCGAACGACGTCACCGACGGCCTGATCCGCGCGCATGCCGAGCAGCCCAAGCTGATGCCGTTCCTGCACTTGCCGGTGCAGAGCGGCAGCGACCGCGTGCTCAAGGCGATGAACCGCAGCCACACCGCGGACAGCTACTTGCGCGTGCTCGAGCGCTTCCGCGAAGCCCGCTCCGACATCGCGCTGAGCGGCGACTT
Source organism: uncultured bacterium (assembly GCA_966112795.1). Taxonomy (GTDB): domain Bacteria; phylum Pseudomonadota; class Alphaproteobacteria; order Sphingomonadales; family Sphingomonadaceae; genus Croceibacterium_A. Next base: position 27,681 of record CBHWED010000015.1, read on the forward strand.
CATCGTCGGCTTCCCGGGCGAGACCGAGGCCGAGTTCGCCGAGACGCTGCGGCTGGTCGACGCGGTCGGCTACGCTCAGGCGTTCAGCTTCAAGTACTCGCCCCGCCCTGGCACGCCGGCGGCGACGATGGACGGCCAGATCGCCCGCGAGGTCATGGACGAGCGCCTCCAGCGCCTCCAGGCCGCGCTCAACCGCGACCAGCTGGCGTTCAACCAGGCCGCGGTCGGCCGGCGCTGCGAGGTCCTCGTCGAGCGCAAGGGCAAGAAGCCCGGCCAATGGCTCGGCAAGTCGCCGTGGCTGCAGTCGGTGTTCTTCGAGGGCGAGGTGCAGATCGGCGACCTGGTCGAGGTCGAGCTGGCCGAGGCTGGGCCGAACTCGATGGCGGGCCGGTTGCTGGAGACCATCGCGGCCTGAAAGCGACAGTCCGGTGACTTTCCACCGCCGCGCGCAGGCGCACGG
>CBHWED010000016.1:0-27924 GCA_966112795.1 uncultured bacterium
CTCCTCGCCTCCCAATCGTTGACAAAGTCCGGAATTGGGGTGTTCGCGCTTGCTCCGGGGTTCAGCACCTGTCAAAGCGGCCCCCGTTACGCGCCCGCAGGACCCATGCACGGCTTCGCCAATCCCGCCCGTTTTCTCCGGATCGCCCGCTGGCTGACGCCGGCGTTGCTGCTGTCCGGGCTGCTGCTGACCGGCGCCGCGCTGGCGTGGGGGCTGACCGGGCTGCCCGCCGAGCGCCTGCAGGGCGAGACCGTGCGCATCGTGCTCGTGCACGTGCCGACTGCGTGGCTCGGCATGGCCGGATGGACCACGATCGCGGTCGCGAGCCTGACCGAGCTCGTCTGGCGCCACCCGCTCGCGGCGATCGCGGCGCGCGCGGCGGCCGCCCCGGGGGCAGCGTTCGCGGCGATGTGCCTCGCGACGGGCTCGCTGTGGGGCCGGCCTGCCTGGGGCACGTGGTGGGTGTGGGACGGGCGGCTGACCTCGATGCTCGTGCTGCTGTTCCTCTACTTCGGCTACATGGCGCTCGCCAGCGCGGTCGACCGCGAGGGCGGATCGAGCCGGATCCCGGCGATCTTCGGCCTCGTCGGAGCGATCAACATCCCGATCATCCACTATTCGGTGATCTGGTGGAACTCGCTGCACCAGCCGCCGAGCCTGTCGATGGGCTCCTCGGCGATGTCGGCCGATTTCCTCGTCCCGCTGCTGGTCGCGACGCTCGGCTTCTCGCTGGTGTTCGGCGGCGTGGTGCTGGCGCGGATGCGGGCGATCCTCGCGCAAGTCCAGGCCGAGGCGCGGCTGCGGCGCAAGGCGCTTGAAGCCTGATGCGCGAGGCCCTCGATCAGTGGAACTTCGTCATCGCCGCCTACGCGGTGACGATCGCCGCGACCCTGGCCCTCGCGGGCTGGAGCTGGCTGACGATGCGCATGGCCGAGCGGCGGCGCGACCAGGGACGGAAACGATGACTGCTGCGTTCAAGCCCAAGCACCAGCGGCTGGTGCTCGTGATCATCGCGCTCGTCGCGCTGATCGGCGCGGGCCTGCTCGCGGCCTGGGCGCTGCGCAACCAGGCGAGCTACTTCTACGTGCCGAGCGACATCGCCGCCAATCCGCCCGCGGCGGGGCAGGCGATCCGGCTCGGCGGGATGGTCGAGCAGGGCTCGCTCAAGACCCGCGCCGACGGGGTGACGATCGATTTCGTCGTCGGCGACGGCAAGGCGCGCGTTCCGGTGAGCTTCGCCGGAATCCTGCCCGACCTGTTCGTCGAAGGCTCGGGCGTGGTCGCCGAGGGTGCGATGCAGGCCGACGGCACGTTCCAGGCGACCAACCTGCTCGCCAAGCACGACGAGAGCTACATGCCGCGCGAGCTCGAGGACATGACCGCCGAGCAGAAGCGCGCCGCGGTGGCGGAAACGCAATGATCGCCGAGTTCGGCCTCGCCGCGCTGTGGCTTGCCGCGGCCCTGGCCGGGCTGCAATTGCTGGCCGGCGCGCTCGGGCTCCGGACGGGCGGTGAAGCGCTCGCGGCGCTCGTGCGGCCCGCGGCGGCGGTCCAGGCGCTGCTCTGCGCGGTCGCATTCGGCGCGCTCGTCGTGCTGTTCATGCGCACCGACCTGTCGGTGCTGCTCGTGGCCAAGAATTCGCACTCGCAGGAGCCGCTGATCTTCCGGATCGTCGGCACCTGGGGGAACCACGAAGGCTCGATGCTGCTGTGGGTCACCGTGATGGCGGTGGCGGGCGGGCTGATCGCATTGATCGAGCGTCGTCTGCCCGAGCGGACGATGGTCGCGACGCTGGCGGCGCAGGCGTTCATCGGGCTCGGCTTCTATGCCTTCCTGCTGATTTCCTCGAACCCGTTCGAGCGGCTGCCGGGGCCGGTTCCCGAAGGGGCGGGGCTCAACCCGCTGCTGCAGGACATCGGCGCGGCGATGCACCCGCCGACGCTCTATGTCGGCTACGTCGGGCTGTCGGTCGCGTTCAGCTTCGCGGTCGGCGCGCTGCTGACCCGGCAGGTGACGCCCGACTTCGCCAAGGTCATGCGCCCGTGGGTGCTCGGCGCGTGGGTGTTCCTCACGCTCGGCATCACCGCGGGCTCGTACTGGGCCTACTACGAGCTCGGCTGGGGCGGCTGGTGGTTCTGGGACCCGACCGAGAACGCCAGCCTGATGCCGTGGCTCGCGGCGACCGCGCTGCTGCACTCGGCGAGCGTGCTCGCGGCGCGCGATGCGCTCAGGACCTGGACGATCCTGCTCGGGGTGGTCGCGTTTTCGATGAGCATGGTCGGCACGTTCCTCGTGCGCTCGGGCATCCTCACCAGCGTCCACGCGTTCGCGGTCGACCCCGAGCGCGGCACGTTCATCCTCGCGCTGCTGGCGATCTATATCGGCGGGGCGCTGTTGCTGTTCGTCGCGCGCGCCGGAACGGTGGCCGAAGGCGAGCGGTTCGCCTTGCTGAGCCGCGAGGGCGCGCTGGTGGTCAACAACGTCGCCTTGTCGGCGATCCTCGGGATCGTGCTGCTCGGCACGCTCTACCCGCTGCTGACCGAGGCGTTCGACGTGCGCGTCTCGGTCGGGCCGCCGTACTTCAATCCGGTCGGGGCGATCTTCTTCCTGCCGATGCTGGTCGTGCTCGCCGTCGGCCCACTGCTGCGCTGGCGGCGCGACAGCTTCGCGCGCGTGCGCGGGCCGGTGATCGTGCTCGCGGTGCTGGGTGTCGCGGTGCTGCTCGGGGTCTGGCTGATCGCCGGGATCGCGCTGCTGCCGCTGCTCGGGATGGCGCTGGCGGCGGTGGTCGCGGTCGGCAGCGTGCTGCCGCTGCGCGGGCGCTCGCTGCGACGGCTGCCGCTTGCGGTCTGGGGCATGGTGTTCGGGCACCTCGGCGTCGCGGTCGCGCTGTTCGGGATGTCGGCCGACAGCGCGTTCACCACCGAGAAGCTGGTCGCAGCGCGCGTCGGCGACAGCGCCGAGGTCGGGCCATGGCACGTGACGCTGGTAAGCGTCGACCCGGTCGCCGGGCCGAACTGGACCGCGCTTGAGGGCCGGCTCGCGGTCAGCTACCGCGGCGGGGCCGCGCGCGAGCTCACGCCGCAGGCGCGCAGCTTCTGGGCTCCGCCGCAGCAGACCAGCGAATCCGCGTTGCTGACGCGCTGGAACGGGCAGCTCTACACGGTGATCGGCGGCGAGGCCGAAGGCGGGCGCTGGCAGCTCAGGCTGTGGTGGAAGCCGTTCGTGACCTGGGTATGGTACGGCGGGGTGATCGTGGCGCTCGGCGGGCTGCTCGCGCTGATCGGGCGTGTCTCGGGCGACCTGCGGCGGCGGAGCGCGCGCGTCAAGGCGGCGCGCAGGCGCGAGGAGGTCGTCGCGTGATCCGCATGCGCGTGTTCCTGTGGGCGCTGGTCGTGCTGGTCGCGGCGCTGTTCGCGCTGTTCGCCTACCAGCTGAGCCAGCCCAAGGACGAGTTCGTCGAGAGCGCGATGATCGGCAAGCCGATCCCGGCGTTCGACCTGCCGGCGGCGGTCGGCGACCGGCCCGGGCTGTCGAGCCGCGACCTGGCCGACGGCCAGCCCAAGCTGCTCAACGTGTTCGCAAGCTGGTGCGTGCCCTGCGCGGCCGAGGCGCCGAACCTGGCCAAGCTCCAGGCGGGCGGGGCGAACATCGTCGCGGTCGCGATCCGCGACCGGCCGGAGGATGTGGCCGCATTCCTCGAGGCTTACGGCAATCCGTTCACGCGGATCGGCAAGGACGACATCAGCGCGGTGCAGCTGTCGATCGGCTCCTCCGGAGTGCCCGAGACCTTCGTCATCGATGGCAAGGGCGTGATCCGTTACCAGCACATCGGCGACATCCGCGACGGCGACGTGGCCAAGCTGCTCGGCAAGCTCAAGGAGGCGGGAGCGTGATCGCGCGGCTGCTTCTCGCGCTGCTCGTCGCGTTCGCGGTGCCCGTCGCTGCGCAGGATTCGCTGCCGCCGGCGCCTTACGCCTATACCCAGCTCGACGACCCGGCGCTCGAGGCCAAGGCCCAGGCGCTGATGGAGACGCTGCGCTGCCTCAAGTGCCAGAGCCAGTCGATCGCCGACAGCGACGCGCCGATGGCCGGCGACATGCGCCACCAGGTGCGCACGCGCATCGCCGCGGGCGAGGACCCCGAGCACATCCGCGCGTGGATGGTCGAGCGCTACGGCGATTACGTGAGCTACAAGCCGACCGTCAGCGCGACGACCTGGCCGCTGTTCGCGGTGCCGGTGGTGTTGCTGCTGCTCGCGGGACTGATCCTGCGGCGACGGCTGCGGGGTGGCCGATGAGCTGGGTGCTGGCGATCGCGCTCGCGCTCGCGGCGTTTGCCGTTGCGGCGTTCGCGTTTCGCGTGCCTCGCGCGGGCTGGACGACTTTCGCCGCGGCGTTGGCGCTCGGCCTTGCCGGCTACGCGCTGCAGGCGAGCCCGGCGCTGCCCGGCGCGCCGGCGGCGCCCGCCGTCGACCGCAAGACGACCTGGGCGCTGGTCGACGAGCGCAAGAGCATGATCGGCGACGATGCCCGCTCGGGCAGCGACGAGCTGCTCGTCGCCGACGCCTTCGCCCGGCGCGGGCGGTTCGCCGAAGCGGCGACAGTCCTGCGCGGGGCGGTGGTCGAGGATCCGCACGACGCCGAGGCATGGCTCGCGCTCGGCAACGCGCTGGTCGAGCATGCCGACGGGGCGCTGACCGAGCCGGCGCTGCTCGCCTATCGCCGTGCCGCCGAGCTCGATCCCGAGGGCATCGGCCCCGGCTATTTCCTCGGCCTCGCGCTGATTCGCCAGGGCCGGCTGCCCGAGGCGGCCGAGCTGTGGCGCGAGACGCTAGAAACCGCGGGGCCGGATGCGGCCGGGCGCGACGTGCTGGCGCTGCGGCTCGAGCGGCTCGACACGCTGCTCACGCAGATGCGCGGGCCGGTCACCGTCCCGAAATAACAGGCTGCCGCGCCGGGCCATTGCCAGCCGCTGGCGCAAGGCCTAATCGGCGCGCTTCGCGCGATTGAGTCGCGTTCAGGGGCCCTAAATCCCGATGAGTTCTACCCACGGCGAAGATCGCACGACCGCCAAGCTCAAGCTCGCGGTGGGAGCCATCGGAGTCGCCTTCGGCGACATCGGCACGAGCCCGATCTACTCGTTCCGCGAAACGTTCGCCGGGCCGCACAAGCTCGCGCTCGACGATCTCCACGTCTACGGCGTGGTCAGCCTGATCTTCTGGTCGATGACCTTCATCGTCTCGCTGCAATACGTCGGCGTGCTGATGAGCGCCGACAACAAGGGCGAGGGCGGCACGCTCGCGCTGGTCGCGCTGATCTCGCGCAAGATCGGGCGGGCCAATTACGGCTGGCTGACGGTGCTGCTCGCGGTGTTCGCCACCGCGCTGTTCTACGGCGACAGCATGATCACCCCGGCAGTCTCGGTGCTCTCGGCGGTCGAGGGGCTGACCGTGGTCCAGCCGACGATGGCGCAGTGGGTCGTGCCGATCGCGATCGTGCTGCTGCTCGGGCTGTTCTTCCTCCAGCGGCGCGGGACGACCAAGGTCGGCGCGCTGTTCGGCCCGATCATGCTGATCTACTTCCTCACGCTCGCGGTGCTCGGGGTCAGCCATATCATCGAGGCACCGTCGATCCTGATGGCGCTGAACCCGTGGCACGCGGTGCAGTTCTTCATTGCCGACCGGTGGCTCGCGTTCCTCGCGCTCGGCTCGGTCGTGCTCTCGGTGACCGGGGCCGAGGCGCTCTATTCGGACATGGGGCACTTCGGCCGCGTGCCAATGCGGCTGTCGTGGTTCTGGTTCGTGATGCCGTGCCTCATGCTCAACTACTTCGGCCAGGGCGCGATGATCCTCGGCATGGGCGACGCGACCGCGGCCGAGGCGATCAAGAACCCGTTCTTCTTCCTCGCCCCCGAGATGTTCCGGCTGCCGCTGGTGCTGCTCGCCACCGCGGCGACGTTCATCGCCAGCCAAGCGGTGATCTCGGGCGCGTTCTCGGTCACCCACCAGGCGATCCAGCTCGGCTTCATCCCGCGGCTGTCGATCCTGCACACGCACCAGGCGCACCGTGGGCAGATCTACATCCCGCTGGTCAACTGGCTGCTGTGCGTGGCGGTGATCGGGCTGGTGCTGTTCTTCCGCAACTCGTCGAGCCTCGCCTCGGCCTACGGGATCGCGGTGACCGGGGCGATGCTGATCGACACCTGCCTGATGGCGGTGTTGCTGCTGGCCGTGTGGAAGTGGCGCTGGATCGCCGCGGTGCCGCTCTTGGCGGTGTTCTTCATCGTCGACGGCGCCTACTTTGCCGCCAACGCGACCAAGATCCCCGACGGCGGCTGGTTCCCGCTGCTCGTCGGCGGCGTCGCCTTCACGCTGCTGACGACCTGGGCCAAGGGCCGCCGGCTGATGCGCGAGCGGATGAGCGAAGTCGGGCTGCCGCTCGAGATCTTCGCCAAGTCGGCGCGCAACAGCACCGCGCGCGTGCCGGGGACGGCGATCTTCATGAACTCGGGCTCGAGCGGGACGCCGTCGGCGCTGCTGCACAACATCAAGCACAACAAGGTGCTGCACGAGCGCGTGGTCGTGTTGACGGTCAAGATCGCCGACGTGCCGTATGTCGATCCCGAGGAGCGGTTCTCGATCAGCGAGGTCGGCGACGGGTTCTTCCGCGTGGTGCTCAACTATGGCTTCATGGAGGAGACCGACGTCCCCGCGGCGCTCAAGGAAATCTCCAGGTGCGGCGCGAAGTTCGAGATGATGCAGACGAGCTTCTTCCTCTCGCGGCAGACGCTGATCGCCGGCAAGCATCCGGGCATGGCGCTGTGGCGCGAAAAGCTGTTCGCGTGGATGATGCGCAACGCGGCGACGCCGATGGAGTTCTTCCGCCTGCCGACCAACCGCGTGGTCGAGCTCGGCAGCCAGGTCGAGATCTGACCGCGCTGCCGACCGCCGTCTGGGCGCACTATCTCGGCGACGCGGCCGCGTGGCTCGGCGCGTTCCTGATCGCGCGCTGGCACCATCGCCGCTGGCCGGGCGACGCGCGCACGCTCGCGGCGCGCACCGAGCCCGGGTACTTCATCGCGCTGGCGCTCGGCGCAGCGGCGGGCGCGTGGCTGGTCGGGACGCTGGCCGTGTCCGGCAGCGCACGAGTGATTCCGTCGCACAGCATTGCCGGTGCGCTCGCGGGCGGGATCCTCGGCGTCGAGCTGTGGAAGTGGCGGCGCGGGATCCGCGGGTCGACCGGCGGGCCGTTCGTGGCGCCGCTGTGCGTGGGCATCGCGATCGGCCGGCTCGGCTGCCTGTTCGCCGGGCTGCCGGATGCGACCTACGGGACGCCGACCACGCTACCGTGGGCGGTCGATCTCGGCGACGGCATCGGCCGCCACCCGGTGCAGCTCTACGAGAGCTTGGCATTGGCGGGTTTTCTCGCGGTCTACCTGCGCGCTCGTGCGCGCGGGCATGCCTGGGCCGAGAGGCATGCTTTCCACGCGCTGATTTGCTTCTATGCTGTGCAGCGTTTCGGGTGGGAGTTCCTCAAGCCATATCCGTCCGTGCTCGGGCCGCTCAACCTGTTCCACCTGCTGATGTTGGGATTGATTGCCTATGGACTTGCCTGGTGGCGACGCGACGACCGTGGAGACTTGTCGGCGGCCCGATGAGCCGTTCGAGCGCAAGGCGGCGCCCTACGTCTTCCACGGCCAGACCACGAGCCTGTGCGAGACCTGCCTCGAGCCGGTGCCCGCCAAGGTCATCATCGAGGACGAGTGCGTCTGGTACCTCAAGCGCTGCTTGCGCCACGGGGTGCAGAAGACGCTGATCAGCGACGACGTCGAGTACTGGCGCCAGCAGAAGCTGTGGATCAAGCCGGGCGACCGGCCGCTGACCGCGCAGACGCGGACCGAGGCGGGCTGCCCGTTCGATTGCGGGCTGTGCCCCGATCACGAGCAGCACAGCTGCCTCGCGATCGTCGAGATCAACCAGGCGTGCAATCTCGCCTGCCCGGTCTGCTTTGCCGATGCCGCCGACATGCACGGCGGGCATGTGCCGCTGGCGACGATCGAGCGCATGCTCGACGCGCTCGTCGCGAGCGAGGGGGAGCCCGACCTCGTGCAACTGTCGGGTGGCGAGCCGACACTGCATCCCGAGTTCTTCGCCGTGCTCGACGCGGTCAAGCGGCGGCCGATCCGCCACGTGATGATCAACACCAACGGCATCCGGATCGCGCAGGACCCCACGTTCGTCGCGCGGCTGGCCCAGTACACGCCGCGGCTCGAGGTCTATCTCCAGTTCGATTCGCTCGACGACGATGCGCTGGTCAACTTGCGCGGGGCGCGGCTGACGCGCGTGCGGCGGCAGGCGCTCGGGGCGCTCGAGGCGGCGGGGATCGCGACCACGCTCGTCGCGGTGGTCAAGCGCGGGGTCAACGACGGTGAGATCGCCGCGATCGTGCAGGAGGCGCTGCGCTGGTCGTGCGTGCGCGGGGTGACGTTCCAGCCGGTGCAGGACGCCGGGCGCAACGAGGGCTTCGATCCCGCGGCCAATCGCGTGCTGCTGAGCCAGATCCGGCGCGAGGTGGCCGCGGCGGGGGTGTTCGGGCTCGAGGACATGATCCCGCTGCCGTGCAACCCCGACCAGATCTGCATCGGCTACGGGCTGCGCGAGGGCGAGACTGTCACCCCGATCACCTCGCTGCTGCCGCGCGAGCTGATCCTGAGCGGGCCGAACACGATCAGTTACGAGGCCTATCCCGAACTGCGGGCGAAGATGCTCGACTTGCTGTCGCTGGCGACCGCGCAGACGAACACCGAGGACAAGCTGGCGGGGCTGCTGTGCTGCCTGCCGCAGGCGGTGGTGCCGGCCGACCTGTCGTACGCCAACAGCTTCCGGGTGGTGATCCTGCAGTTCCTCGATCGCTACAACTTCGATCTCGGGACCGTGAAGCGCAGCTGCGTGCATTTCGTGACCGAGGACGGGCAGATCATTCCGTTCGACACCTACAACACGTTCTATCGCGAGGGCGCGGAAGGCGCCGGGGTGCTGGCGCGGCAGCGCGCCTTGATCGGGGAGGGGCGGCCATGAAGGCGCTGTTCGGGGGAATTCTGCTCGCGGTCGGTATCCTCGTCGCGGGTGCGAGCGGCCTGTGCTCGCTCGCGGTCCTGGTCATGGGCCTGTCGGATCCGGCCGGGGTGATGACCGTGCTGCCGATGATCGTGGTAGTCGGCGGGATCCCGGTTGCGATCGGACTCGGGCTGTTCTTCCTTGGCCGCTCGATGCTTCGCTCGACGCGCCTCGAAGCGCAGGCGCCTTCCGCCGACAGGCCCGGCGACGATCGAGGGTAATCGCCGCGTTAACCATACCCGGGAAGCTCTTCGTAACCCTGACTCCCGATTGATCGGGGCATGGGTCTGCACGCGCACGCACAGCAATTCGACGCTTCCGATCGTCGGATTGCCATTCGCTCGAGAGTCAATTGTCCGGTCCAGCTCAAGCTGCCTTCGGGGCAGCGCGCCGGTTGCATGGTGGACTTGTCCGAGCGCGGCGCGCGGATCCAGATGGACAATCCGCCGGGGGTCGGCGCGAGCGTGCTGCTCGAGTGGATGTGCTACGACGCGATCGCCAAGGTCATCTGGTCCAACGGCGATGCCTGCGGGCTGATGTTCGAGAAGCCGATCTCGCCGCAACGCGTGCTCGAGGCGCAGCAGCATCACGTCGAGGAATTCAGCGGACCGGTGGCCGAAGTGTCGAACATCCCGCTCGGGCGCAAGCGCAACCCAATCGGGGGCTGAATATGATCCTCCCCGCTCCGGGCCGGCCGGAACGGGGAGGCGGCGGAGTGCCGTCAGCAGCATGCGGAGGGGCAGGGCGCACCGTCAGGCTGCTTGGCCCTGCTTTATCCGCGGCACGCGCGGATGCTGATCGGGCCAAACACTGAGATGCCTGCGGGTCGAATCCCGTCAGGTCCCCCCTTTTGCGCCGCCCGCTTAACCCATGTTGGCGCTGACCATCGCGTAGAACATCGGCAGCGAGAGAATCACGTTGGTGCGGCTGGCGATCAGCGCGACCGGCGCGGCCTTGGCCTTGGCCTCGTCGCTCGCCTCGACCAGGCCGAGGATCTTCTGCTGCGCCGGCCAGATCACGAACCAGACGTTGGCGGCCATGATCAGCGCGAGCCACATGCCGATGCCGATCAGGTTGACGCCGTCGGCGCCGGTGCCCTGGAACGTCAGCGCCTGCAGGCCGTAGCCGTTGTGGAACGCGATCGCGAGGCCGGTCAGCACGGTGAACAGCGCGCCGTAGCGGAAGAAGAACAGCACGCGCGGCGCGATGTACCCGGTCACGCCCTTCTTGAGCTCGGCCGGGACCTTGGGCATCGTCGGCACCTGGACGAAGTTCAGGTAGTAGAGCAGCCCGATCCAGGTCACGCCGAAGAACAGGTGCAGCCAGCGCATGACCGCGTTGGTCACGGCTTCGGCGTTCTCGCCGGTCCAGCCGGTGAACGCGGCGATGAGCACGATGGCGAGGACGAGCCCCGTCAGCAGAACGAGATGCAGATTGCCGAAGAACTTTGCCATGGTGCCTCCCCTTGGACCCTGGAACCCCTTGTGCGCGGAATAAAGCGCAAGGGATCGTCCGCGACAAGCGCAGGGGTCATTCGGGGGGCGGGTTTTCCAGCACTTCGGCCTTCTCGCCGGCCTCGAGGCCGTGGCGCAGCAGCATCGGCAGCTGGGTGAAGGTGAACAGGAACGACAGCGGCAGGAACACCCACAGCTTTGCGGCGAGCCAGTCTCCGAACGTGAGCGTGCTGCGCAGCGTCTCGTTGAGCACGGCGAGGAACAGGAAGAACACGCCCCAGTTGCGCGACAGCTTGAGCCAGCCTTCGTGGGTCAGGCCTTCGAACGCGGCTTCGAGCAGCGTCTGCAGCAGCGCCTTGCCGCGCCACCAGCCGATCAGCAGTGCGAGGCCGAACAGCAGATAGATGATCGTCGGCTTGATCTGGACGTAGAATTCGTCGTGGAAATAAATCGTCAGCGCGCCGAAGCCGACGATCAGCGCGGTCGACAGCAGCAGCATCGGCGAGACTTTGCCGAGGTAGAGCTTCGAGAACGCCAGCGCGGCGAGCGCGGCGGCGATGAATGCGCCGGTGCCGCTGATGACGGCGATCATCTCACCGGCGATGTCCTCGCCTTCGGGGGCGAACCAGCGATAGGTCAGGAAGAACACCAGCAGCGGACCGTAGTCGACGAGGACGTTGAGCCAGCCGGACTTGGGCTTCTTCGGTGCGGGCGGGGCCGGAGGCGTGTCAGGCATCGGCTTGTCCCGGGCCGAGGTTGACGCAGAACGCGCCGCTTATCCCGGCGAATTTTTGGATATTTAGATTATTTATCAATGGCTTGGATTCCAAAATCGGAATGCTCGCTGTGGCCTTCGCGAACCGGCGCACGCACCCCGAACGATGCTATGGGCGGCCGAGTCGCGCTGGGGACGGGCGAGAATCATCCATCAGTCATGCCAATCGCGGGGCGTGTAGGAAAATGGTTTCGCATCCGCGGCGGCTGGGAACTCCGGTCCTCACCGTTACCACGGAGGACGGGGGACCGGAGAAGATCAGGCGACTCCGGCGATCACGCGCGCGACGAGGTCGGGATCGAATGGGCGCAAGTCGTCGATCTTCTCGCCGACGCCGATCGCGTGGATCGGCAGGCCGTACTGCTCGGCGGCGGCGACCAGGACGCCGCCGCGCGCGGTGCCGTCGAGCTTGGTCATGATCAGGCCGGTGACGCCGGCGACTTCCTTGAACACGTCGATCTGCGAGAGCGCGTTCTGGCCGTTGGTCGCGTCGAGCACGAGCACGACGTCGTGCGGCGCCTCGGGGTTGAGGCGGCCGAGCACGCGGCGGATCTTGGCCAGCTCGTCCATCAGCTCGCGCTTGTTCTGCAGCCGCCCGGCGGTGTCGACGACGAGCGCGTCGATGCCGGTGTCGGTCGCGCGCTTGACCGCGTCGAACACGATGCTCGCCGGGTCACCGCCCTCGGGACCGCGGACCACGTCGACGCCGATACGGTCGGCCCAGACTGCGAGCTGGCCGATCGCGGCGGCGCGGAAGGTGTCGCCGGCGGCGAGGAGCACGCCGTAATCGTCTTCCTGGAACAAGTGCGCGAGCTTGGCGATCGTGGTGGTCTTGCCGCTGCCGTTGACGCCGATCACGAGGATCACTTGCGGGCGCGGGAACGCGGTGATCTCGAGCGGCTTGGCGACCGGGCGCAGGATCGCGGCGATCTCCTCGGCGACGGCTTCCTTGAGCTCGCGCTCGGTGATCGACAAGCCGAAGCGCTTCTCGGCGAGCCGGTTGCGGATGCGCGCCGCGGCGCTCGGGCCGAGGTCGGACAGGATCAGCGCGTCCTCGACATGGTCGAGCGTGGCGTCGTCGAGCTTCGCCGTGCTGACCGCGGCGGTGAGGTTTTCGGAGAGGCGCTCGGAGGTCTTGCGAAAGCCTCCGAACAGGCGCTCGGTCCAGGTCGGTTCGGTCATTTCAGGAGGCCTGCCTCGATCGTGCGCGGGGTGACCGCGACGACGGCTCCCCGCGGGGTGCCCGCGGGAAGGGCGACGCGGGCGAAGTTGCCAGCGTGGCCGGTGCCGTCGGCCTCGGCGAGGACCAAGTGCTCGCGGCCGAGCAGGCTTTGGAGCCATGTATCGCGCACCGCGGCGACGTCGGCGCGCAGCTCGGCGGCGCGGGCCTTGATCGTCGCTGGCGCAAGCTGCGGCATGCGCGCGGCCGGGGTGCCGGGGCGGGGCGAGTAGGGGAACACGTGGCCGTGGACGATCCCGAGCTCGCGGACGATCGACCGGTTGGCCTCGTGCATCGCCGCGTCCTCGGTCGGGAAGCCGGCGATGAGGTCAGCACCGACGGCGATCTCGGGACGGCGTGCGCGCAGGCGCTCGACCAGCGAAACCGCATCGGCACGCGAGTGGCGACGCTTCATGCGCTTGAGGACCAGGTCGTGGCCGTGCTGCAGCGAGAGGTGCAGGTGCGGCATGATCCGCGGCTCGCCGGCGATGAGCTCGAACAGCTCAGCGTCGATCTCGACTCCGTCGAGCGAAGACATGCGCAGGCGGCTGAGCGCGGGGAAAGCGTCGAGGATCGCGCGCACGAGGCTGCCGAGCGTGGGCTCGTCGGCCAGGTCATGGCCCCAGCTCGTGACGTCGACTCCGGTCAGCACGACTTCGGCCGCGCCTTGCTCGAGGTGACGCTCGACCTCGCGCAGCACCTCGGCGACGCTCAGCGAGCGGCTCGCGCCACGGCCCTGCGGGATGACGCAGAAAGTGCAGGCGTGATCGCAGCCGTTCTGCACGGCGATGAACGCGCGCGTGTGCTGCGGCGGGACCGGCGCCGGACGGGCCGGGGCGTTCCAGGCGCGCGCGTCGAGCTTGCGCGCGTTGGCGACGAGGCCATCGACTTCGGGCATCGCCGCGAACTGGTCGCGCTCGATTTCGGCGGCGCAGCCGGTTACCAGCAGCCGCGCGTCGGGACGGGCGCGGCGCGCGCGGCGGATCGCCTGGCGGGTCTGGCGCACGGCTTCGGCGGTGACCGCGCAGGAGTTGACCACGATCAGGTCGCCGGAGTCCGCGAGCAGGGCGCGGATCGTCTCGCTCTCGGCAATGTTCAGGCGGCAACCGAGGGAAATGACTTCGGCCGTCACGCGTAGTCGCCCCAGTCGAAGCTGCCGCGGAAGCTCTCGGTGGCCGGGCCGGTCATGGTGATGCGGCCGTCCTCGCCCCATTCGATCAGCAGCGCGCCGCCGGGGAGGACGACGGTGACCTCGCGCTCGACCAGGCCGCGGCGCATCGCCGCGACCGCCGTGGCGCAGGCGCCGGTGCCGCAGGCGCGGGTCAGTCCGGCGCCGCGCTCCCACACGCGCAGGCGGATGGTATGCCTGTTCTCGATCGTCGCGACGTTGACGTTGACCCGCTCGGGGAACAGCGGGTCGCGCTCGATCGTCGGCCCGAGCCGGTCGAGCTCGATCGCGTCGCAATCGTCGACAAAGAACACCGCGTGCGGGTTGCCGATGTTGACGGCGACGGGCTGCTCGAGCTCGTCCCAGCCGACCGGCAGCGCGATCGTGTCCATCGCATAGGCGAGCGGGATCACGTCCCATTCGAAGCGCGGCTCGCCCATGTCGACCGCCGCGCCGCCTTCGCCGGGCTGGACCGCGAGCAGGCCGGCGGCGGTCTCGATCTGCGCCGGCGAGCCATGCAGCAGGGCGACCGCGCGCGTCGCGTTGCCGCAGGCTTCGACCTCGCTGCCGTCGTGGTTGAAGATGCGCATGCGGAAGTCGGCGACGGCCGATTCCTCGAGCAGGATCAACTGGTCGCAGCCGATGCCGGTGCGCCGGTCGGCCAGCGCGCGGGCGAGCGCCGGGGTGACCGGCGGCAGCGGCTGGGCGCGCGTGTCGAGCACGACGAAGTCGTTGCCGAGGCCGTGCATCTTGACGAAGTTCGCGCGCATGGCCGCCACCTAGGGGTCGCGCGCGCCGAGGGCAATGGGGCGCGGGTCAGCCGGCCTTGCGCTGGGCGTGGTCGGCGGGCTTGCCGGCGGGGGCCCGCGCGCCGGCGAGCAGGCGCTTCTCGGCGAGCCGCTCGCGCGTCGCCGCGGCATCCTCGGGGTGGCCGTAGACGTAGCCCTGGCCCTTGAGCTGGCCCATGCCCTGCAGGGTCTGCAGGATCGCGGCCGTCTCGACCCCTTCGGCGGTAACCGGCAGCGACAGGCCGCGGCCGAGCGAGACGATCGCCTCGACGAGGTCGCTGCTGATCTCCTCGTCGGCCAGTTCGGCGATGAACCGGCGGTCGATCTTGAGCCGGTCGAACGGCAGCGAGCGCAGCTGCGACAGGCTCGCGTAGCCGGTGCCGAAATCGTCGAGGCTGATGCGGATGCCCTGGTTCTTGAGGTTGGTGACGATCGTACGCACCGCACCGAGGCTTTCGTGCAGGCAGCCTTCGGTGATCTCGACCTCGAGCCGGCTCGGCGGGAAATTGCTTTCCGAGAGCAGCTTGAGCAGCTTCTGGGCGAACCACGGGTCGCGCAGCTGGACCGGCGAGATGTTCACCGAGAGGGTCAGCTTGGGGTCCCACTCGCGGGCGTCGGCGAGCGCCTGGCGGATCAGCGATTCGCTGAGCTCGCCGATGACGTCGATTTCCTCGGCGATCGGGATGAAGATCTCGGGGCTGACCAGGCCGAACTGCGGCGAGTTCCAGCGCGCGAGCATCTCGAAGCCGAGCAGCTCGCCCGACTCGAGGTCGACCTGCTGCTCGTAGTAGGGAACGAACTCGCCGAGCGGGATGCCGCGGCGGATGCCGGTCTCGAGCTCGGCGCGGAAGCGCAGCTCGCTCTCCATCTGCGGCTCGAACCAGTAGTAGCGGTTCCGGCCGCGCTTCTTGGCGTGATACATCGCGATGTCGGCGCGGTGGATCAGCGTCTCGCTGCTCGGCACGTCCTCGCCGCTGCCGCTCCCGGCGATGCCGATCGAGACGGTCGCCTCGACTTGCAGGTCGCCCGAGCTGATCGGCTCCGACACCGCGGCGACGAGCTGGCTGGCGAAATAGTCGATCCGCTCGCTCGCGCCGGGCTCATAGGGCAGGGCGCAGACGAACTCGTCACCGCCGATGCGCGCGAGCACGCCGTCCTTGGGCAGCAGCTCGCGGACCCGGCGGGCGAGCTCGACGAGGACCCTGTCGCCGACCTTGTGGCCGTTGACGTCGTTGATCTGCTTGAAGTTGTCGAGGTCGACCATCAGCACCGCGACCTCGCACTGGCGCCGCGAGGCTTCGCCGAGCAGCGAATCGATCGCCGGCCCGCCGCTGCGGCGGTTGAGGCAGCCGGTCAGCGGATCCATCTCGGCGAGCTCGCGCGCGCGCTGCTCGGCGCGGCGGCGCTCGGCGACCTCGCGGTGGAGCTCGTTGTAGCGGCGCCAGCCGAAGATCAGCAGCGCGATGTTGAGCAGGACCGCGTTGGTCAGCAGCATGTCGGGCGCCGTGCCGGTGCCGAGCCACGAGCGGACGATCTTGGGCATCAGCGAACCGCCGGTGCCGACGAACAGGATCAACGCGGCGACGCCGATGCCGAGCACGACCAGGTCGCGGTCAGCGCGTCCGAGGCTGCTTTGGTCCTGCCGGTGGGGGTCGGCGGTTGGCTTCGACAAGGTGCGAGATCCCGATATCCTGCGGGCCTTATTGGCGATCCATGTTCAAATTTCGGTTAATTGCGCTTGCGTAATGCCCTCGGTAGGAGCGCAGCCGTGGATCGTTTGGAGAGGAATACATGGCTGCACGGTACTGGCTGATCAAATCCGAGCCGGCGGCTTACGGCTGGGACGACCTCGTCCGCGACGGCGAGACGCTGTGGGACGGGGTGCGCAACCACCGCGCGGCGATGAACCTGCGGACGATGCAGGTCGGCGACCAGGCGTTCTTCTATCACTCGGTGACCGGCAAGGAGATCGTCGGCGTGGTCACGATCAGCGAAGCCGGGCTGACCGATCCGAAGGATCCCGACGGCAAGTGGGCGGCGGTGCGGATCAAGCCGGTCGAGCCGCTCGCGCGGCCGGTGACGCTGGCCGAGATCAAGGCCGATTCCTCGCTCGCCGAGATCGAGCTCGTGCGCCAGTCGCGCCTGTCGGTGGCCGAGATTCGCCCCGCCGAGTGGGAGCGGATTCGTGCGATGGCAAAGGCTTAGGCGGGAACACGAGCCGCCCGCCGTCCGTTTGATCCAGGTTAGCGGCGCGAACGCGCCCCAATCAGGAGACCGGACATGGGTGAACTGAAAGACAAGGCCAAGGGCATCGCCAACGAGATCGCCGGCAATGCCAAGCAGACCTCGGACGATCCGAACGTCCGCGCCGAAGGCCGCGCACAGGAGCGCAAGGGCGAGGCGCAGAACCTCAAGGGCGAGGTGAAAGGCGCCTTCGGCGACAAGATCTGAGCCGTTCGAGCTTCGTCGGAAGGGGCCGTCCGCAAGGGCGGCCCTTTTCGATTCAGGCTTTGCCGCGCAGCCCGCTGACGGTGGCGCCGGCGGCGCTGAGCTGCTCGATGTCGGTCAGGCAGTGGATCAGGCGCACGCCGCTGCGCTGGCGCGCCTCGCCGAGGGCTTCGGCGAAGGCGGCGGTGGTCTCGACCCGCTTCGACCAGGCGCCGAACGCGCGGCCGAACATCGCGAAGTCGGGGTTGGCGAGGTCGGTCGAGGCGATGCGGCCCGGGTATTCGCGCTCCTGGTGCATGCGGATCGTCCCGTAGGACTTGTTGTCGATGACGATCACGAGGAGGTCGCAGCCGTGCTGCGCGGCGGTGGCGAGCTCCTGGCCGTTCATCAGGAAGTCGCCGTCGCCTGCGACCGCGACCACGCAGCGGTCGGGAAAGCGCAGTGCGGCGGCGACGCCGGCAGGTACCCCGTAGCCCATGGCGCCGGCGGTCGGGGCGAGCTGCGACGGGTAGCCGGCGTAGGGCCAATGGCGGTGCCACCAGCCCGAGAAATTGCCCGCGCCGTTGCACACGATCGTGTCGGCGGGCAGCTCGCGGCGGGCGATCGCCAGGCATTCGGCGAGGTCGAGCGGATAGCCTTTGCCCTCGGGCGTGGAGAAGGCGAGCCATTCGCGATGCGCTTCGGCACCGGCACCGAACGGGATCACCTCGCCTTCCTCCCATAGCGCGGCGCTCTCGGCGAACTCGCCCATGTCGGCGCAGATGGCGAGGTCGGCGCGATAGACCCGGTGGAGCTCGTTCGGGTCGGGGTGGACGTGGATCAGGATCTGGCCCGGGTGGTCGGGGGTGACCAGCTCGTAGCCGTCGGTGGTCGCCTCGCCGAGTCGGGCGCCGACGACGAGCAGCAGGTCCGCCGCCTTGATCCGCTCGACCAGCTTCGGGTTTGGCCCGTAGCCGAGGTTGCCGGCATAGGACGGCGACGAGGGCGGCAGCGAGTCCTGGCGCCGGAAGGCGGTGGCGACGGGCAGCCCGAGCCGCTCGGCGAACCGGGTGAAGTAATCGCGCGCCTTGGCGTTCCAGCCGGCGCCGCCGACGATCGCGACCGGCGCGGCGGCGTCGCCGATGAGCGCCATCATGGCCGCGAGCGCGTCGGGGCACGGCGCTTGCGCCGGCTTGTGCACGAACGGTCGGGGGACAGCGGCGAGGCCGCTCTCGTGGAGCATGTCTTCGGGCAGCGCGAGCACGACCGGGCCGGGGCGCCCCGAGATCGCCGTGGCATAGGCGCGGGCGATATATTCGGGGATCCGCGCTGCGTCGTCGATCCGCGCGGCCCACTTGGCGATCGGGCCGAAGAAGGCCGGGAAGTCGACTTCCTGGAACCCCTCGCGGTCGCGCATCGCGCGGTCGACGTCGCCGATGAACAGGATCATCGGCTGCGAGTCCTGGAATGCGACGTGGACGCCGATGCTGGCGTTGGTCGCGCCCGGGCCGCGGGTGACGAAGCACACGCCGGGGCGGCCGGACTCGGAAGCGTTCAGGGCGCCGTCGGCGCAGGCCATGAACGCAGCGCCGCCTTCCTGGCGGCAGGTCACGGTCTGGATCGCGCGCGTGTCGCGCAGCGCGTCGAGCACCGGCAGGAAGCTTTCGCCCGGGACCGTGAAGACCCGCTCGCAGCCTTGCTCGATCAGGCAGTCGACGAGCAGCCGGGCAGCGTCAGTGGACATGGACTGGCGATAGCCGTGCCGCGCGGCCGGGGCAATCGGGGCCGAGCTGTCCCTGTTGTGGACACCGGGCACCAAAACCCTTTCCAATGGTTACCATCGGGTTAACGAGAAAGACCTATGCGACGCTCTCTTGTCCTCACGCAGGAAGCTGCCCGGCACCCGTTCCGGGCCTCGCTGCCGCCGCATGTGTTCGACATGCGCATCGAGGCGCGCGTACCCTGGCGCGAAACGCTGTGGCGCGATGCCCAGGGCTTCGCGCAGGCCTATTGCGCCTGCCTCGTCGCGGCGATGGCGTTCCTTTACTGACCGATCAGGCGGCGGCGAGCGCGAGCCGTTCGGCGCGGTAGAGCCGTGCCGCGAGCCACGCCGAGACGATGCACATCAGCGCGCTGAGCAGGAGCTGCTCGACGAGCGCTATGCCGGCCATGCTGAGGCCGCCGGCAATCACCGAGCCCGCGACCATCGCCCCGGCGTTGACGATGTTGTTCGCGGCAACCATCCGCGCGGCCTGCTCGGGCGCGCACTTGGTCGTCAGGAAGGCGTAGAGCGGAACCACGAACATGCCGCCGGCGACCGCGATGAGGAGCAGGGTCAGCATGATCGGTGGGGCGAGCGGCTGCGACAGGAACTCGGCGACGCCCATCAGCTCGCGGCCCGTGAAGCCGAGGCTCCACTCGTGGCACAGGAACCAGAACACCGCGACGAACCCGCCCATCGCCAGCACCGAGATCGGCGCGTAGCGCGCTGAGACGTTGCCCTTCAGCGCGGCGTTGATCGCGACCGAGCCGATCGCGACGCCGATCGAGAAGATCACCAGGAACAGGCTGGCGACTTCCTTGCTCGCCATGAGCACGTTCTTGGCGAGCGGCGGGAACTGGATGAACAGCACCGCGCCGATGGTCCAGAAGAAGCTGATCGCGAGGATCGCGTAGAACACCTCGCGGATATGCATCGTGTGGCGCACCAGCCTGATCGACGAGCCGACGCTCCAGAACAGGAACACCGGCAGCAGCATCAGCGGGCGGGCGAGCCCCTTGTGCTTGGCGCCGAGCCGCTTGAGGTTGGCGAGGCTCTCGAAGTCGCGGTGATCCTCGACCGCCATCGGCGGCGCGGGGGGCACCTGCCAGCTGGTCACGTAGCCGACGAGCGCGGTCACGAACACGAGCACCGCGGCGATCTCGACCGCGATGAAGCCGGCGAGAATCGTCCCGGCGAGAATGGCGATATAGGTCCCCGCCTCGACCAGGCCGGTGCCGGCGAGGACTTCGTCCTTCTCGAGGTGCTGCGGCAGGATCGCGTACTTGATCGGCCCGAAGAACGTCGAGTGCACGCCCATCGCGAACAGCGCGAGCAGCATCAGCGGGATGGCGACGGTGGTGGTCAGCACGCCCTGCCAGGCCATGACCAGGCCGGTGCCGCCGACCGCCATGATGCCGATCTCGGCGAGCTTGACCCAGCGGATGATCGCCGCCTTGTCGCGCATGTCGGCGAGCTGGCCCGAAAGCGCCGAGAGCACGAAGAACGGCAGGATAAACAGCGCCGAGGCGATCGCGCTGAACTGCGCCTCGGCCTCTTCGGAGTTGTAGATGTTGTAGACGACGAAGAGCACCATGGCGTTCTTGAACAGGTTGTCGTTGAACGCGTTGAGCAGCTGCGTGGCGAACAGCGGCAGGAAGCGCCGCTGCTTGAGCAGGTGGGTCGATGTGAACATGTGCCGGTCGGGTGAGCCTCTCGCCTTGGCCGCCTGACTTAGCCGCCTTGTGTTTAAGAACAAGCGCAGCGCGCACTTTTTCCGGCCCGCCGGACAGGCTAGGGCTGGCGGATGCTGACGCTGCCCAACCTGCTGACCCTGTCGCGCATATTCGCGGTGCCGCTGCTCGGGTTCCTGCTGTGGTGGCCCGACTGGCAGCTCGGCTACGCGCTCGCGTTCGCGCTCTACTGCCTGATGGGAATCACCGATTATTTCGATGGTTACCTCGCGCGGTCGAGCGGGACGGTGTCGAAGCTCGGCGTGTTCCTCGACCCGATCGCCGACAAGATCATGGTCGCGGCGGTGATCCTCGTGCTGACCGCGCAGGGAATCCTGCGCGGGCCGTTCGTCGGCGACGCGCACGTGATCGCCGGCCTGATCATCCTCGTGCGCGAGATCGCGGTCTCGGGCTTGCGGGAATTCCTCGGCGGGCTGCAGGTTTCGGTGCCGGTGAGCAAGCTCGCCAAGTGGAAGACCACGTTCCAGCTCGTCGCGCTCGGTGCGCTGATCCTCGGCGGCGCGCTGCCCGGCTGGAACGTGATGATCGGCGATATCGCCGCCAACGTGCCGCACACGGTTGGCCTCGCGACGCTGTGGGCGGCGGCGATCCTGACGCTGGTGACCGGGTGGGACTACCTGCGCGTCGGCCTCAAGCACATGGACTGAGCGCATGGTCGTGCGCCGCGAGGATTACCGGCCGCCGGCTTGGCTGGTGCCCGAGATCGCGCTCGACTTCGACCTCGACCCGAAGCGCACGCGGGTGCGGGCAAGGCTCGAGGTCGTGCGCAACGGCGACCATCGCGAGCCGTTGCGGCTCGACGGCATTGGGCTCAAGCTTGTTTCGCTGACGGTCGACGGCAAGGCGGCCGCGCACAAGGTCGACAAGAGCGGGCTGACGGTGCGGCTGGCGGGCGACCGGGCGGTGGTCGAGACGGTCAGCGAGATCGTCCCTTCGACGACCGAGCAGGCCGGGCTGTTCGACCTCGACGGCGTGCTGTGCACGCAGTGCGAGCCCGAGCATTTCCGCCGCGTGACCTGGTTTCCCGACCGGCCCGACGTGCTCGCACGGTTTCGCGTGCGGATCGTGGCGGACCGCGAGCGTTTCCCGGTGCTGCTCGCCAATGGCGACAGGGCGGGGGCGGGCGAGCTCGACGACGGGCGGCACTGGGCGGAGTGGCACGACCCGCATCCCAAGCCGTGCTACCTGTTCGCGCTCGTCGCGGGGCCGCTCGCGCTGCGCAGCGACAGCTTCACCACGCGCTCGGGACGCGAGGTCGCACTGGGCGTGTGGGTGCGCGAGCGCGACCTGGCGCGCACCGGGCACGCGCTCGAGGCGCTCAAGGCGGCGATGGCGTGGGACGAGCGCGAGTACGCGCGCGAGTACGACCTCACGGCCTACAACATTGTCGCGCTCGACGGCTTCCGCTTCGGCGCGATGGAGAACAAGGGGCTCGCGATCTACGAAGCGGCGCAAGTGCTGGTCGATCCGGCGAGCGCGACCGACGCCGAGCGCGAAGTCGCCGCTGCGCTGGTGGCGCACGAGTATTTCCACAACTGGTCGGGCAACCGGGTGACCGTGCGCGACTGGTTCGAGATGACGCTCAAGGAAGGCTTCACGGTGTTCCGCGACCAGGGCTTCGCGGCCGACCGCGGTTCGGCGGCGGTCAAGCGGATCGAGGACGTGCGCTCGCTGCGGCTCGGGCAGTTTCGCGAGGATGCCGGACCGCGCGCGCATGCGGTGCGCCCGGCGAGCTATGCGACGGCCGGGGAGCTGTTCACGGCGACGGTCTATGTGAAGGGCGCCGAGATCGTGCGCATGCTGCGCACGGTGCTCGGCGAGGCGGCGTTCCGCGCCGGGGCCGAGCTGTTCTTCGCGCGCCACGACGGGGCGGCGGCGACTTGCGAGGATTTCCTCGCGGCGATGGAGGCGGCGAGCGGGGTCGAGCTCGCCGGATTTCGCCGCTGGTACGACACGCCGGGGACACCGCGGGTGCGTGCAGCGCTGGCACATGATCCTGCGGCGCGGCGGGCAGCAACTTTGACGATGGCGGTGGACCTGCCGGTTTCCGTCCCGATCCGCGTCGCGCTGTTCGGGGCCGATAGCGGCACGCGGCTGGCGGAGCGGCTGGTGGTGGTCGAGCGCGACGCCGAGATCCGGTTCGAGGGAATCGGCGAGCGGCCCGTCCTCTCGATCAACCGCGGGTTTTCCGCGCCGGTCGAGATCGCGCTCGAACGGAGTGCGGCCGATCTTGCCGTGCTTGCCGTGCACGACGACGATCCGTTCGCGCATCACGAGGCGATGCAGTTGCTGATGCTGGCGACTCTGCGGGGCGAGGCCACCGATCCTGGCGTGGTCGTGGACGCGGTTCGACAGGCCCTTGCAGACCCTGTGCTCGGGCGCGGGCTGGTCGCTGAGCTCGTCCGGCTTCCCGACGAGGTTCTCGTCGGCGAGGGACTGACGGCGATCGATCCTGCCGCGATCCACGCCGTGCGCGAGACCTTGCGTGCCGCGCTCGGCCAGGCGCTCGAGCGCGAGTGGCGCGAGGCGTTGGCGTCGGCCGCTTCGACCTCGGGCGCGCGCCGGCTGCGCAATGTCGCGCTCGACTACCTGCTCGCCGGCGGCGCGAGCGACGCGGGGACGCTGGCGCTGCGCCAGTTCGAGCAGGCCGAGACGATGACCGAGCGCGAGGGTGCGTTGTTCGCGCTGGCCCATTCCACGGCACGCGAACGCGAGCCGGTGCTCGCGGCCTATCGCGAGCGCTATCGCGGCGATCCCCGGTTGCTCGACAAGTGGTTCGCCGCGCAAGCGGGTTCGCTGCGCGGCGACACGATCGAGCTCGCGCCGCGGCTGCTCGCCCATCCGGATTTCACGCTCGCGCATCCCGGACGACTCGGTGCGATCGTCGGCTCGTTCGTCGCCACGCCGCATGCGTTTCACGATCCTTCGGGACGCGGATACCGGTTCCTCGCCGACGTGGCGCTCGTCGCCGATCGCTCGGACCCTGCGGCGGCTGCGAAGATGCTGCAGGCGCTTGCCCCTTGGCGCCGGTTCGAACCGGCGCGCTCGGCGCTGATGCGGGCTCAGCTCGAGCGGATCGCCGGGACGCCCGGTGTCTCGCCCGCGCTCGCCGGCGCGGCCGCGGACGGCCTCGCCTGACAGGCGGCACCATTTGGCAAACTCCGGTCGCGCTTTGCGAAGCAGGCGACAGCGGAACCGACGATAGCGCGCGTCCCGGATGCCGGTGGGCGCGGAGGCTCCGGGACCGGGGGGCGAGTCCCTTCGGGTCGCTAAAACCGGCCGGCGATCCATCGGACTTCCGACGGATCTCCGGTTTCCGCGCTCGCTACGCCAGCAGCCGCCCACGATGGCCGGTTAGGCCGCCGGCGTGCGGGTAGGGTAATTGCCGGCCGCGCAGGCTACACAGCCGCCATGACGAGGAACCGACCCGGCAGGCCGCCGCACGACGACGTGCTCACGCCGGCCGAATGGAAGGTCGCCGAATGGGTCCGCCACGGGCTGACCAACCGGCGGATCGCCGCGCGGCTCGGGGTCAGCCCCGACGCGGTCAAGTTCCATGTCGGCAACGTGCTCGGCAAGCTCGGCCTCACGAGCCGGGCCGAGCTCAGGCTGTGGAGCGGCGTGGCGCAGGGCACCGCGCTGGCGCGAAGGAGAGCGGCGATGCACGGCAGCGACGAAGGCTACATGATGCTCGGCCAGGTGGCGCGGACCACGCGCAACACCGCCGCGGCGCGCGAATGGTACCGCGACGCGCTCGGGCTGCCCGAGCTCTATACCTTCGGCAACCTGTCGTTGTTTGATGTGGGCGGAGTACGGCTGATGCTGACCGAGGAGGAGGGCTCGGGCGGGGCCGAATCGATCCTCTACCTGCGTGTGCCCGACATCCACGCGGCCAAGGAGGCCATGGAAGCGCGCGGGGTCGCCTTCACCCACGCGCCGCACCTGATCCACCGCCACGACGACGGCACCGAGGAGTGGATGGCGTTCTTCGAGGATAACGAGGGGCGGCCGCTGGCGCTAATGACACAGGCGCGCACGAGCGTTCGCTAAGCACCTGACGACGGTTGTGAATCCGCGATGCGGATTGGCCAACCTTTGTCGCGAATTGCAAAGCGAGGCGCGGCCGCACGCCCGAAAGGGCGGCCATCCGATGATCGGCGGGCGCGGGGTCCCGGGTGCTGAGGGGGGCAAATCCTCTAAAGCTTACAAGCCGACCACAGTCCGGCGGGACGTAGTGACCCTCACTTCCCGACTGTGGTTCCGTGCCTCTTTTCCTGTCGCTAGTGCAGCTTGAGCCGCGGCCGGACGATGCGGTTGACGCGGCCGACCAACAGCAGCGCGGTGCCCTTGAGCCAGCCGTGGATCGCGATCAGGTGCAGGCGATAGAGCGAGGTGTAGACCAGCCGCGCGAGGCGGCCTTCGATCGCCATGCGCCCGCCGATCAGGCTGCCCATCAGGCTGCCGACGGTCGAGAAGCGGCTCAGCGACACCAGCGAGCCGTGGTCGTGGTAGACGAATGGCTTGAGCGGCCGTCCGTCCATCAGCCTGACCAGATTGACGAACGCGGCCGTGGCCATCTGGTGCGCGGCCTGTGCGCGGGGCGGGACCGGGCGGTCGGCGCCGGGCGGGGTGTACGAGCAGCAGTCGCCGATCGCGAAGATGCGCTCGTCCTGCACGGTCTGCAGCGTCTCGCGCACGATCAGCTGGCTGTTGCGATTGGTCTCGAGGCCGAGCGTCGCGACCAGCGGCGGAGCCTTGACGCCCGCGGCCCAGACCAAGAGGTCGGCCTCGATCGTGCCGTCGCCGTCGGTGACGATCGCGTGCGGCCGCGCCTCGGTGACGCGCAGCCCGCAGCGCACGGTGACGCCGAGCGCTTCGAGCTCGGCCTGCGCCGCGGCGGCGAGGCGTTCGGGCAGTGCCGGCAGGATGCGCGCGCCGGCCTCGATCAGGGTGATCGCGAGGCGGCTCTCGTCGAACACCTCGAGCCCGTAGTGCCGCAACGCGGCCGCGGCGTTGTAGAGCTCGGCGGCGAGCTCGACGCCGGTCGCACCGCCGCCGACGATGGCGATGCGCACGTGCGCGTCGCACGCCGGGTCGACGGTCATCGCCCGCGACACGCGCAGGCAATGGTCGAGCAGGCGGTTGCGGAAGCGGTCGGCGCCGGCGCGATCGTCGAGGAACAGGCAGTTCTCGCGCACACCGGGGGTGCCGAAGTCGTTCGACACCGAGCCGACCGCGATCACCAGGTAATCGTAGCGGATCGCGTGTCGCGCGATGAGCTCGCTGCCGTCCTCGTCGAGCAGTGGCGCGAGCACCACCTGCCGCGCCTCGCGGTCGACGCTTTCGAGCGAACCGAAGAAGTAGCGGTAGCCCCAGCGGTGGCAGTGGCTGCGGTAGCCGACCTCGTCGAGGTTGGCGTCGAGCGAGCCCGCGGCGACCTCGTGCAGCAGCGGCTTCCAGATATGGGTGCGGTTACGCTCGACAAGGATGATGTCGTGGTTCTTGCGTCCGAAACGCGCACCGAGCCGGCGAACGAGCTCGAGGCCGCCTGCGCCGCCGCCGACCACGACAATCTGCGTCTTGCGATTCGTCACACCGGTTCCCCCGGGGCGCGCCTAGCCTGCGCGGAGCTCCTTCGCCAGCAGCCTGAACTCCTCCGCGCGCGGCGAGTTCTTGCGCCAGATCAGTGCGATCTCGCGCGTGTTGCGGCGCGCCTTGAGCGGGCGGGCGACGACCTGGGTGTCGTGCAAGATGCCGGCCTTGATCGCCATCTCGGGCAGCATGGTCGTGCCGAGGCCATTGTCGACCATCTGCACCAGGGTGTGCAGGCTCGTGCCGATCATCGCCGCAGAGCCGCGCAGCTCGGGCCGGTTGCACGCTGCGAGTGCGTGCTCCTTCAAGCAGTGTCCGTCCTCGAGCAGCAGCAGGTGGTCCTGGTCGATCATTGCCGGCGAGACGAACTCGGGCGGGTCGCGCGGCTCGCCGGCCGGGAAGGCGACGTAGAGGCGGTCGTCGCAGATGTGCTCGAACTCGACCTCGCCGGTCGCGAACGGGAGGGCGAGCAGCACGCAATCGGCGCGGCCGTGGTGCAGCGATTCGACCGCGTCGCCGCTCACTTCCTCGCGCAGGAACAGCTTGAGCGCCGGACGCTCGCGCCGCAGGCGCGGGAGGATATGCGGCAGCAGGAACGGGGCGATCGTCGGGATCACGCTCATGCGCAGCTCGCCGGCGAGCGGCTTGCCCGCGGCCTGGACGATGTCCGACAGCTCCTCGGCCTCGCGCAGCAGCCGGTGCGCCTTGGCGACGACCGCGTTGCCGAGCGGGGTGAAGCGGACGACTCGCCGGCTGCGCTCGACCAGAGTGACCCCGAGCAGCGATTCGAGCTCGCGAATCCCGGCCGAGAGCGTCGATTGCGAGACGTTGGAAATGTCGGCGGCGCGGCCGAAGTGGCCGTGCTCGTGAAGCGCGACCAGGTATTGGAGCTGCTTGATGGTCGGAAGGTAGGTGGTCACTCGGCCGCCTGGTCCTCCGCGCTGTCGTCGATCAGGCGGAACGAGTCATCTTCGTCGTCGGCCACGGGAAGCTGCGACCTTTCGGCTTCAGCCTGCGTCTCGCGGTCGATCCGGGTCATCTTGAGGCGCCCTTTCTCGACCCCGAAGCCGAGACGGCCCTCGACCAGCTCGAGCGCGTCGCGGCCGAACACCTCGTAGCGCCAGCCTTCGAGCACCGGCAGCTGGCGCACGCCGGCGGCGAGCGCTTCGAGCTCGTCCGAGCGGGTCAGCAGCCGCGCGGCGACGTCGATCTCGCGGGTGCGGATCTTGAGCAGCAGCTTGAGCAGGTCGGCGACCAGCGCGCCTTCCTTGCCGAGCGGCGCGCCGCGCTTGGGCTTCTCGGGCATTTCCTCGGCCGACAGCGGCTCGACGTCGCGCAACACGCGCATCAGGCGGCGACCGATGTCGTTGTCCTTCCACGCCTGGCTGAGCCCGCGGACCTTGGCGAGCTCCTCCTGCTTCTTCGGCGGATGGCTGGCGAGGTCGGCGAGCGTCTCGTCGCGCATGATCCGGCCGCGCGGGATGTCCTTTTGCTGGGCTTCGGACTCGCGCCAGGCGGCGAGCGCCTTGAGGCGGCCGAGCACGAGCGCGTTGCGGCTCGGTGCGCGGATGCGGTGCCAGGCCTCGTCGAGGTCGTTGGCATAGTTCGACGGATCGGCGAGCTTCTCCATCTCGGCGTTGAGCCACTCGCCGCGGCCGGATTTGATCAGCTTCTTCAGGATCTTGGGGAAGATTCTTGCGAGATAGGTGACGTCGCCGATGGCGTATTCGATCTGCCGCTCGGTCAGCGGGCGCCGGCTCCAGTCGGTGAAGCGCGCGCCCTTGTCGATCGTCTTGCCGAGCCACGACTCGACGAGGTTGGCGTAGCCGATCTGCTCCGACTGGCTGATCGCCATCATCGCCACCTGGGT
>CBHWED010000017.1:0-27454 GCA_966112795.1 uncultured bacterium
CATACGCCCACTGGAGCGACGTCCGCGGGCTCGCCGCCAGCTCCCCCGTCACCGATGCCTACACCCGGCCGGGCCGCAATTTCGCGGTCTCGGGCAGCGTCCGCTTCTGATCTTTGAGAGGGATCACGACCATGACCAGGATTGCCCACTTGCTGCCCGCCGGCGCGCTCGCGCTGGCGCTCGCCGCCTCACCCGCGCTTGCCCACCCGCCGATTCCCCAACGGGCCGCGGCCGACGAGCAGGCGGCCTTCGATGCCGACCGCGCCGACATCCTGGCGATGGCCGGCGACTTCAAGGTGCGTTTCGACATGCAGGAATCGACGCCGTGGCGCGAGGGCTACACCCCGATCGACGCCAAGGTTTCCGGCGGCCACGAGTCCGTCCGGGTGATCGAGGATGCCGGCCGCAAGATCGTGCTGCAGCACATGCTCGTCGTCGAGCAGGACGGGCAGAGCTTCGTGATCAAGCACTGGCGGCAGGATTGGGAATACGAGCCGGCGCGGATCCTCGCCTACTCGGACACCAACGAATGGTCGTGGCAGCCGCTCGACGAGCGCACGCGCCACGGCCGCTGGTCGCAGACCGTGTACCAGGTCGACGACAGCCCGCGCTATGCGAGCTACGGCGAGTTCGAGACCCAGGGCGGGATCCGCCGCTGGCGCTCGAACTGGACCTGGCGCCCGCTCGCCCGGCGCGACGCGATCCGCCACCCGGTCTACGACCGCTACTACGGCATCAACCGCCACCAGCCGACGCCGAACGGCTGGATCCACTGGCAGGACAACATGAAGATGGGCGAGGTCGACGGCACGTTGCAGCCTGTGGTGCAGGAATACGTGCTCAACACCTACACCCGCTTCAGCGACTACGACACCAAGGCGGCCGACGCCTACTGGGCGGCGACCAGGGGCTACTGGACGGCGATCCGCGCCGAGTGGGACGCGGTCGCCGCGGCCAAGGGCGGCATCGCCATCCAGGAGGAAGCCGAGACCGGCACGGTGATCTCGGCGCGGCTGCTCGAGATCGCCGACGCGATCAAGGACGGTTCGATGCGCGAGGCCGACGGCGTCGCCGAGGCGCGCAAGCTGATCGACGACAACACGCAGACCGTCCTGGCGGGGGGCTAGGACAACTCCCGGTCGGCGGACCTCTCACCCGCCGCCCAAACGGAAGGGGCGGCCACCTCGCGGTGACCGCCCCTTCTTTTGCGAACCCGAAGCGCTCTTAGGCGTCGACGAGCTTGTTCGCGCCGACACCGGTCTGGCGCCACGAGTCAGCATAGCTGTCGCGGGCGACCTTCGAGTACGGCACCGGCGAGACGATCGCCTTGATCTCGGTCTGCACGTGCGGCTCGACGGTCGGCTTGGTGGTGCCGCCGTTGGGCTCGCCCCACACCAGCGTCACTTCCTTGCCGAACTCGACGTAGGCCGGATCGATCATCGCGAGGCTCAGCATCTTGCCCTCGTTCGAGCTGTAGCCGATCCAGGTCGACACGCCGATCACCTTGCCGTCGGCCTTGACCGCGTCGAACGGGTGCATCGCGTAGACCGCGCTCGGGAACTCGAAGTACTTGGCGCGGTCGCCCTCGGCGTAGAGCGACGAGAGCACGCGGAGCATGTCCTCGTTGTCGATCGCCAGCGTGACCTTCTGCTTGTGGGTCTCGTTGGCCATGCGCTCGAGGGCCTCGCGGCCGACGAAGTCATGGTCGAACTTGACGATGTGGCCGTAGCCGATGTCCCACGGGGTCAGGTAGTAGCCCTCGATGCTGTCGGGGACGTACGAGCCGCCGATCGAGCACATGCCGGCGTACGACTTGCCCGAGGCCCAGGCGCGGTAGTCCTTCATCATCTGGCTGTCGCCGGTGAAGAACGCCGGCAGCGGGCTCGGAAGCCAGCCCGATTCCAGCGTGTTCGACGAGTAGGCACGGCCGCCGACGAGGGTCAGCCCGTCGTTCTTGCCGGCCTCGACCAGCGCGGCGTGGACCGCCTGGTAGTCTTCCCAGGGACCGAACAGCTCGTAGCCCGGCTGGCCGGCCATGCCGTGACGCAGCGCGATCACGTCCTTACCGCCGATGTCGATGTGCGCCATGTTGAAGAACTTGAGGTCCGGCGGGGTCTGGCCCATCGCCTGGCCGAGGATCTTCATCGCGTTCGGGCCCTGGAGCTGGAAGCGATAGTTCTTGCGCTTGCCGTCGGTGCGCAGCGCGGTGCGCTCGTCACGCTCGACGGTGACGTTCCACTTGCTGCCGTCCGGCTTCGGGTACTGCGCGTGGAACTCGACCCACTCGATCGCCGGGGCGCGGCCGACGAGGCTGAACTCGTTCTCGGCCAGGTAGAACAGGATCACGTCGCCGATCACGTAGCCTTCCGGAGTCACCGGAACGTACTGCTTGGCCTTGTTCACGGTGAAGTTCTTGAAGCTGTTGATCGCGGTGTACTGCAGGAGGTCGAACGCCTCCGGCCCGCGGACGTAGAGCTCGACCATGTGGTAGCTCTGGTTGAAGAGCACCGCGCTCTTCGCCCAGGCGCGCTGCTCGTTGCGCCAGTTCGAGTATTCAGCCGGCACGCCCGGATAGACGTTCGGGCCGACCTGCTGGTTGCGCAGGAATTCGACGACGTCGCCGGCCTGGTCCAGCTTCTGTTGCAGGGTCTGTTCAGTCATTGGTCTGTGCCTCTCCTAAGGCGGGTTGACGGGTCTTGGGTGGTCGTTCGCCTAGCTTGCGAGCCAGGCGGCGATGGCTTGGTTGACCGCATCGGGCGCCTCGAGCGGCAGCATGTGCCCCGCGCCCTCCACGATTACCAGTGTCGAATCGGCGATCCGCGCGGCGATCGCCTCGTGCTGTGCCGGGCCGCTCCAGCTGTCGAGCTCGCCGGTCATGACCAGCGTCGGGCAGCCGATCTCGGCCAGCAGGCTCTCCTGCTCGGGCCGGGTGAGCTGGGCGTTGATCTGCGCGTCGAACGTGGCTTGCCCGCCGTCGAGGCACATTTGCCGCATCGCGCCGTAGATCGGCTTGGCGCGGTTGGCTTCCGCGACCATCGGCGGCAGCCAGGTATCGACCAGCGCTTCGAAGCCTCGTTCGTGACCGACGGCCTGCAAGGCGCGGCGCTTGGCCGGCTCGCCCTCGCCGATCCAGTGAACGCCGGTGCTCGCGAGCGCGATTCGGCGGACCCGATTCGGCGCCAGCCGGAACACCTCGAGCGCGACCCGGCCGCCCATCGAATGGCCGAACAGGTCGAACGATTCGGGGGCCTGCTCGAGCACCACGCGGGCCATGCCTTCGAGCGTATCAACCTGGCCGTAACCATCGACAGCGCGCGATTCCGGGAAAGCCGCGAGCTGCGGCGCATAAATGCGCGCATCGCAAATCAATCCGGGCAGGAACAGCAGCATCGCTCTCGATCATATCGTTCGCAGGTGTGAAAATTTCATCTATCCGAAAACGCTCGCTGACGCTAGAGGCTTTGTCGACGCGCGCGAAACGCCTATGGCGCACCCGCGAAACGAGAGGAGCCGACACCGATGTCTTACGCCGCCATCCACCCCGATTGGGAAAAGCCGCGCCGCAACATGGCCGACGGCTATTCGCTCGAGATGACGGCGAAGGAGACCGAGGGCCTGCGCGAGGCCGCGCCGCTGATCCGCCCGGGCACCCAGGTCGCGGTGACCTTCCTCCCCGGTGAGGACCTCGACCAGCGCGTCGCCGCCGCGGTGCTCGTGCGCGAGCTCGGCTTCGAGCCGATCGTCCACCTCTCGGCGCGCCGCATCGAGAGCGAGGAGCAGCTCGACTGGTACCTCGGCGAGATCACCAGCAAGGCGCAAGTGAAGCGCGTGTTCATCATCGCCGGCGATCCGCCGGAACCCGAAGGCCCGTACTCGACCTCGCTGCAGATCATCGAGAGCGGGTTGCTGCAGAAGCACGGCATCCAGATCGTCGGCATCGGCGGGCATCCGGAAGGCCACCCGAACAACACCCCGGCCGAGCTGTGGGACTGGATGGAGCGCAAGATCGCCGCGATCCGCGCCGGCGGGATGATCCCGCTGGTCGTCACCCAGTTCGCGTTCGACGACGACGCGATCGTCGCCTGGGTCAAGGAAATGCGCGCACGCGGGATCGACGTGCCGGTCCGCCTCGGCGTTCCCGGCCCGGCCGGCATCAAGCGCCTGCTCGGCTTCGCCAAGCGTTGCGGCGTCGGCGCCTCGGCCAGCGTGATGAAGAAGTACGGCATCTCGCTGACCAACCTGATCGGCAGCGCCGGACCCGACAAGCTGGTCGACTCGCTCGACAAGAAGCTCAGCGACGAGGAGCACGGCCGCGTCCGCCTGCACTTCTACCCGTTCGGCGCGCTGACCGCCTCGGCCGAGTGGATCAACCAGTACGACGCGAAGCACGCGTAAGATGGCCGAGATCATCGACGGCAAGGCGATCGCCCGCCAGCTCGACGAGAAGACCAAGGCCGAAGTCGACGCGCTCGTCGCGGCGGGCAAGCCGCAGCCGGGGCTGACCGTTATCCTCGTCGGGCACGACCCGGCGAGCGAGGTCTATGTCCGCCGCAAGATCAAGGGCTGCGAGAAGGTCGGCATCCGCTCGTCCGAGCACCGGCTGCCGGCCGAGACCACGCAGGACGCGCTGCTGACGCTGATCGCTCGGCTCAACGCCGATCCCGAGGTCCACGGCATCCTCTGCCAGGTGCCGCTGCCCGAGCACATCGACACGCGCACCGTGCTCGGCGCGATCGCGCCCGAGAAGGACGTCGACGGATTCCACCCGGTCAACGTCGGCCGCCTGTCGACCGGCACCGGCGGCATCGTGCCGTGCACTCCGCTCGGCGTGATGATGCTGCTCGACAGCGTGATCGACGACTTCGTCGGGCTCGACGCGGTGGTGATCGGCAAGTCGAACATCGTCGGCAAGCCGGTGGCGCTGATGCTGCTCGACCGCGAGTGCACGGTCACCGTGACCCACATCTACACCGAGAACCTGCCCGAGCTCGCCGCCAAGGCCGACATCATCGTCGCCGCCGCCGGCGCGCCCGAGCTGGTCAAGGGCTCGTGGGTCAAGCCCGGAGCGGTGGTGATCGACGTCGGCATCACTCGCCTGCAGGGTGAGAACGGCAAGGAGAAGCTCGTCGGCGACGTGGCGTTCGACGAGGTCCAGCACGCCAAGGCGGTCACCCCGGTGCCCGGCGGCGTCGGCCCGATGACGATCGCCTGCCTGCTGCACAACACGGTCCAGGCGGCCAAGGCCAACGGCGGCGGCAACCACGCCGACCCTTACCACGACGCGCCCGACCGCTCGCTGATCTACGGCGCCGGTGAAGGCGGTGGCGCGGAGCGCGAGGGCTGATGGTCTCCCCTTCCCTCTTGATGGGGGAAGGATACGGAGATTTAGCCACGCAGTGGCTTAGTCGGAGTTGGATGGGGGTGCGCTCGCGGCGTGATCACCCCATCCAAGCTTCGCTAACCGCCTGACGGCGGTAAGCTGCTCTATCCTTCCCCCATCGAGGGGGAAGGGCCTAGAGCCAGCCGATGCGCCTGAACCGCGTGTAAAGCAGCCCGCAGAGCAGC
This sequence comes from uncultured bacterium, assembly GCA_966112795.1. Lineage (GTDB taxonomy): Bacteria > Pseudomonadota > Alphaproteobacteria > Sphingomonadales > Sphingomonadaceae > Croceibacterium_A. Next base: position 5,566 of record CBHWED010000017.1, read on the forward strand.
ACGATCGCGCCCAGCACCGCGAAATAGCCGTAGTGCCAGCGCAGCTCGGGCATGAAGTCGAAGTTCATCCCGTAGATCCCGGCGACCGCGGTCGGCACCGCGAGGATCGCCGCCCAGGCGGCGAGCTGGCGGGTGATCGCGCCGGTGCGGCTCTGCTCGAGCAGGCCGGCGACGTCGAGGATATACCCGAGCGTCTCGTTGAGGCCGTGCGCGCGAGTCGAGGCGCGGTGGGCGTGATCGTAGACGTCGCGGAACCACGGGCGCGCACGCGGGTCGATCGCCGGCTGCTCGGTGTTGGCGAGCTTGGCGGCCATTTCCTCCATCTGCCCGGCGATGATCTCGAACCGGCGCAGCTCGCGGCGCAGGCGGAAGATGCGGCGGATGCGCGCCTGGTCGGGGAACGCGCCGATCGCCCCTTCCTCCATCTCGCCGACGGTCTCCTCGATCGAATCGAGCAACGGGCCGTAACCGTCGACGATGAAGTCGAGCACCGCGTGAAGCACGAGGTCGGCGCCTTCGGCGAGCCGCTCGGCCCGCGCCTCGAGCTCGCGGCGCAAGTCGACGTGCGCGCGGGTGCTGCCCTGGCGCACGGTGACGATGAAGTCCTTGCCGAGGAAGATCGCGGTCTGGCCATAGGCGATCTTGTCGCCTTCGCCTTTGACCGCGGTGCGCGCGACGACGAACAGCTGCTGTCCGTAGGCCTCGGCCTTGGGCGTGTTGACCTTGGTCAGCGCATCTTCGACCGCCAGCGGGTGCAAGCCGTACTTGGCCTGGAAATGGGCCATTTCCTCGTGGGTCGGCTCGACCAGGCCGATCCAGTCGAACTCGGAGTGCGCCGGCGGCTCGCAGTCGGGCGGCAGCGCCGGATCGACGAGCTTTCCGTCCCTGTAGCGGCGTGCGGCGACGAGCGTCATGGCGCGGCTTGGTGGCAGAGGCCGCGGCGGGTGACAATCGGCAAACCGCGAGGGTGATCGGTCAGAAGCTCAGCGTGACGACGATGAAGTCCTGGTACGTCCCGACCGGCGGCGGCGTGGGCGGCTCGGTGCGGCCGTAGATCGTCGTGGTCTGCACCGTCCCGGTGCCGGTGCCGGTGATCGTCCCGTTGACGGCGATGGCGTTGGTCCGGGCCGCATCGCGATAGATCGCGTAGGGCACATAGTAGCCAGCCGCACTGCGCATTCGCCGTACGGTGCCGGACAGGTAGCGGCCGCCGTCGAAGCTCAGCGTCCAGGCGCGGTTGACCGGGCAGGTCAGGAGCACCGAGCCGGCCGCATCGGACCGCTTGAACAGGCCCGGCTGGGTGCCGAAGTTGATCGCGTTGCGCGCGCCGAGCGTGCAGGTCGCCGCGATGGTCGCCTGGATGTTGATCGTGACGTCCTGCCCCTGGAAGTTGGGAGCCACGTTGGCGACGCACGGCTGGCCTACCGCGGTCCGGAAGCCGAGCAGCGTGTTGAACAGCTGCCCGGTGTAGGTCCCGAGCGGTACCGTCTGGCCGGGAACGATCCTCGCGTAGTAGTTGAACGATCCGGTGATCGTCTGGCCGATCCCGGCCGGAATCGTGATCGCGCGGGTGATGAAGTTGGTCGCGGTCCAGACCTGCGTCAACGCGGCGTCGGTGTAGACCTGGTAATTGAGCGCGGTGCCCTGGTACTGCAGAGCGGGCTGCGTCGCCGTTCCCGGATAGCTCGACGTGCCGACGCGCAGACACAGCGTGAAGCTGGTCGCGGTCGGGTTCTGGTTGATGCAGCTATAATTGACCGTCCCGGTGGCGGTCTGCGCGGTGCCGAAGTTGAGCGTCACCGGTGTGGCGTTGCAATGAGCATTGGCCGAAGCCGGTTGCGGCGCAACCAGCAGCCACAACGCCAGCGCCGAGAACAGTGCCGCGAGCGCGGCGCGCAGGGAGGCGGGAGTCACTGGCATATCAGCGGCCCGATCAGAACCTGCTCGCCCGCCACCGGCGCGAAATCGAAGGCAGCCGAGCAGTCCTCCGCGCCCTCGCGTTGCACGCGGACGCGATTGTGCGCGGCGAGGCCGGTCAGGTAAGCGCGACCATCGAACCCGACCACCGCCGGCTCGGCGGAGCCCTCGAGCATGACCGTCGATCCGATCGGCAGCGGCGTACCGGTGGTGTCGACGAGGATCACGATCGCCGCGGCAATCTGCTCGACGCCGAAATTGATGACCACGCCCGCCCGGTCGCCGGGAATGACCACGGCTTCGGTGCGCGCGGGTTTGAGGTCCACCGGCAGGTCGGTCGGATCGATCGAGACGTTGTTCTCCTGGAACGACGAAAGGAACGGGACCAGCGCGCGGCCCTCGCGGTTGGTTCGCGTGACCACGATCGTGTTCGACAGCACGGGGATCTCGGAGCCGGCGCCGCGGACCACCGCGAAGCTGTCCTCGATCCGGCGCGACAGGAACACCCCGCCGCCCATGGCCACGACCGAGCCCTCGGCATAGGCGGTCGCGCGCACATCGTTGCCTTGCTGGATAATGCTGCCTTCGAGCGTCGCAAATCGTGCGAGATACCGGACGGTGGCCGCTCGGTGGGTCTTCGCGTTGCCTCTCAGCGTCTCGGAATCGTCGAGGATCCAGCCCCATGAGCCTTCCGAACCATCCGGATCGCGCCACACGCGCGTGGAAATGATGCTGTTGCGGCGGTTGCGGGAATAGGAACTCGAGGCCGCGATGTTCCGGCCGAGCGGCAGGCTCAGGCCGACGAACACGCCGTAATCGTCCTCATCTCCGAAATCGCGGTAAGCGTGCGCCCACACCGAGACGCGGTCGAACAGCGAGCGGGAGATCGAGGCGCTGGCTATTTTCAGCTCCTCGCGCGGCAGGCGCAGCCGGGTGTAGTCGAAGCTGATCCCGGTCTCCCACAGGCTGAAGCTTGCCCCGGCGCGCTCGGTCTTTCTGGAGAAGGCAAGAAGCTGCGGCCCCCCGGCAGTGCCGGTGGGGGGCACCGGGGTGACCGGGTCGAGAAGATCGTTGGCCCGCCCGAGGCGCGCCCTGGCGTCGGTCCTGCGCACGACGTCCTGGAAGGCCGCGTTGGTGCGCTCGATACCGCCGTAGAAGTTGATCCCGGCAACGTGAGCCTCGGCGTCGATCGCGAAGTGGGCCGCGACCTCGCCGTGAAACGTGCTCACGGCGAACTCGCCGCCGATCGTGCCGATCCCGCCGACGCGGGCGGCCGCCCCCAGACTGCCGTTGACGAAGTCAGTCATGCCCTCGGCGTGGCCCCGCACCGTCAGCCAGTCGGTCAATCCATAGCGCATCGACCCGGATGCCGCGGGCTCGTCGAGATAGTCGAACGAGCTGACGCCATAGCGCACCCGGGGAAATCCGGCCTCGAACGAGAAGTCGAGCAGACCGCGCGGCAGCAGGCCGGGAGCGAAGAAGATCGGCCTGTCGATACGCGTCTCGCGGCCGGCGGCGTCGGTCAGCACGACCGTGGCTCTGGCCCCCCGGCCGACGTTGGGCAGCGAGCGGAACTCGAACGGGCCGCGGCCTGTCTCGCCCGAGAAGTACCGCAGGCCGTTGACGTAAAGGTCCACGGTCGAAGGCACCGCGGCAGTGCCGCTGAAGATCGGCATCGCCATGGTCACGAGGTCGGGCCGGTTGCCGTAGTCGCGCCGCACCTGGACGCCGCCGAGGCGATAGATCGAGCCGAGCTCACCGCCGTCGGAAATCACGTCTCCGGCCGCATAGACGATCGCGTGCCGGGCATCGACGTGCTGCCAGTAGGTGTCGAGCCGGACGTGCTCGGTGCGCCCCGACCCGCTGACGTTGAGATTGCCGAAGCCATTGGTCGTGAACACGCCCCACGGTCCGAGGACGCGGAATTCGTATTGGCCCGAAAGGCTCGTGCCGTCTTCGTTGATGTCGCCGAACGCCGCGTAGTTGAGCACGGCGCCCCAGTTCCGCTCGATCCGCGAGGGGTCGATCGGCGCGGGGATGGACGCGGCATCGAGGACCACAGGGACGAGCGCGATGTCGGCTGCCTCGATCTCGATCGACTGGGTCGAGCTGATGTAATCGTAGGTGACCCCGGGCAGGTCCGACAGCCTGACCAGCTCCTGGTCGGCCGGGATGCCGAGCCGCGCGAGATCGAAGCCGAGCTGGCGCAGCCGGTCGGCGCTCGTCGCCAGCGAGCCGTCGGGCAGCGACTCGAATTGCCACAGCAGCGGAGAGCGCGCGCCGTTCACCCGCACCTCCAGGATCAGCGTGAACTGTTCGGGCAGGTCCTCAGGCTGCTGCGCGCGCGCCGCGCTGCCCGCGAGCGCCATCAGCAGCGATGCGGCCAGATAGCTTGCCCGGGCACCCGTCCGTCTAGTCGGCGAGCGCGACGGTCTGGGGGTTGTCATTGCCGCCGTCCCCGGTCACGACGGTGGCGTTTCCCTGGGCGAGCGCAGGTGCAAAGCTGCCGGCGGGCGCTGTCCAGCGGCGCGACGAGTTGGCCAGCACGTAACCGTTGAGCCCCGGGCCGAACGACACGCTGTCCGCTCCGCTGCGCACCTCGAGCCCCTGGATGCGCGCATGCTGCGAGCCCGAATTGGTCCCCTCGACCACGAGATCGGGGCCGGATTGCCGCACATCCCAGCTGACTCTCGGGGATGTCCCGGCGCCGCGAAAGAACACCGGCAGATCGAACCGCAGCCTGACGTCGACCTCCCCGCCTTCCTCGCGCAGCAGCGCCGGGGGCGGCAGCTCGTCGACCCACAGGCGATAGCTCGCCTCGGTCCCGGCCGCGACCGCGCCGGCGGTCCGCGCGATGCGGATCGTGTAGTTCGAACCCGGAGGTATCCGCGCGACCGGCGGGCTGGCGACGACTTCGGTGGTCGGGGTCAGCTCGTCCCTGCCGTCGACTTGCGACCACTTGAACACGCGCATCTGCAGCGTGAGGTCTTCGTCGCCGTTGTTCTGCAGGGTGACCGCCGAAGCCTGCGACGGCGAGGCGACGTCGACCGTAAGCGGCTGGACCCGCATAGCGGCTTGCGAATGAGCGACCCCTGGCGCCAGGAGGGCGGCAGCGGCGGCGAGGATAGCTGTTCTGCGCATGCAAATCTCCCGGTCTAGAACGACATCGTGATGGTCACCACGTCGCGGTAGCTGCCGGCGGGTGGAGCCGTCTGCGCGGGCACGCGGCCATAGACGACCACCGTTTGCGCAGTACCGGTGCCTGTGCCCGTGAGGGTGTTGAGCACGGTGTTGCGCGCCTGGTCCTGGTAGATCTGGTAGCGCACGAGCTCGGTCCCGCCGTCGCGCTGCATCGCGCGGTTGGCGATGTTGCCGCTGCCGTGCTGGCCGGCATCGAACGTCAGCGTGTAGTCGACCCCGGGATTGCACAGGACCTCGAGCGCCTGCGCGCCAGTCCCGGTGTCGGCGTCGATCGCGCTGGTGAGCAGGGTCGCGGTGCCGAAATCGAGCAGCGCGTTGCCGAGGCTCCCCCCGGTCGAGCCGGAGATATCGCACGACTCGGTGATGGCCAGCCGGACCTCGAGCTCGCCGGTCGCGACTTGCGCCTGCGCCGCAGTGGGCCACGCCGAGATCGCCGCGGCCGCCAGGACCGTGCCCGCAGCGAACTTGCTTCTACTTGAAGTTCCAACAGGATGCAGTCGCATGCGAGCCTCCTTGGATATTGCGCTTCGCAGGATAGAACCCGCCCGGTGCGGCTCCATCAGGGTTGGTCCCGATATCGCGGAAGGCTCACCCCCATCAGGATAAACCCCCACCGCGAACTTAGCCCGCCGCGGCGTCGTGCGGATGGTGACAGCGGCCTCGGCGACTGGCAGTCTGGGGCGATGGAGGGACCTGAGACACGCACCGCGCCGCCGGTCGACGTGCTGATCGTCGGTGCCGGGATTTCCGGCATCTCGATGGCCGCGCACCTCAAGATGCTGTCGCCCGGGCTCACGTTCACGATGCTCGACCGGCGCGACGAGATCGGCGGCACCTGGGACCTGTTCCGCTATCCGGGGGTGCGCTCGGACAGCGACATGCATTCGCTCGGCTTCCGTTTCGAGCCGTGGATCCACGACAAGGCCATCGCTGACGGCGAGGCGATCCGCGAATACCTCGAGCGGGTGGTCGACGAGCGCGGAATCCAGCCGCACATCCGCTTCGGCAGCAAAGTCCTCGCTGCCGACTGGCGCGCAGGCGAGGCGCTGTGGCACGTGACGGTCGAGGACGCGCGGGGACGGCACGAGCAGACCGCCCGGTTTCTCTATCTCGCCTCGGGCTACTACGACTACGACGAGCCGCACGACGCGCACTTGCCCGGGATCGGCCGCTTCGAAGGGCAACTGGTCCACCCGCAGTTCTGGCCCGAGGACTTCGACTACCGCGGCAAGCGCGTGGTGGTGATCGGCTCGGGCGCGACCGCGGTGACGATCGTTCCGGCGATGGCCGACCAGGCGGCGCACGTGACCATGCTCCAGCGCACGCCGACATGGATGGCAGCGGGGCCGAGCCGCGACAAATGGGCCAACCGCCTGCGCCGCTGGCTACCCGGCCGGCTGGCCTACTGGCTGACCCGGCAGAAGAACATTCGCCTGCACCACCTGTTCTTCCACCGCGCCCGCGCCAAGCCCGACAAGGCCGGCGCCTACCTGACCGCGCGGCTGCGCGGCGAGCTCGGCGAGCGCTACAGCCCGGAGCACTTCCTCCCGCCCTATGGCCCGTGGCAGCAGCGGCTGTGCCTCGTTCCCGACGGCGATTTCTTCGAGGCGATCAGGGCCGGCCGCGCCTCGATCGTCACCGGGCGGATCTTCGGCTTCGACGCACGCGGCGTCCGGTTGACCTCGGGCGAGGTGGTGCCAGCCGACGTGATCGTCACCGCGACCGGGCTCAGGCTCGCGCTCGGCGGCAAGGTCGCGGTCTCGCTCGACGGCGAGCGCGTCGATTTCAGCCAGCACTGGTTCTACCGCGGGTGCATGTTCTCGAACGTGCCCAACCTCGCGGTGGTGTTCGGCTACCTCAACGCGAGCTGGACGCTGCGCGCCGACAACAACGCCGACTACATCTGCCGCGTGCTCAACGCGATGACCGACAAGGGCGCCGACGTGGTCGTGCCGCACCTGCCGGCCGATCATGGGCTGGCCGAGGTCGAGCCGATCCCCTTCTCCTCGGGCTACCTCCAGCGCGCCCGCCCGCTGATCCCGAAAAGCGCGGCCACGCTGCCGTGGCGGCTCAACCAGGACTACTTCGAGGACTGCCGCGACTTCCGCAAGCGCCCGGTCGACGACGGGGTTATGCGGTTCGAAGCAGCGCCGCCTCCCGTGGCGGCTCAGAGCGCCAGCGCCGTGGCGGGGGCGTAAGGGCACGTCGCCGGCAGCTCGGTTTCCGCGGCGGGCCAGCTGAGCTCGTAGACCACGCGAAACCCGTTGTGGTCGGACAGCACCGGCCCGCTCGGGCCGCCGTCGAACATGCCCTCGACCCGGATCGGGCGGACCTTCACCACGCTGCCGGACTGGAACAAGTGCAAGTTCTGGACGCGGAACCACTGGTCCTCGCCCCAGTCCTGGCGGACGTCGCACGTGTCGCGGTGCTCGCTGCAATAGCGGTGGACGTTGCCGACCGGCGATGCCGCGGTGTTGCTCGACGCGGCGTCCGCCGTCACCCTGTCGAACGTGTAGTGGCGGACGTCGGAATTGCGCATGTTGAAGTCGCCGCCGATCAGGAGCGGGTCCGTCAGCGGGCTGGTGCTGCGGACGTAGCTGGCGAGCTCGTTCATCTGCCGCCGGTGCGCTTCGGCATGCCGCTCCACGATCACGCGGGACGAGCCCTGCGACTGCATGTGCGTGGTATAGACGTCGACCAGCCCGGGCACGCCGGGGATGGCGACCTCGGCGAAGAGAATGCCCTTGTTCGACAGGCAATCGAACCCGGCGCAGCTCTGGCGGGCATAGGGAATGTAGCCGGCGCCCATGATCGGATAGTCGGTGGCGATGGCCAGCCCCGCCGACGTGAAAGTGCGACCGATCTCGCCGCGGAAGATGTTGCGCCGGCCGGGCAAGGCGCCCTCGGTGTTGGGATCCTGCTGCGTGCGCGTGCGCGGCCCGGTGGCAATGCTGCGGTAGCCGCTGTCGACCACCGTGCGCGCGGCGTCCTTGCTGAACACTTCCTGGAACAGGATGATGTCCGGCCCCTCGCCCGAGGCGCGGAACTCGGCCAGCCGCCGCGCGATCTCGCGCAAGTCGGGCCCGCGGTTGTTGCGCGCGGGGAAAGGCAAGCCCTCGATGTTGTAGGTCAGCACGTCGATCTCGGTGAGGGCCGTGGTGCCGTCGGCCGAATAGCGGATCGCCGGCCGCGTGGCGTCGAGGCAATCGACGTTGGTCTCGGGGGGCAGCGCGGTGCAGCCGCTCAAGGCGCCGAGCGCGACTAGGGATAAGTACCGCCTTTTCATCGCACCGAGGATAAGTGCGGTGCGGGGGTGTTCCATCGGTACTAGTCCCGATGCCGCGACGGTGGCGCGGCGACGGCAAATCCCCTATCGCAAGCCATGCCCACACCCGACAAGATCTGGACCGCCGGCCTCGTCGTGATCGGCGACGAGATCCTCTCGGGTCGCACCCACGACAAGAACATCGCCCAGGTGGCGAGCTGGCTCCAGGTCCAGGGTATCCGCCTGATGGAAGTGCGCGTGGTGCCCGATGTCGAGGAGCGCATCGTCGAGGCGGTCAACGCGCTGCGCGTCGCGCACGACTATTTGTTCACCACCGGCGGCATCGGCCCGACGCACGACGACATCTCGGTCGACGCGGTGGCCAAGGCGCTCGGCCTGCCGGTCGTGATCCACCCCGAGGCGCGGCGGATCCTCGAGGACTACTACGCGACCCGTGGCGGGATCACCGACGCGCGGCTGCGCATGGCACGCGTGCCCGAAGGCGCCGACCTGATCCCCAACCGCATGTCGGGCGCGCCGGGCATCAGGATCGGCAACGTGCTGATGATGGCCGGCGTGCCGCACATCGCCGCGCAGATGCTCGACGCGCTGACCGGCACGCTCGAAGGCGGCGCGCCGCTGATCAGCGAGACGGTCGGCGGCTTCATCAAGGAAAGCGAGGTCGCCGAGATCCTGCGCGAGGTCGAGGCGGCGCACGAAGGCTGCCAGATCGGCAGCTACCCGTTCTTTCGCGATGGCGAGGTCGGGGCCAACTTCGTGATCCGCTCGACCGACCCGGATGCGCTGCGGCGCTGCGTCGACAGCCTGTGCCAGGCGCTCGCCGAGGCCGGGTTCGACTTCACGCCGGGCGGCGTCTGAGCCGCGCGTGACCGCCTGGGCCCCCTCGCCCGCGGTCGCGGTCAAGGTCGTCGGGCTCGCCTGGCGCGGCCCGGAGCTGCTCGTCGCAGAAGTCGAGGAGAGCGACGGACGGGTCAAGGGGGTGCGCCCGCTCGGCGGCTCGATCGAGTTCGGCGAGACGCGCGAAGCGGCGCTCGCGCGCGAGTTCGCCGAAGAGCTCGGCTGCGCGATCGCGGTCGTCGGCCCCTGGCATGCGTTCGAGAACATCTACGAGCACGAAGGCAAGATCGGCCACGAGTTCATCTTCGCGGCAAACGTCCGCCTCGCCGACGCGGCGATCTACCAGCGCGACCGGTTCCACTACCTCGAGCATGAAGGCACCCGCTGCTGCGCGGTGTGGCTCGATCCCCGTCACCTGCCGTCCAACCTCGCGCTCTATCCCGCGGGCCTGCCGGCCGCGATCGACGACGGCCGCATAAGGCCGCCCGCCTGAAAACCCGCGCGCCGGCCCTAGGGCTTGACCCGATGGGCGGGCCGGATGCGGGCCGATAGGCTGGCCGTCTTTGTCGCGCCGCGAGGAGAGTGGCGGATGGGCTATGTCGAGTGCTTCGTCGCGCCGGTCAGGCGGGAGGACCTTTCCCGCTATCTCGAGATCGCGCGGCGCCAGGGCGAGCTGTGGATCCGGTGCGGCGCGCTCGACTACCGCGAATGCGTGGCCGACGATCTCGCATGGGGCATCGCCACCTCGTTCCCGCGCAGCGTGCGGCTCGAGGATGGCGAGGTCGTCGTGCTGTCGTGGGCGACCTACCGCTCGCGCGAGCATCGCGACGATGTCGTCGCCCGCGCCAGCGACGACCCGTGGCATGCGCAGTTCGAGCAGGGCGACATGCCGTTCGACACCCGCCGCATGTTCTTTGGCGGCTTCGACGAAGCGATCGCCTTTCCCCCGGTGCAGGAACCCCGCGCAGGCCCCGCGAATTAGCTGGCGTGCCGGCGGCGAGCGGTTAGCATCGCGCCCCCGGGGAGGGTGCCGCGATGGAATGGTTGGTGATCATCGGCCTCGCCGTCGCAGTTGGCCTGCTGTGGGATCGGGTCGGCCGGCTCGAGCGGCAGTTGCGCGGGCTCAGAGAAACCCGCCCGCCGAGCGAGGCAGCGGCTGTCCGGACCATGCCCGCCGAGGCCCCCGCAGCCGAGAGCGCGGTCGATACGCCGCCGATGCCCGAACTTCCCGAGCTGGTGCCGTCGTGGGAGCCGCAACCGGCCAGCGAGCCTGTCCCGAACGAACCCGAGCCCGAGCCAGCTCTGGCACCGGGCTTGCTGAGCCGACGGCCCCGGCTCGACTTCGAGGACGTGTTCGGCCGCCGGCTGCCGATCTGGGCCGGCGGGATCGCGCTCGCCGTCGCCGGGGTGTTCCTGGTGCGCTACTCGATCGAGAGGGGCTTGCTCACGCCGCAAGTGCGCGTCGCGCTGAGCTTCGTGTTCGGGCTGCTGCTGCTCGCCGGCGCCGAGGCCGCCTACCGCTTCGAGGCGCGCGTCAGGGACCCGCGGGTGCGCCAGGCGCTCGCCGGCGCGGGACTCGCGACGCTCTACGCCGCCTTCTACCTCGCAGGCTCGCTCTACGGACTGATCGGCGCGGGCACTGCGTTCGTCGGGCTTGCGGTGGTGACCGCGGCGGCGATCGGGCTGTCGTTCCGCTTCGGGCTGCCGAGCGCGGTGCTCGGCCTTGTCGGCGGCTTCGCCGCGCCGGCGCTGGTGGCGAGCGAGGAAGCCAATGTCCCGCTGCTGACGCTGTACCTCGCGCTGATCACCGCCGGGCTCGCGTTCACCGGTCAGCGGCAGGGGCGGCCGTGGCTCGGTTATGCCGCGCTCGGCGGCGGCTTCCTGTGGGGCATGGCGGTGCTCGCCTCGGGCCCGGCGGCGACCGGCGACCTGCTCGCGTTCGGGTTCTATCTCGCGGCGATGGGCGCGCTGCTGCCGCTGCTCGCGGGCGGCGGTGCCGGCTGGCACTGGGCGCGGGTCGGCGCGGCCGGCCTCGCCAGCCTGCAGCTCGCCGCGCTGATCGAGCTCGCCGGATTCCAGCCGCTGACCTGGGCGCTCTACCTGCTGCTCGCCGCGGCGCTCGCGGTGCTCGGCTGGCGCGAGCCGCGGCTGCGCGAGGCGAGCGCATTCGCCGCCGCGCTCGCGCTGTGGATGCTCGCGTTCTGGAGCACGCCGCCCGGGTGGGACTTCGCGCTCATCGGCGCTGGATTTGCGGTGGTGTTCGTGTTGGCGCCGCTCGGGTTCCTATTCCTCGGGCGCGGGCGCAAGCTCGACTTGTGGCAGCTCGCGCTCGCCGCGCCGGGGCTGGCGGCAGTGGCGTACGGCCAGTTCGGCGCGTGGGACACGCCGGGCCCCGAGCTGCTGCTAGCCATGGTGACCGCGGCGCTTGCGCTGCCCCCGGCGCTCGCCGCGCGACGCGAGTGGCGGTTGGCGGAGGGCAGCCCGGTCCTGCCGCTCGCGAGCGCGGCGGCGCTGCTGTTCGCCGCGCTGCTAATGCTGGTTCCTGCCTGGGCCGCACCGCTGGCAGGAGCGGTGGTTGCGCTGGGTCTCGCCGCGCTGGCCTGGCGTCGGCCCGAGCGCGGGTTGCTCGATCTCGCCTGGAGCGGTGCCGTGGTCGCGCTCGGTGCGCTCGCGGCGACGCCGCACGCCCTGGCCGAGGGCATCCTGCTCGCCGGGATCGCCGATCCGCAGCACTGGTTCGGCGGACCGTCCGACCGGGTACTGGCGCCGCTGCGCTGGTTCGCCGCGGCCGTGCCGTTCGTCGCGCTGGCGCGGATCGAGCCGCGCCCTTCGCCGCGACCGGTGGCCGAAGCGCTCGCCGCGCTGCTGGCTTATGGCGCGCTCGCGCAAGTCCTGCCGGCCGACGCGCTTGCGTGGGTTGCCGCGCTCGGCGCGATCGCGCTGTGCCTCGCGCTGGCGCGCCGCGCCGGAGCGTGGGGCGCGCTGCTCGGCGTCGCGCTGGCGTGGACGCTGGCGCCGCTGTTCGAGTGGCTCGTCGGCGGCGCGCTGGCGCTCGGCGGCGAGGCGCTGCTTCTCGCCGGCGTGCCGGGCTGGCCCGACGTGGCGCTGCGGCTGATCCCGTTCGCGCTCGCCGCCGGGGTCGCCGCATGGCGTAGGCGGGACGGGCGAAGAGTCGCGCTGACGCTGCTCGTGGCGGCGGGCATCGCGGCGTTCGTCGCGGTGCACAGCCTGTACAAGCATGTCTTCGCGATTGGCGCGGCCGAAGAGTTCGTGCGGCTCGGGATGGCCGAGCGCACGGTGTGGCAAGCGCTGCTCGCCGGCCTCGGGTTCGCGCTCGCGTGGCGCGGGCGGCGGGCCGCGGCGATGCCGCTGCTCGGCCTGGCGCTCGCGCACTTCGCGTGGTTCTCGCTCGTGCTGCACGACCCGCTGTGGACCGCCCAGGCGGTCGGTCCGTGGCCGCTCGCCAACTGGCTGCTGCCGGCTTACGCCGCGGCGGCAGCGGTCCTCGTCGTGCTGAGGAGCCCGCTGGCGGAGCGCCATGCGGCGCTCGGCTGGACCGTCGATGCCGCGCTGATGGGGCTGATCGCGCTGTTCGCGCTGAGCCAGTTGCGGCAGGCCTTCTCGGGTTCGCTGCTCACGGCCGCGCCGATGAGCCAGAGCGAAGATCTGCTGCGCTCGCTGCTCGGCATCGTGCTCGCAATCGGCTTCCTCGCCTGGGGCTCGCGCACCCATAGCCGCGCCTGGCGGGTGGGCTCGCTGGTGCTGATGCTGCTCGCGGTCGGCAAGGTGTTCCTCGTCGACGCGGCCGGGCTCGAAGGGCTGCTGCGCGTGGCCAGCTTCATGGCGCTCGGCTTCAGCCTGATCGGGATCGGCTGGGTCTATTCGCGCCAGCTAGCGCTGCGCAGCCCCGAGGCAGCCTGAGCGACCGTCAGGGCGCGCCGCGCCGGGCTTCGTCCTCCTCGAGCTCCTGACGCAGCTCGCGCGCGCCGCGTTCGGCGCGGGCGATCTCGGCGCGGCCGGCGTTGCGGTTGTGCAGATAGGCCCAGATGATCGCCGCGATCAGCAGGATCGGGGCGACGATATCGATCAGAAACCAAAGGTTTTCCATGGCGACCTCGGAATGGTGGCTGTGTCGGGGCAACGCGCGAAAAGCCCGGGCTTTCCACGCTTGACCTGCATCAGTCCGCGGAACCCAAGCCCGTTCGCCCCGGCTGCGCACGGCAACACTTCATCGCAATTGCCCTTCTCAACTTAATTGGTTGAGATAATATCGCGGGCGTCGGACCATGCGATTCGGACGGCTACCCCCCTCTTGTGCGGAGAGCCGGCCATGGCCCACGATCTCGAACTCGAAGCGGAAACCCTGCGGCGCGATCCGCTGATCCTGACCGTCCCGGGCCTTGCCGGTGACGATCCGCGCCACTGGCTGGCGCAGTGGTCGGCGCAGTGCAGCGATTGCCGGCGCGTCGACCTCGGCAACATGGACTTTCCGTTCCGCAACAACTGGGTGAACCGGATCAACCTCGCGATAGCACAGGCCGCCCGCCCGGTGGTGCTCGTCGCGCACGGGCTCGGCTGCCTCGCGGTGGCATGGTGGGCGGAATACGAGCGGCCGACCTACGGCAACCCGGTGGTCGGCGCGCTGCTCGTCGCACCGCCCGACGTCGACCGCGCCCGGTCGACGCCGCGCGAGCTGCGCTTCGCGCCGTCGCCGCGCTCGCCGCTGCCCTTCCCCTCGTACCTCGCCGCGAGCCGCGACGATCCGGCGTGCGACCTCCATGCGGCGCAGCTGCTGGCGAGCGACTGGGGCAGCCGGTTCGCGTACGCCGGTGCGGTCGGCGCGATCGACGGCGAGTCCGCGCTCGGCGACTGGCTGTTCGGCAAGCGGCTGTTGGCGCAACTGCTGCGCGAGCACCGGCTCGAGGGCGGCCGCGAGGAGCCTGTCGAGCTTCCGGTGCGGGCGATCGCCGATGCCCCCCGCGGGCGCGCACCGATCATGGAGCCGACCGTCCGCCATCACTGACTCCGGCTCGCGCAAGTGCGCTTGCGCGACGGAACCGCCGGCCACGCGCCCCTCTCGCGCGCGGTCGGCGGCTACCGCTCTCCCCCATCCCAACCGAAACGGATTTATGCCCCAGCTTGCCGACTTGCGTGCCCCGAACACCGACCGCCCCCTCCCCCGGCCTCTCGAGCCGCTGCGCATCCCGCCCGAAGCGAAAGAGCGCGTGCGGCTGCTGTTCGTGGCCAAGCATGCGCTCGGCGGCGGGGCGATGCATCCCGAGGACGGCAACCACGCGGTCTACCACCACGAGATCCGCACCACGCTCGAGAGCCTCGGGCTCAACCTGCAGATCGCCGACCGCTACGAGGCGCTGTTCGAGCGGCCGGCGGCCGATTTCGTGTTTCCGCTCCTGAACCGCGGCGGCTTCGTCAATTCGGAGATGCTGCTGCCGCTGCTGTGCAACCGGCACGCCCTGCCGTACCTCGGGGCGATGCCGTTCCTGCGCGGGCTGGCCGACGACAAGGCGACGAGCAAGGTGGTCGCCGCGCGCGCCGGCGTGCGCACCGCGCCGTGGGCCTGCTATCGCCGCGGCGCGCCGGTGCGGGCCGAAGACTGTCCGCCCGCGCGTGGCGGCCGCTGGGTGATCAAGCCCAATGCGTCGTCAGCCAGCTGGGGGATTTCCGATGCCCATGACTGGCCGGGGGTGGCGGAGGCAGTGGCGCGAATCCACGCCGAGGGGCACGACGCGCTCGTCGAGCCTTACCTCGACGGGTACGACGTGCAGGTCCCGTTCGTCACGCTCGACGGCGAGCCGGTGCAACTGCCGATCCTGTGGTACGACCGGCAGAACACCGCGCGACTGTGGACCTACCAGGAGAAGCGCGACCTCGCCCCGAGCACGCAGAACGAGGACCTGAAACCGTTCACCGACGCGCGCTTCGCGCCGCAGATCGCCAGGCTCGCGGCCGCGGTCGCGCGCCAGTTCGCGCCGTTCGACTATGGCCGGATCGAATTCCGGCTCGATCCGGCGACCGGCGAGATCCATTTCATCGAGCTCAACCTCAACTGCAACCTGTGGTCGCAGAAGAGCGTTGCCACGGCGGCGCGCCTGGTCGGGTTCAGCCACGCCGATCTCATCGAGACGCTGCTGGCCGAGGCCTGGCGCAGGACCGGGCTGTTGCGCTAGCCACGCGGTGCGAGGTCGCGCGATCGCGAAAGAGGCGCGGCCTGCCCGCGTGGTGGGGGTCATTGGCGCCCATCCACCGCGCCCGCCTCGAGCTCGTCGAGATAGGCCCTGAGCCGCGCGGCCGTCGCCGGACGCAACTCGCGCCCGTCGCGCAATTCGAAAACCAGGCAGGGATCGCCGAGTGCGTCGCGGCCGAATCGGCTCGGCGGAATGCGGAATTTGCGGAGACATTGTTCGACGCGAATCAGCATCCGGATTTTCCTCCGAAATGGATATGTTCGCTATCTGTTCGCGCTCATTCCCTACATGTCTAGGTAAATTCCTTCGATCAAGTCGATGATGAGCCGCGATTTTGTAGGCATTGTGTAGGAAATTTCCTTCCAAATGGTTCCTCGACTCGGGATCGGTCGAGAGGCGGACAGGCCGCCTCGCCGCCCCCGGGTCGGAGAAAGTCCATGAGCATCATCGTCGTTACCGCCCGCGTCGCATCGGGTGGCGGTTTCCCCGCTTCGACCACATACGTCTCGTCGACGTCCACGAGCGCGGTGGAGGCCTACGGTGGCGAGTTCACGCCCGACAACCAGGCCCAGACGGGCATGGAAATCCGGATCAACGTGAACATCAGCAACGCCGCCAACCAGGCCCAGGCCGAGCAGGCCGCCAAGAACGTCGCCGACGCGCTGGCCAAGATCATCGCCGAAGCGAGCAAGCTGCCGCGGAACACTCCGCTGCCGCTGCCCGGCGGCAAGACGATCACCGCCGGCGAGCTGGTCGACCTCGCCAAGGGGGTCAAGTTCGTCATCACCGACGTTCCGCCGGCCAACCCCGGCGTCGGCGCGGCGGACCGCACCAACATGACCGACACGCTGCTGGCGAGCGCCTTTGCGGGACCCGGCAGCTATGCCGATCCGAACCTGCAGGGCCAGGGGATGATCGGCGGCATGCTGCACGAGCTCGTCCACCTGAGCCTCAACGGCTACGCCAACCTCAGCACCGAGTACGCGAAGTTCAACTTCGAATCGACGCACCACCCGATCGATTCCGACTTCCCGTGGGAGAACTCGGGCTACTTCAACGACAACGAGTCGTTCGCGACCAACGGCGCGATCTCGGCCGGCACCAGCCTCGGCTTCGGCATGACCATCTACGATTCGTGGATGAACGCGCCGGACTTCATGGGCGCCCAAGGCGTCTACGACGCGCACAAGGAAGAGCGCGGCTGGGACAAGTAAGTCCGGGCTGACCAAGAGGCCGGCGGATCCGTCCGCCGGCCTCGTTCGCGCCGGCACCGTCTTGACTTCGCGCCGCACGCCCCCATCATCGAACCATGCACACCGCGCCCGTCCGTTTCCGATACTACGGCGGCCAGCTGCTCGCAGGCATCTAGCCCCGGGCTCGCATTCCCTCACCCCTTCGCAGAGCTCGGGGTCTCCCAACAGAAACATTCAAGCGGTCCGCGCGGCGGATCCGTTTCTCAAGGATCATGAGCATGCCTGTTTCACCCGCGGCCCCGGTGCGGCCGCCGATCACCCTTTCCGAAGCCGAGGGCGACCTCCTGTTCACCCTCGCCTGCGCCGCGCGCGACAAGCCCTCGGCGGCGGCAGCGCTGCTGCTCGAGGAGCTGTCGCGCGCGGAGTTCTGCAGCGTCGACAGCCTGCCCGCCGACGTCGTCACGATGGGCTCGCAAGTCGTGTTCCTCGACGAGGAGACCGGCGAGGAGCACGCGGTCGAGCTGGTCTATCCGCGCGCGGCCGACCTCGAGCACGGTCGCGTCTCGGTGCTGACCCCGGTCGGCGCCGGGCTGATCGGGATGCGGCGCGGCAGCGCGATCGACTGGCCCAACCGGCTCGGCGCGTGCCGCCGGCTGCGGATCATCGAGGTGATCCAGCCGGCGCGCGGCGAGTAGCGGCCGTGGATCATGCAGACTGGCGCCCCTACCGGCGGCACCTGATCGTGGCCCGCAAGGGCGGGCTGTTCGGCGGGCGCCGCTGGGACGTGTGGCACCGCGGCAACCTGCTCGGCACCTTTCGCGACGTGGTCGGCGCGGAGCTGCACGTCGACGCGCAGCTGCGCGAGGCCGGGCGCTAGGCGGCCGGAGAACCCTTGACCCAGGCGAGCGCCTCGCCGCGCTCCTCGGGCATATAGACGCGGAAATTGATGTTCGGCAGCACCGCGCTCTCGAGCCGGGTGCCGGCGCGGACCCAGGCCTGGTCGGCGACGACCGCGACGCGGCCGAACTTGCCGAACTTGCCGAACAGCGGTAGCGCGCGGGCCGTGTAGCCGGGCAGGCTGGAGAGCTCGAGCCCGCCGATCGCCTTGGTCTCGACGAAGACGTGGACCTTGTCGTGGTTGGCCATGGCACGGTCGAGCACGTCCATGATCGCGTCGAGGTCCTCGCCGGTGATTTTGCCGGAGATCTCGAGGGCGAGCACGTCGCTGGCACTGTCGATGAAGCTCATCATGTCGTGGGTGCTCCGCTCCGGGCCGTGTCGCCGGCCCTCCAGCGAGCTCAACGCGCAAGGCGGCGAAGCTTTCCATCGCCCGCGTGGCGGACTAGCTTCGTGCCGAGGGCTGGTGGGGAGCGGGCCGATGGTGGGAAGTCGCGTCTATGGACTGGCCGCGCTGCTGCTCGGCGCGGTCATGCTCGCCTGGGGCGACTTCTCGGGCACCTGGCAGCCGGTGCCCGACGCGCTGCCGCAGCGCGCGCTGTTCGCCTACGCCGCGGGAGCGATCCTCGCCGCCAGCGGGATCGCGCTGCTCGTGCGCCGCTGGGAGCGGCCCGCGGCGCTCGCGGTGGCGGCGGTATCGCTGGTGTTCGCCGCAGGCTGGGCCGGGCGGATCGCCGGCCAGCCGACGCTGTTCGCGATGTGGCTCGGGTTCTCCGAGCAGATGGCGGTGGTGCTGGGCGGGCTCGCTGTGGTGGCCGCGCGCGGCAAGCGCGCCGGGCCGACGGCGCACGCCTTGCGCGTCGGGCTCGGGCTGTGCCTGCTCGCGTTCGGGACCGCGCACCTGCTCTACGTCAAGGAAACCGCCGACTTCGTGCCCGCGTGGATTCCGCCGGGGCAGCGCTTCTGGGCGCTGGCGACCGGCGTCGCCGACATCGCCGCGGGGATCGCGCTGCTTGCCGGGCCGCTGGCGCTGCTGGCGGCGCGGCTGGCCGCGGCGATGTTCACGGGCTTCGCGGTGCTCGTGTGGTTGCCGCGTCTGGTCGCTGCGCCGACCGACCCGATGAACTGGTTCGGCAACGCCGTAACCCTAATGATCGCCGCCGGCACGTGGGCCATGGCCGACCTGATCGCCCGCACCCCGCCGCCCGCCTGGTGGCGCCGCGGGCGCTGATCGACCTGCGGTCACGGTCCTTTCCGGACACCCCGAAGGGTTGACGCAGAACGGCCCGTTTCAGCCTGTGACCTTAGCTCGCGGCGCAAGTCTTTCTGCATCGCGCGGAACGAGCGGTCGAGCTGCGCGAGATAGCCAAGAACCGCGGAATTGTCGGCTTTTTGCACGCTTCCGGCGTACTTGCCGCGGCGCAGGACCGGCTGCCACCGGCCGTCGACGATCATGCGCCAGGTCGGCGCGTGTGTGACCTTCCGCGAACGTGGTGTGCGCGGCGCCTGGCCCGGCTGCCTGACTCCGGCGATCACCAGCGCCACGTCCCACGCCCGCGCGAACTCCTCGGCCCCGGGCATGCGCCGCAACCGGTAGGCGGTCTCGCGCGCCATCCCGACGAACCGGGCCGCCGCCGCGACCGAGCCGGTTTCGGCAAGCATGCCGATGAACTCGGCCTGGCGGACAGGGATCCAGCCGTCGGCGCGGGTGCGGACCGGCACCGGGTGGAAGGCCAGGAGGCGGGCTCGGGAGCAGCGAATCGTTTCGGGCATAATCAGAACATATGCGGAACGCTCTCCTGTAGGAAAGCGATTTCGTCTGCTGGCGGGAGACATTCACCGACTGTGGGATTTTTGGTGCAGGAAGCCCCGCCGATATCGATACGAGCCAACAATGGTCACTGCTCTATCTCGCTCTGCAACAACCTGCGCCCTTGCACTTGCCGTTGCCGGCTGCGGAGGTCGTGGGAACGACCGGAACACGACCGCCGATCGCGACAGCTCCGCCATTCAAGACGCGGCCGCAGGCGGGTCGGCGGAAGCGCGGGCCTATGTCGCGAGCTTCACGACGAAGGACCCGGACGCGTGCTTCAAGAATGTGGAGCTCCGGCTTCCCGCCTTGAAGGATCCCGCCGGTGGTATCGCTCCACAAGTTCCCCCGACACGCGTGATCGTGATGATCGATGGCTCCGGTTCGATGGCCGGGCGGATGGGCGGAAAGACAAAGCTCGAGCTGGCGCGCGAGGCGGCGCTCGGCTTCGTCGCCGGGCTTCCACCGGCGGTGCAGACCTCTCTGCTGGTTTTCGGGCAACGCGGCGACAACAGCGAAGCTGGCAAGGCGAAGTCCTGTTCGGCCATCGATGTGCTCGCACCGATGTCGACCGATCGGGGGCAGCTTCGCTCGGGGTTGGGGCGGGTCCGCGCGGTGGGCTGGACACCGCTTGCCGCCGGGCTCGATCGTGCCGAGGCGCTCCTGACGGCCTCCTCCACGCCCGGGGAGCAGATTATCTATGTGGTGTCCGATGGGGAAGAAACGTGCGGCGGCGATCCTGTGGCTTCCGCCCGGCGGATCAACAGCGGGCGCACGCGGGCCATCGTCAATGTGATCGGCTTCAATCTGCCGTCGAACGAGGCCGCGAAGCTGACGGCGGTCGCTCACGCGGGCGGCGGCGGGTTCGTCAACGTCTCGAGCGAGGCGGAACTCGAGAGGTTCGATGCGCGGGTCCGCGAGTCTCTCCGGCGAACGGACAACAAGGTGGCAACCAGCATCGCCACCACGGACAATGCCGTTGCGACCAGCATCGCCATCACCAACGCCGCTACATGCGTCAGCAACCTCGCCACCGACGAGTACGTCGCCATGACCGGCGACCTCGCCGACCGGGAGGTCGCCGGGAAGTCCGTTCCGTTCAAGGAAGAAGCCAAGACGATGTTGAAGGCGCGTCACGATGCGCTGCGCGCGCGGGTCCAAGCGCATCGCGCCCGGCTGACCGGCGCGGAAGCGGCGGCGAAACGAGGGATCGATGCCGCCGCCGATGCGGCGCGCTAGGCCCGCCGGTTGCGCTTCTGCTCCTGGCCAAAAGCAGCGTCCGCCGGTCACCCGACAAAAAGGGCCGGCGGATCGCTCCGCCGGCCCCCTTGGTGATTCCTGCCCCGCGCGAGCGCGGGTCTGCGAGCGAAGGCGCTTACGCGCCCTCGACCTCGGCCAGGTCGATCTTGAGGCCCGGGCCCATCGACGAGGTCAGCGAGACCTTCTTGACGTACTTGCCCTTGGCGCCGCTCGGCTTGGCCTTGACGATCGCGTCGGTCAGCGCCTTGAAGTTCGTGCGCAGCTGGTCCTCGGTGAACGACAGCTTGCCGATGCCCGAGTGGATGATGCCCATCTTCTCGACGCGGAACTCGACCTGGCCGCCCTTGGCGTCCTTGACCGCCTGCGCGACGTTCGGGGTCACCGTGCCGAGCTTCGGGTTCGGCATCAGGCCCTTCGGACCGAGCACCTTACCGAGACGGCCGACAACGCCCATCATGTCGGGGGTCGCGATCACGCGGTCGTAGTCGAGGTTGCCGGCCTGCATGTCTTCCATCAGGTCCTCGGCACCGACCTTGTCGGCGCCCGCCTTGAGCGCTTCCTCGGCCTTGTCGCCCTTGGCGAACACCGCGACCTTCATGTCCTTGCCTGTGCCGCTCGGGAGCGAGACCATGCCGCGGACCATCTGGTCGGCGTGGCGCGGATCGACGCCGAGGTTCATCGCCACTTCGACGGTCTCGTCGAACTTCTTGCTGGCGACGTCCTTGAGCAGCGCGAGCGCTTCGTCGAAGCCGTAGAGCTTCTCCGCGTCGACCTTCTCGGCGAGCAGCTTCTGCTTCTTGGTCAGCTTGGCCATTGCGTCAGCCCTCCACCACTTCGAGGCCCATCGCGCGAGCGGAGCCTTCGATGATCTTCGTCGCCGCCTCGATGTCGTTGGCGTTGAGGTCCTTCATCTTGACCTCGGCGATTTCGGCCAGCTTCGAGCGGGCGATCTTGCCGGCCGAGACCTTGCCCGGCTCCTTCGAGCCCGACTTGAGGTTGGCCGCCTTCTTGATCAGGAAGCTCGCCGGCGGGGTCTTGGTGATGAAGGTGAACGAACGGTCGGCATAGACCGTGATCACCGTCGGGATCGGCATGCCCTTCTCGAGCTCCTGCGTCGAGGCGTTGAACGCCTTGCAGAACTCCATGATGTTCACGCCGCGCTGACCGAGCGCGGGGCCGATCGGCGGGGACGGGGTGGCGCTGCCGGCAGGGACCTGCAGCTTGATATAGCCTTCGATCTTCTTGGCCATCGCTGGCCTCCTTTCTCACTGTCGTCCTCCGA